>NZ_CP035108.1:999184-1332245 GCF_004087915.1 Geovibrio thiophilus
GCGCGCGCCGGCGTCCGAAACGCTCCAGAGAAGTATCTTGGAGCGGGGATCGTTTCCCTTCACATTGCCGTTCCACACGGTGCGTTCAAGCTCGCCCTGTATTTTGTCCGCCTGAACGGGGATGCTGCGGAGCTCTTCGGAAAAAAGCCTTGGGTCGCTCATCACCGCTTCCATTATTCTGCGGTCTATGCTTTCACGTTTCCCGTTTGCGGAGGAAAAGGCGTTTTCTATGGGCATCATCACATGCCCGTACCAGCCGAGCCCGAAGAAGCCCTGATACCCTTTTGTCGGGCAGGTTTTGGCAATATATTTTCTTCCCGCGAATTTGATTATGCCGTAGGAATCCTCGCTTACCATCTCAACGGGAGCACCGATGGGAAGCTGGTAATGGTCTGAGCTGGCTATGACCTTCCCTTCGCTGTCAAGGATTGAGATAACAGACCACTCGTCGCCGGTTTTCAGCTTGCGGAAGATCTCCTTCATCTCGTCCTGAAACTTGAAACAGAGACAGAGAACACCCAAATAACGGAGATTCGCTCCGTCAGTCACTCGGTAGGCATATATGAGAGATTTTTCATGAGCCGGAAGAATGTCTGAGTGTCTGAAAACCTCCACAAATTCGTCCTTGGTGGTGAGCGCTTCTTTTATCAGAGGATCGGCGGATTTCGTGATCTTATTGTTTTTATCAAGCTGAACAATGACCTGTCCGTCGGTATCCAGAAGGACTATATTGAAATAAACGGAATATTTTGAAACATATTCGGCGAACCGCTCCTGAATGCGGGCGGTCATTTCTTCTTTTATGCGTGTGCGGTTTATCTGCTCCTCGTCTCCGGTGGGAAGTTTTCTGAGCTCTTCTGTTCTGATGATATATTCTCTTATGTCATCATCCGTGGCGAGGAAACCTATATCCGCCGTGCGCTCAAACAGGTTGCGTATGAGTATGTCAACGGCGACCTGCGCCTTTGAGCCTATCTCCTGCACAGTTTTATCAAGCAGCTCAAGCCCAAGCTGGCTGAGAAGCTCGCAGGTCAGATGCCTGAAGCCCTCACGGGTTCCCGTCATGTCTGTTCCTGTGCCGCTTATCTTGCCTAAAATACTCAGGAGATCCCACTGACCGCCCAGTGTGCGCAGCTCTTCCCTGTATTCCTCAACCCCTGCCATGTAGCTTATTAAGCCCATCAGCTCTTTCGGGATGACAACATCCTTATAGGTAACCGTATCTTGGACTGACATATTGATTTTCCCCGTTTTGGAACAGATTTAACTTCATGGGGATAAGCAAAAAATATGCCTTTATAAATAAATCCAATAAGGTGAAAATTTCGTTACCTGACAACCTTTAAGAATAATTATCGATTGTGCTTGTTGAAACTGATTAAAAATAAGGCAAGCGTTGTGGATTAATTAATCGCAGCTCCTGCTGCTTCCGCATGCTGAAAAAACCGCCGGAGCGCTGCTCTCTCTGGCATCCATCACCACTCTGCGGATAAACTCCAGCTTTCTGTAGACCATGTGTTTGATAACAAACGGATATGCGTCAAATTTGCCTACGCTCCTGTTTAGGGCGTTCATTGCCACTGTCAGCTCCATCCATTTGGCGAATATCTGGCGGAAGTTGTCTCTGCGGAATTCAAGCTTTATGATGTTGAAGGATACCGCAGTTTCAAGGGTGTCGTTCATGTGGAGGTAGTGCGCCCACGTTTCTGCCCAGTCCTCAAGGGGGTGCATGCCGGCATAGGCGCTTATATGATATTCCTGCCAATCGGTGCGGGGACCGTTTTCATAGTAGTTTTTGAGGGCGATGTCATAATCCCAGTAAGGGTTGCCGAAGATAGTGGTGAATTCCGGCTCCCAGCGGGTGTTCTGCACAAGGCGCATCCAGTAGTAGTGACCTATTTCATGACGGAAGTGACCGAGATTTGTACGGTAGCGCTCATTCATCTCCTCACGCACTGCGACCCTGTATTCAGGGTCGGCTTCCGCTGCATTTACGGTTATCACGCCGCTGCTGTGCCCTGTGTATATATGCTCCTCCGCCACGAGGGGGTTTGAGCGCCTGTCCTCCAGAAAGTCAAAAACAAGCCCTTTTTCGGGGTCTTCCTCTCTGGTTTCAAAGGTGAGCCTGTTGTTGAGAAGGTTGTAGATCATTCGTCTTTTGGCATCTTCCAGTATGCGCCAGCGTTTTACGTTTTTCGGTATGCTCTGGTGCGGAATAACTCTCGTAAGGCGGCAGCTTTGGCATTCTGCGTGCGGATCATCCTCTGTTATAAGCCAGTTGCAGGCAAGCACCTCTTCCGCCCTGTGCTTGCAGAGCCGGAAACGGGTGTCTGCTTCACCGGCTTCCGTGACCAGACCGCCTTTTACTTCCTGAAGGGTGAACATGCGCAGAGTAGCGGGGTCGAACCCCACATCCTGTCCGCAGTTAATACACTTTGTATTATCGAAAAAAATCTCCGAGCCGCAGGAGCAGTGAAATCTTTTCATCCGGCAAGCTCCGAGTTAAACCAAGTGGCGGATACCGCACTGTCTATGTCATAAACGGCAAGCTGTATTTCATCCATGAATTTGTGTATCTCCATTTCTCCCGCGTTATCCGGAGAAAAATCTTTTAATCTCTGAAGCAGCAGGCTTGTTTTTTCCTTTACCGCTCCGCTGTTGGGAAGCCTTGAGGCGAAAACCGCCGCAGCCTCCGCACAGAAAGCCACAGAGCGGGGAAACTTAGTATCCTTAAGCAGGAAGCGTATTACCTCCGTGCCCACAATCTGTCTCTTAACCGCCTGTCTGTACATCTGATAGGCGCTGAGGGTTTTCAGCAGATTCATCCACACTATCCCCTCAAGGCTGCGCATCTTTTTCAGACTGCTTTCGGACAGAAGCAGCGCTCCGGCGTCCATTATTCTTGATGTGGTGTCGGCTCTTTCAAGCAGACGCCCCAAGTGAAGGAACGTGTGCGTATGGTTCCTGCTTAGACCTCCGGCGAGTATGCCCTCAAGCCTCTGACCGCCCTGTATCACACGGGTGAGGAGCTGATAGCGTCCGCTGCGGGATAATATCGTATCTTTGTCCGTTTTCGCAAGGATATAAATCTCGTTGACCGCCTCCCACGCTTCTCTGGGGAGTATGTCCCTGCTTGTGCGCGCGTTTTCTCTCGCATAGGAGAGCGAACAGAGCATGGAGCCGGAGTTGCGCTGGTCGGTGAGAAGAAATGAGGTCACATTCTGCTCACTCGCCTCATCGTACAGCCCGCTGAAATCCTCCTCAGAGCCGGTGATCTTCAGCAGACTGTGCCAGCCCACATCAGTCCCTTTAGGCATATCAAGCAGAAGCCCCGTATACACATTCACCAGTTTTGCCGTGTTTTCCGTGCGCTCCATGTATCTTCCGAGCCAGTACACTCTGTTTGCGACTTTTGACAGCATACTACGCCTCCTCCTCAATAACCCACGTGTCCTTGCTGCCGCCTCCCTGTGAGGAGTTGACAACGAGGGAGCCTTTTTTGAGCGCCACACGGGTGAGCCCTCCTGCGGTGACATAGGTTCCGGCGCCTTGCAGTATGAACGGGCGTAGGTCGATGTGGCGTCCGTCTATCCCGTCCTCTGTGAGGGTAGGCGTCACGGAGAGGTTTAATGTCGGCTGTGCGATGTAGTTTCTTGGGTTCTGCTGTATCAGCCCGCGGAAAGTCTCAATCTGTTCCTTTGTGGAATGAGGACCCACAAGCATGCCGTAACCGCCGGATTCGTTGGCGGGTTTCACCACAAGCTCGGGAAGATGCTCCAGCACGTATTTCATATGGTCTTCCCTGCGGCAGAGGAAGGTTTCCACATTTGGGATCAGCGGCTCCTCACCCAGAAAAAAGCGTATCATATCCGGCACATAGGCATAAACAACCTTGTCATCCGCCACCCCTGTTCCCGGGGCGTTCGCTATAGCGACATTCCCCGCCCTCCACGCGCGCATAAGCCCGGGAACGCCTAGGATCGAATCGCTCCTGAATACCTCGGGGTCGATGAAGTCATCGTCTATCCTCCGGTATATCACGTCCACAGGGGCAAGCCCCTCTATGGTTTTCATGTATACCCTGTTGTCATCGCTGACATGAAGGTCTGTCCCTTCCACAAGTTCCGCACCCATCTGCTGAGCAAGAAAAGCGTGTTCAAAGTAGGCGGAGTTGAATATTCCCGGAGTGAGCACTACTATCTCGGGGCTTGTCACCCCTGCGGGAGCGATGGACGTGAGCATATCGAACAGCTTGGAGGGGTAGTCGTCGACGGGGATAATATTTATATCTTTGAATAATTCGGGAAAAACTCTCTTTGTTATCTTGCGGTTCTCAAGCATGTACGAAACACCGGAGGGTACACGGAGATTATCCTCCAGAACGTACATTGTTCCGTGCTGATCCCGCACAAGGTCGCTTCCGCATATGTTTGCCCACGCGCCGTGAGCCGGCGTCATGCCTATACATTCCCTGCGGAAGTTGCGGGATGTGGTTATTACATCCTCGGGCACTACGCCTGCTTTGAGTGCTTCCTGAGAGTTGTACAGGTCGTTGATGAACATATTCAGCGCTTTCAGCCTCTGGGCGAGACCGTCTGAGATTTTTTTCCACTCATCCCCGCACATGACACGGGGAATTATGTCAAAGGGCATGGCACGGTCTATGTTCGTGCCCTCTCCGTATACGGTGAATGTTATGCCCAGCTCTATTATTGCCGCTTCGGCTGTTTTTTTACGGGTGTATATGTCTCTGGATGAAAGTTTTCTCAGATGCTCGAAAAGCTCCCCGGAAGCCTTTCTGGGCGTTCCCTTCTTTTCCATTACTTCGTCAAAAAAATCCGACGGATCATAATCATTCCAGCCGATGGGCATGTCTCCTCCTTGGTGTGATTCAGATAATCGTTTCCGCCTCAGTTCATGAGGCGTTTTGGAGACCGTACGCAAAAAAATAAGTGATAAAAGATTATATTTATCCCTTATTCTACAGCTTTTTGTTCTTGTGTGTCAATATATCACGCAAATCCGCACATCCTGCCGTATTTGCGCACACGCTCGCAGCGGGATAAACCCGCTTTCGCTTCGCACGGCGCAGCCCCATCCATGGGACTGCTATGTCACGCTATACTAAATGGCAGTATATATAAAAATAATCCGTACTTGCTGTCTTCATCACGCAAATCCGTACATCCTGCCGTATTTGCGCACACGCTCGCAGCGGGATAAACCCGCTTTCGCTTCGCACGGCGCAGCCCCATCCATGGGACTGCTATGTCACGCTATACTAAATGGCAGTATATATAAAAATAATCCGTACTTGCTGTCTTCATCACGCAAATCCGTACATCCTGCCGTATTTGCGCACACGCTCGCAGCGGGATAAACCCGCTTTCGCTTCGCACGGCGCAGCCCCATCCATGGGACTGTTATGTCACGCTATACTAAATGGCAGTATATATAAAAATAATCCGTACTTTACATATTGTGGGCGGCGGGTAAGAATATATAAAAGAGGGTAGGAGGAAATAATGAAAAATGTTCTGGTTATGACGGGCAGCCCGAGAAAGGGCGGCAACAGCGATTTGATGGCTGACGCCTTTATTGAAGGGGTGAAATCTGCCGGACATTCAGTGGTAAAGTTTGAGACGGCATTTAAGAATATAAAAGGGTGCAGGGCTTGCAATTCCTGTTTTTCCAAAGGAAAGGCATGTGTTTTTGATGATGATTTCAATGAACTCGCTCCTCATCTTGAAAAGGCGGATGTGCTTGTATTTGCCGCTCCTCTGTACTGTTTTTCTTTTCCGGCGCAGCTTAAAGCGGCTATAGACAAGTTTTACTCTTTTTACATAACAGAACACCCGCTGGCTGTTAAGGAGTGCTGTCTTCTCACATGCGGGGCGGATGAGGGGGAAGAGGTTTTTGAAGGGATGGTGAAGATGTATGAACATCTTGCCGCCTACAGCGGCTGGGTTGACAGAGGAAAGCTTCTAGTTGCGGGTGTTGCCGAAAAAGGGGATGTGAAAAACACTGACAGTCTCGGAAAAGCAAAGGAACTGGGTGCTGGCATTTAATCCTGCGTTCTGCTTGAACAGATTAAGGGAAACGCTCCCATGGAAGGGAGCGCGCCGTGCGTAGCGAAGGGCGGTTGACCCGCCCGCGAGCGTGTGTAAACAATTTCCAAGGATGGGAAATTGTTTACAGGCAAGACAGAAGGGAGCGCGCCGTGTGCAGCGAAGCCCTGCTTAGCAGGGCGCGAGCGTGTGTAAAAATCCGGCAGGATGCGCGGATTTTTATTGTTAAGACTGATGTCCCGCAGGGTTCTTTTTGAAGAACTCTTTTTTCTTTTCGGGATCGGGTATCATTGTGTCTTTTCCGGGTGTCCAGCCTGCGGGGCAAACCTCACCGTGCTTGGCAACGAACTGAAGCGCGTCAAGGCTTCTGAGAACCTCATCAACGTTTCTGCCTATACCAAGAGCGTGGATAAGCTCAAACTGGACAACGCCTTCGGGATCGATGACGAAGGTTGCTCTGAGTGCCATTCCTTCGGGAAGAAGCACGCCGTAGTCCTCGGAGATTTTCTTAGTGAAATCCGCGACAAGGGGGTAGGAGATTTCGCCGAGACCGCCTTCTGTGCGGGGAGTGTTTATCCATGCGAGGTGTGAGAATTTGCTGTCAGTTGAAACTCCCACAATCTGCGCGTTTCTCTTCGCAAACTCGGGTGCTGCGTCTGAAAGTGCTGTGATTTCGGTGGGGCAAACAAATGTGAAGTCGAGGGGGTAGAAGAAAAGAACAACCCATTTTCCTCTGTAGCTTTCGAGGCTGACGTCTTTAAATTCTTTTCCCACAACGGATATTTCTTTAAAAAGGGGTGCTTGTTTTGTTACAAGGCTCATTGGCATCCTCCTGAGTGATGTAGTGTATGTTTAAGGATATTCCATACCCGGGAGGTTGTCAATAGGATAATATCATTTAGCAAGTAATAATTTTTATTGCTTAGGTTCCTTAGTATTTTTTATCTCTTCAATGTGCTTATGCCATACGATTTTGGATATAACATTTCTATTGAAGTTGGAAAGCCTTATGTATTCCAGACCGCATCTGCTGCCCTGAGCCCAGACTATGCGAACTGTAAGCGGCTGGAGCTCGATTTTTGAGCGCATATTGTAGTAATGATCGCATTTCATACATTTGGGGAAGGTTATCGCGTTTTTAGTTCTGAGCTCTACAATATCTCCGGGTTTTAGGCTGCCGTTATGAATTATCTGCATGCCGCCTTCGCTCATGTCTAAAGTTTTGCTCATGAAGCAGCCGCCGCTGTAAGCCCTTGAGCCATCGTCACCTTCTTCAAAGAAGAAGCCGCACATCTTTATTGCGACCTTGGCTCTGATGAAATTTCTCCGGTTAGTCATAACCGATTCGCTGGTTTCCTGAAGTTCTGTCATAATAATACCTGTTAATCTATTGTATATATGTGTTAATATTTCTTCTGCAATAATTTTTGTAGTATTATTGCAGTATATTTTGGTTTGTCAACTATAATACATAAGTTATATTTTTATCCTGCCAATGCAAGGGTTATATATTTCTTGTAAAATGCGGCACAATAATTTATTTTGTGCGGACTACAATTAATTTGCAATTTCGGAGTAAAAAATGAGTCATCCACTTATTATACAAGGCGGAATGGGTGCTGCGGTCTCTAACTGGGTTCTCGCCGGAGAGGTCTCAAGACAGGGGCAGCTCGGTGTGGTTTCAGGCGTTGCCATGGATATTATTTTCGCCAGAAGACTTCAGGAAGGGGACAAGGGGGGGCATATGAGACGTGCTCTCGCTGCGTTTCCTTTTCAGGACGCCGCTGCGAAGATTCTGAAAAAATATTTCAGGGAGGACGGGCTGACGGCGCAGGGCAGATACATGAACGTGCCCATGCACAGCGTGAATTCGTCCAAAGAGCTTATTGAACTCACTGTCGCCGCCAACTTCGCTGAGGTTTATCTCGCCAAGGAAGGTCACAGCGGCAAAGTGGGCATAAACCTGCTTGAAAAAATACAGCTTCCCAATCTCGCCTCTCTTTACGGAGCGATGCTTGCCGGAGTTGACTATGTCATCATGGGAGCAGGCATTCCCCGAGAGATTCCGGGCATACTCGATCGTTTTTCCGAAAACCTCAAGGGGGATATGAGGCTCAATGTGGAAGGCGCTCTCAAGGATGAAAGCTTTCATGTATCTCTTGATCCTAAGGAACTTTTCGGCGGCGGGCTCCCTTCGCTCAAGCGCCCCGATTTTCTCGCTATAGTATCCTCAAACGTACTCGCTACTACTATGATCAAGAAGTCCACAGGCAAAGTGGACGGTCTTGTGGTTGAATACCCCATTGCGGGCGGGCACAATGCGCCTCCCAGAGGCGGTATAACTCTTGATGATTCAGGTGAGCCTGTTTACGGAGAGAAGGACTTTATTGATCTTGAAAAGCTCAGGTCTCTTGAGGTTCCCTTCTGGCTTGCGGGCGCTTTCGGTGAGGCGCACAAGCTGAAAGAGGCTATAAAGAAAGGCGCGGCGGGCGTTCAGCTCGGAACCGCTTTTGCTTTCTGCAAGGAATCAGGGCTTGATGAAAAACTTAAAAAAGCTATTCTCTCCTTCGGCAAGTTTGAAGTGAAGACAGATATATTCGCCTCTCCCACAGGCTTTCCCTTTAAGGTGCTTAAGGTGCTCGGTACACTTTCCGAGGCTTCCGAATACGCGGCAAGACCCAGAATCTGCAATCTTGGTTATCTGCGCACCCTGTTCAGAAAGGATGACGGAACAGTGGGCTACCGGTGCCCCGCCGAACCTGTTAAGTCATATATTGAGAAGGGCGGCAGGGAAGAGGACACAGAAGGGCGCAAATGCCTCTGCAACGGTCTTCTCGCCAATATCGGTCACGCCACGCAGTACATGAACGGCTATTTCGAGAAGCCTCTGGTAACAGCAGGCTCATGCTTCGCGACCGTTAAGGAGTTTCTCAGAAACGGCAACTGCTCCTTCAGCGCGAAGGAAATTATAGAGTATGTTTTGGGCGATCTCAAAACAGTTGAACAGGAATAGAACTATTTCAAAGATAACAATGACAAGCCCGCCGGATACAAGCCTGCGGGCTTTTTTTATTGTATAGCTGATTGCTATGATTATATAAGACTAAATCAGTGTTAAATTTTTATTGAACATACGTCTGATCGGAGCTATTATTAAGGCTTAAACTCTATATCTGCTACACAATAAGAGTTCAGGGGCTGATTTATGTTTGATATATCAATAAAAAAGAAACTCGCAGTTTTTGTTCTCGGTGCGTCGCTGGTTGTTTTTGTCGGTCTTTTCTTATATATGCTCAATCTTACCAGAGACATATCCAAGTCTGTATTCACAAAGACAGCCGATAATCTTGTTTATTCTCTTAATGAAAAGCTCGCGGCGAAGGACGATGTTGGGCTTACCAATGCTCTTGCCGTTGTAAACAATCAGGCTGTGGTTGAAGCTCTTGTTACCGGAAACCGGGAGCTTGCCATAGAGCCGCTTCAGAAGCTTTCTGACAGCTTCAGGGAAAATACAAAGCTTAAGAATGTCCAGATTCATATACATACTGCGGATATAAAATCTTTTCTGCGTGCGTGGAATCCGAAGAAATACGGGGACGACCTCAGTTCCTTCCGCTATTCGCTGATTGAGATGAAGAAAACCCGCAAGCCCATGGTTGTTTTTGAAATAGGTGTAGCAGGACTTTCCCACAGGGCGATTGTGCCGATTTTCCATGAAGGCGCATACATCGGCTCAATGGAGTTTATTCAGGGAATCAATTCCATTGTCGATGAACTGAGTGAACGGGGAACTGATATGCTGATGCTTATGGATCAGAAATATCTTGATATAGCTGAAGAGGCGCGGGAAAACCCTAAAATGGGCAGGTATGTTGTTGCTCAGAAAAATTTCAGTGTTGAACTCGCGGACGCAGTCAAGGATATAGATGTCGCTGCCCTTGTGAATGAAGGATACTCCGAGATCGGAGGGTATTTTGTCACAGCAGTTCCAGCAAAAGGCTTAGGCGGTATGGAGATAGGTTACTTCCTGCTGGCGGAGAAAACCGAAAAGATTATGGGTGAGATAAACGAAGCAAATCACATGGTAAAGATATTTATGTTGGGTGCGGCTGCTCTGGTGGTCACTATCCTCATGGTAATGTTTGCCGTGCTTAATATTCTTGTTTTCAGACGTGTTAAGATCTTGGCGGAAATGTTTGAGGAGATCTCCAGAGGTGAAGGGGATCTTACCAGAAGAATAAACAGCAGGGTGCATGACGAGCTTGGCGTGCTCTGCGATCATTTTGACAGGTTTATATCGAAAATAAACGGGATCATTTCCGAAGTGAAGCTGAACGCCGCAGGAGTGGCATCGGGCAACTCGGAACTGGCTTCTACGACTGATCAGTTCAGCAGCACCTTTCAGGAGCAGGCGGCACAGGTTTCCGGCGTTGCCGCCGCACTGGAGGAGATGAGCGCCTCAGCGGGTGAAATTAACGCAAGCCTGACCGACGGCATAAGTTTTTCCGAAACTGCCTCCGAAACCGTTGAAAACGGACGCAGACAGCTCACGGAGGCTGTGGACAGGATTGAGGGGATCCGCATGGAGACGGGCAGACTCGCCGGCTCCATTGACAAGCTCGGTGAGGCATCTTCCAGAATAGGTGATATTATCAGTGTGATAAACGATATTGCGGATCAGACAAACCTTCTTGCGCTGAATGCCGCTATCGAAGCCGCAAGAGCAGGTGAGGCAGGCAGAGGCTTTGCCGTCGTAGCCGATGAGGTTCGTAAACTGGCGGAAAGGACACAGAACGCCACCAAAGAGGTAGGCAGTCTCATATCAAGTCTTCAGACGGAGACGAAAAGCGCTTCAGCTCATATGGGCAGCGCCGAGAAAACTGTGGACGAAGGTGTCGGGGCTATCAAGGAAGTTGACGGATATTTTAATAATATTGTAGAGGCGGTTAACGACATCCGCTCCGCAATGGCAGTGATAAGAACCGCTGTGGATGAACAGGGAAGGGCGATAGCCGGAACAAATGAGAATGTTCAGGTTATATCTGCGGGTGTCGAGGAGAGCTCATCCGGAATGACAGAGGTCAGCCGGACAGTCACCGATCTCCAGAGGCTCGCGGAAGAGCTTGATTCTCTGGTGAGAAAATTCAGAACAGAATAGACATGCAATACTCAAGCCGCTTTCCGCAAGGGTGAGCGGCATTTTTTAACGCGGTTTTTATTCATCGCTTGATCTGAAAAGAATATTAATTTAATATCAAATGTTTTGTTGTGCGTTGCCGTCGTGTGCGGTTTACGTATTTTCGATTATCGACTAACTCTTTCATAATTATTGTTATTTGTATCTGTACAGTTTTCGGGAAGGCGGACATAAAACGTCTGAATCATAACGGATACAGGTCTGCCGATAGTTGGGAAACGGACTGGTGGGCGGTGATTGAAATCCCCCCTCGTTCCCCCTTTGTTAAAGGAGGATGGAGATTCTCCGGTTGCGCTTCAGAATGACACACCGAACGGCGTCACTCTGAGCTTATGCGAAGAGTCTCAATAACCAGAGGTGCGCAGCGCAGCCGCATTTATTGCGGCGCGAGCGTGTACAATAATCCGACAGGATGTACGGATTACTGTTGTTGAGTAGAGATGTGCGTAAGTCATAAACGCTCCCATGGAAGGGAGCGCGCCGTGCGCAGCGAAGCCGCATTTATTGCGGCGCGAGCGTGTACAGTAATCCGACAGGATGTACGGATTACTGTTGTTGAGTAGAGATTGCGTAAGTCATAAACGCTCCCATGGAAGGGAGCGCGCCGTGCGCAGCGAAGCCGCATTTATTGCGGCGCGAGCGTGTATAAAAATTTTCCAAGGATGGGAAAATTTTTATTATAAATTAAGGAGGTTATATGGAGACTATTTCGGGAGTAAAGAAGACCATTCTGGGGCTTCAGATGCTTTTCGTGGCATTCGGAGCACTGGTTCTCGTTCCCCTGCTGACGGGGCTTGACCCGTCTATCGCCCTGTTTACCGCAGGAGCCGGAACTCTGCTTTTTCAGGCTATCACCAAAGGAAAAGTACCTGTTTTTCTTGCAAGTTCATTCGCATTCATCGCACCTATTCAATACGGAATGCAGAATTTCGGCGTTGCCAAAACCCTCGGCGGTCTTACCTGCGCAGGGTTCACATACATTCTCTTCAGCTTTCTCGTGAAGCAGGGCGGAATCAAGGCTATCGAAAGATACCTGCCCCCGATAGTCACCGGACCGGTTATAATGGTAATAGGTCTTAACCTCGCCCCTGTCGCGGTGGGTATGACAAAACATTTCGGCGACGGTCAGTATAATATTCAGGCGGTCATACTCGCGGGAATCACTCTTTTCACCGCTGTAATCGTTGTAGCGTACGGCAAAAGAATTTTCAGCCTCATTCCCATACTCACCGCAATCTGTGTGGGTTATGCCGCCGCTCTGATAATGGGGCATGTAAGCTTCGAACCGATCATGCAGGCGGCGTGGATCTCCATCCCGTGGGTCGAGGCTTCCAGAAACGGCTCCTTCGCATTTCCCCAGTTCGATATAGAAGCAATTATCTTCATCCTTCCTGTCGCCATAGCTCCGGCGATTGAGCATGTGGGCGATATTCTCGCAATAAGCTCAACAACAGGGAAGGACTATCTCAAGGATCCCGGTCTCCACAGAACACTCCTTGGTGACGGTCTCGCCACAAGTATGGCAAGCGTTCTCGGCGGACCTCCCAATACCACTTATTCCGAAGTTACAGGCGCCGTTGCGCTCACTAAAGCCTTTGATCCCATGTATATGCGCATAGCGGCGGTATTCGCCATATGCCTTGCCTTCTTCGGAAAGCTTGGCGCTGTGCTCAAAACAATACCCGTTCCCGTAATGGGCGGAATCATGTTCCTCCTTTTCGGCATGATAGCGGGCATAGGCATCAACTCTCTGGTGAGAAGCAAGGTCGATATGTCCAAACCGAGAAACCTGATTATATCATCTGTTATCCTTGTGTGCGGCATAGGCGGGGTAAATCTTTCCATGTGGAAGGTGACACTCGGCGGCATAGGGCTTGCGGGCATAGTCGGCGTTCTTCTCAACCTTATTCTTCCTGAGGATAAGTAATGGGAGAGTTCAAAAATCTGACTGTAATCAGCCACCCGCTGATTCAGCATAAGCTGCGCTACATCAGGGACAAAAAAACCTCAAAACGGGATTTTAAGGAGCTCGTGGATGAGGTGGCTATGCTTATGGCATATGAGATTACCAAGGACTTTCCCTTAAGGAAGGTTAAGATAAAAACACCCATCTGCGAGATGGAAGCCCACGAGGTTTCCGGCAAGAAGGTTGTGCTGGTGCCGATCCTCCGTGCGGGGCTCGGCATGGTGGAGGGAGTGCTTAAGCTCATGCCTTCCGCCCGTGTGGGGCATATCGGGCTTTACAGGGATCACGAAACCCTCCAGCCCGTGCAGTATTACTTCAAGGTTCCGCAGAACTGTGAAAAGAGGGATTTCATATTGATAGATCCCATGCTAGCCACAGGCGGTTCGGCGATCGCGGCAGCGCAGATGCTTAAGGATAAAGGCGCTGAATCCATCAAGTTTATGAGCCTGATAGCCGCACCCGAGGGTGTGCGTGCGTTCTGCACCGCGCACCCCGACATAAAGGTGTACACTGCGGCTCTTGATGAAAAGCTTAATGAGCTGGGCTACATTGTCCCCGGTCTCGGCGATGCCGGAGACAGGCTTTTCGGAACAAAGTAAGACTTTAAATGAATAAAATTCTTATGGTGTTCGGTCACCCCAACCCTGAGAACTCCTTTGTTAACAGTATAATAACAGACGAGCTCAGTAAAACGGAAGGGGTGTCCGTGCGCTGCCTGAGTTCCGCGGCCGGATGCTTTGACGTTGAGGCGGAGCAGAATGCGCTTGCGGAAGCGGATATAATAATCTTCCAGTTCCCTCTTCAATGGTTCAATATGCCGTGGATATTCAAGAAATGGCTTTCGGACGTGTTCACGGACGGCTTTGCCTTGGGTGAGGGCGGAAACAGGCTGAAAGGGAAAATTCTCATCGCCTCCGCCACTATGGGAGGCGGGGTTGACGACGCCTCATCGAAGCCCGTTTTTAATCTTCTGAATGATATTAAAGAATTTGCCGAATACACAGGCATGGTTTATGCCGAACCGGTGGTGAGCGGCAGTTACCTGTTTGTGCCTTACCTCGCAGGTGATAAGGAGGACATAAGGAGGCGGGCTCTTGAACACGCGGAGGAATTAAAGAGAAGAATAGCCTCGTTCATTTAGGGAAAAGAAACGTCTTACTCCTCATTAAGCTCTTCGTGCAGCTCCTCAACTTTCGTCTTCATTTCAGCAAGAAGGTGTCTGCCGTTTTCCGTTATTCTGTAATATTTTCTCTGCTTGCCGCCAACATTTTCCGTACGGCAGGAGATCAGATCCTGCTTCTCCATTTTGGCTAGGGCTGGGTACATTACCCCCGCTCCGATCCTGTAGCCGTGTCGGGCAAGTTCCTCCATCAGTCCGGCTCCGTAAACTTCCTCTTTCGCCGCGTGGTGCAGTATATGCAGTTTTATAAATGCCAGCTCGGTTTCCCTTTGCATATATTCTCCATAATATCAGATTACGATATTGACACACGATATTGCTATGTTATATTGATAATATAGCAACAGCGGAGAAGATTCAATGGGCGGAATGAAAAATATAATGGGAGTATTCACAGTGTTCCTTCGGCTGGGGCTCACATCCTTCGGGGGACCTGTGGCGCATCTGGGTTATTTCAGGGATGAGTTTGTAGTCCGCAGAAAATGGATGAACGAACAGGAGTATGCTGATCTTGTGGCATTGTGCCAGTTCCTGCCGGGCCCTGCGAGCAGTCAGGTCGGGTTTGCCGTGGGGCTTAAACGGGCGGGGAAAGCCGGAGGACTCGCAGCGTGGCTTGGCTTCACAATACCTTCAGCGCTTATTATGATCGCTTTTGCCTACGGAGTCGCCTCATTCAGCGGAGCTCTTGACTCAGGCTGGCTTAAGGGGCTGAAAGTGGCGGCTGTGGCTGTTGTTGCCCACGCTGTGTGGGGAATGGCGGTGAAGCTCTGCCCTGACAGACTGAGGGCGGTGATTGCGGTAATATCAGCCTGCGCTGTGCTGGCTTTTTCATCAGGTATTATGCAGATAGGCGTTATAATAGCGGGCGGCGGCGCGGGGTATTTTCTTATAGTGCGTCAGCAGGGCGAAGCCGTTGCGCAGAAACGCTTTTCCGTGAGGAGCGGGGCTTTTTATCTTATTCTGTTTTTGGCGTTTCTTATTCTTCTCCCTTTCGCTGCCGCATATACCGATCTGCATGCGGTCAGGCTTGCGGACAGCTTTTACAGGGCGGGCTCGCTGGTTTTCGGCGGCGGTCATGTGGTTCTGCCGCTGATTCAGGCGGAGGTTACGGCAGGGGGCTGGCTGGGCAGAGATGAGTTTATGGCGGGCTACGGGGCTGTTCAGGCGGTACCCGGACCTTTGTTCACATTTGCCGCTTATCTGGGTGCTGCGTCTCATGCCGCACCCAACGGTTTTGCGGGCGGTATGATCGCTCTTGTGTTTATATTTCTCCCCTCCATGCTGCTTGTTATGGGAGTTTTGCCTTTCTGGGAGAAGCTGCGCAGCCTGCCCGCCGCTCAGAGTGTGCTTGCGGGAACGAATGCCGCAGTGGTGGGGCTTCTTCTTGCCGCCTTCTACGATCCGGTCTTCACGGAAGGAATAAAAGGACGTGCGGAAGTGATAACAGCACTCTGCGCATTCGGTTTGCTTCAGTTCATGAAAACTCCGTCATGGGTCGTGGTTGTGCTCTCCGCCGCTGCGGGCTTTGTTCTGCTGTAGTTATTTTATCCCGCTGATAAGGCTGAAAACGGGACTTAAAAGCCCTATGAATATTATCAGCATGAATATTCCCACAAATCCGATTACTGCGGGTTCAAGAACCTTTGACACGGTTTTTGCGGTGCGTTCGGCCTTGTCGAGGTAGTGCTCTGCCGCTGTTTCAAGCTGCTCCGTGAGATGTCCCGTCTGTTCTCCTATACTTACCATCCTAACGAGAAGAGGCGGGAAGAGCTTCTGTTTTGCCATGGACACCGAAAAGGACTCTCCGCCGCTGACTGATTCCCGAATACCTTTGACAGCCCGTGTGAAGACTGTGCTGGAGAAGCTGTTTTCCATAACGGACAGCGAGCGGTACAGGGGCAGACCGGAGCCTGTCATAAGTCTTATGTATTCTGCGAAGAAGGCGAGATTGAACAGATGCACCAGACTGCCCGCAACGGGTATTTTGAGTATAAGTTTATCTGTTTTCAGGCGGAAGCCGGCATCGGATCGGCGGAAATAGGAAAACAGAACGGCAGAAGCGCAGGAAACCATGAGAATGAACAATCCGTATGAACCGAGAAAACCGGATACCCCGATTATGCCCATGGTGACAGGGGGCAGCTCCGCCTCAAACACACGGAAGGTTTCCGCCATCTGAGGCATTACGTAAACAATCCAGAAGAGCAGGGCGCCGAGCAGAGAGAAAAAGGCAAACGCCGGATACATAAGCGCCTGACGTATACCCGCCTTGAGGTCGGTTATCCTTTGCACATGGTTTGAGGCGTCTTTCAGCGTCTTGTCCAGCCTGCCTGTCTCCTCCCCGATGCGGACAAGGCTCAGCACTGTCTCACCGAATGCGCTCCCGCAGGATTCGCATGCCTTAGAGAAAGAATCGCCCGATGCCGTGCGGAATGATACCCGGTTGAGGATGCTTTCCACAGCCGGACTGTCCGTGTCCTCAGTAAGCTCTTTCAGTCCCATGGTGAGGGGGATGCCTGATTTTATCACAAGATGCAGGCTCTCCAGAATTTCCGTGAGCTCGGCGGGGGATATTCTGTCTTTCCTGCGGAAACGGCGGGAAATATTAGAAGCCTCCTTAACTGTTATGGGTTCAAGCCCGCAGTGGGCAAGATATGCCGACAGCTCCTGAGAACCGGAAGCCTCAAGCGTGAGGCGCAGCTTTTTCCCCGCCGAATTGAAAGCCCGCACCGAGAAAATCATTTTACAGCTACTCTGCGGATTTCGCCGAGGGTGGTTATGCCCTTTGCCGCCTTGAGGAATCCGTCGTCAAGCATGGTGAGCATCCCTTTTCTGACTGCGTTTTCGTGTATTTCGTTGGGGGTTGCTCCCTTGATTATCATATCCTGAATCTCAGCGTCTGTTTCCAGAAACTCGGAGATTACCGTTCTGCCGGAATATCCCGTCTGCCCGCAGCGGGGGCAGCCCTGCGGTTCGGGGAGAAGGATTTTTCCGTTCATCCCGTGCCTTGCCGCGATTTCCGGATCAATGCCGTATGATGAGAGAGCTTCGACGTCCGTCTCCCTCTGCTCCGCGCAGAAGCGGCAAACCTTGCGGACGAGCCTCTGCGCCATAATTCCCGAAACGCCCGAGGCTATGAGATAATTCTTTATTTTCAGATCCAGCAGTCGGGGGATGGCGGTCACCGCATCGTTGGTGTGCATGGTGGAAAGAACCAGATGTCCGGTTATTGCGGCTCGCATGGCTATTTCCGCCGTTTCTCCGTCTCTCATCTCACCGAGGAGAATCACGTCCGGATCCTGTCTGAGAAATGCCCTCATGGCGGAGGCGAATCTGTAACCAGCCTTTTCGTTAACCTGAGTCTGCTTTATGAATGGAAATCTGTACTCAATAGGATCTTCCACCGTGAGTATCCGCCGTTCAAGGGCGTTTATCCGTCTCAGGGCGGAGTAGAGTGTCGTTGTTTTGCCTGAGCCTGTGGGACCGGTTACCAGAAAGATCCCGTGGGGCTTGGCGAAACATTTCTCAAGCCTTTGCCTGACCTGTTCATCAAACCCGAGGCTCTCAAGACTGAACATCGAGAGGTTCTTTCCCAGAAGTCTCAGCACGGCGTTTTCGCCGTACGCCGTGGGGATAGTCGAGACACGGATGTCATATTCCTCACCGAAAAACCCGGCAGTCATGGAACCGTCCTGCGGGAGGCGTTGTTCCGCAATGTCAAGCTGGGAGAGTATTTTGATTCTGGAGATAAGCGAGGAGTGCACTGAGGCGGGCACAGCGAAGCAGTGGCGCATTATGCCGTCCGTACGGAAGAAAATGTGCGCTCCCACTGCTTCCGGCGAGATGTGTATGTCCGTTGCCCGCTCGGTGACGGCGTATTTCATTATATTATCCAGCAGGGCGGGGGTGTCCGTTCCCGTCTGCTGCGTGAGGGAGCGGGAGATCTCTTCCCTCACAGGTTTTTCTATGAGGTAGAAGTTCATCTCAATGCTTCTGAGGATGCTTTCCCTGTCCGCCACGTGGATTTCAGTTCTGAAGCCGGTCTTCCTGCGTACCGTGTCCGCCACGTTTATGTCAAACGGGTCTGCGGCGGCTATGCGGACTGTGTCCGCGTTTTTGTCAAAGGGGATGAAGGAGAGGTCTTTCAGAGTATTCATGCCGAACAGACTGAGCAGCTCCTTATCCGGCTTGATGTCCGATATGTCGGTATATTTTTTACCCGCCTGCTTGGCGACAGCCATCGCCGTTTCAGCAGAAGAAACGAACGCAAGGGAGGTCAGCACATCCCCCAGCACGCCTGAGTGCACACGCTGAACATCAAGGGCGACCCCGAGCTGTTCCTCCGTGAGGTATCCCATCTCTATAAGTAGCTGTCCGAGCTGTTTATCGTGCATAGCGTCCCCTTCACCCGTACTTGAACTATAGCCCAACGGGAAGGGCAGATCAAAACAATTATGGTAAAAGTACCCGTTGATTTATGTACCGAATAATTGTAACCTTTTTCGGATATTCAATCATCATTTTCGGAGGCGGCATGAGATTAACAAAATATTTTATCCCCACGCTCAGAGAGATTCCCGCGGAAGCGGAAGTTGTAAGCCATAAGGCTATGCTCAGGGCGGGGATGATCAAAAAACTCGCTTCAGGCATATATGATTATCTTCCCCTCGGACTCAAAGCGATCCGCAAGGCTGAAAATATAATAAGAAAAAACATGGACTCATCAGGCGCTATAGAGATTCTCATGCCTTCCGTTCAGCCCGCCGAAATGTGGGAGGAATCAGGACGCTGGAGCTACTACGGCAAGGAGCTTCTCCGCATCAAGGACAGGCACGACAGGAACTTCTGCTTCGGTCCCACCCATGAGGAAGTCACGACAGATATAGTAAGAAGCTTCATCACGTCATACAAGCAGCTTCCCATAAATCTCTACCAGATACAGACAAAATTCCGTGACGAAGTGCGCCCCAGATTCGGGCTGATGAGAGGCAGGGAGTTCATCATGAAGGATGCCTATTCCTTTGATGTGGATGACGCGGGCGCAAATGTGAGCTACGGCAAAATGCGTGACGCATACCGCCGCATATTCGACGACTGCGGTCTGAGATATACAATGGTTGAGGCTGATTCCGGCGCCATAGGCGGCTCATACTCCCATGAGTTTATGGTTCTCGCCGACACGGGGGAGGACAGCGTTATCAGCAGCGACAGGGGCGGCTATGCGGCAAACCTTGAAAAGGCTGTATGCGCCGACAACTGGGAGGAATGGAACGAAGTTGTTCTCCCCGCTGAGGAGAAAGAGACTCCCAACACCAGAACAGTTGAGGAGCTTGCCGCTTTCCTCGGCGTTCCGGTTATAAAGATACTCAAGGCTATGATTGTCAATGTGGACGGCAGATTCTACTGCTTTCTCGTGAGGGGTGATCATGAGCTTAACCTTGCCAAAGTCAAAAACTTTTTCGGAGCACCTTCCGCTGAGCTGGCTTCCTATGACGACATAGCGGAGCAGACAGGCGGCGCTCCGGCGGGTTTCATCGGTCCTGCCGGGCTGAAAATCGAAATTTACGCGGATTATGCGGTGCGCGCCATGAAAAACGTTGTAATGGGCGCTAACATTAAGGATCTGCACATCATAAACGCCAACCTCGGGAGGGATTTTGAGGTCAAAGCCTTCGGCGATTACAGAAACGCCATAGAAGGGGATACCTGCCCCGCTGACGGCGGAAAGTATGTGCTCACCAGAGGAATTGAAGTCGGACACATTTTCAAGCTAGGCACCAAATATTCCGAAAGCATGAACGCCGTTTACCTTGACAGGGAAGGCAAAAGGAACCCGATGATAATGGGCTGCTACGGAATAGGCGTAACAAGGGTTGTAGCTGCTTCTATAGAGCAGAACCACGATGAAAAAGGGATAATATGGCCTGTTCAGCTTGCGCCCTTCGAGGTCGTCATAGTCTCACTCAACCCTAACGAGCAGGCGGTTGCAGATCTTTCCGAAACAATATACAAAGAGCTTTCCGGTCTCGGTCTTGATGTTATGTACGACGACAGGGACGAAAGGGCGGGTGTTAAATTCACCGATGCCGAACTTGTGGGATACCCCGTGCGGGTGGCAATAGGCAAAAAGTCGCTGTCAGAGGGAAATGTCGAGGTAACTGTGCGCAGAACAGGGGAAACCGTTGCTGTTAAAAAAGAAGACTGCATTTCGACAGTTATGGAAATTCTTGAAAAGCTGCGATGAACAAAGGTTATTCTTGCTAAAGAGAAATTTATTATGTAAAACAATCATGAATTGATTCTCTCTTAAGCGTTCGGAGGTACGATGAAGAAACGCTATACCATTATGATATTTGACGAATCCCGTTTGGGTGAGGTTAAGACCAAAAAGCTCAGCCTTTCTACAATCAAATTCGTTATGATGCTGGTGGCATTTTACGCCGTTATTTCTTTTACAGGTTTTTTCTTTTTAACCAGCCTTTACTCCGAGCGTCACGATATGCTGGTTTTCAAGCACGAGAATGAGAAGCTTAAAGAGAAAATCGACGGTTACGCCATGCAGCTTGAGGAGATCGAGAAAAAGATCGCCAGTGTTGATGAGCTGGAGTACAAAGTTCGAAATCTTGCCACCTATGCCAACGGTCCTGTTCCTCAGAAGCAGCTTGCCATAGGCGGTAAAGAGGTCGACATCATTCAGGACCTTTCAGCCGTGAGCGAAAGGAAGGAAAAAGAGTTCTTTGAGGAGCTTAACGAAAACCTCGTTACCCTCGGTCTGGAGCTTGAGAAAAGGGCGGCAAGCCTTTCGGAACTGTCCGATTTTCTTGAGGAACACAGACTCATAATGAGCTCAACACCCTCTATCTGGCCTACCAAAGGCTGGATCTCAAGCAGCTTCGGCTACCGCATATCCCCCTTCACGGGAAGACGCGTTTTCCACGAAGGGCTTGATATAGCAAACAAAATGGGCACACCCATCAGATCCGCCGCCAAGGGCGTTGTTATCTTCTCCGGAAGAAAAGCAGGCTACGGCAATGTGATAACAATAGACCACGGCTTCGGCTACGTAACAAGATACGCCCACTGCAACAAACTCTTTATGAAAGAAGGGGACAATGTAGAGAAAGGGCAGGTTATAGCCGAAGTGGGCAACACCGGCAGAAGCACAGGTCCGCACCTGCATTACGAGGTTCTCGTGAACGGCGTGCAGGTTAACCCGATGAAGTTCATCATCGGAGAGACAGATCTGGCGGCGAACATTCAGTAATACAAATCAAACCAAAGTCAGAAAGACACACCGCCCGCCTCCAAAAAGGCGGGTTTTTTGCTGACAAAGAATCTGAGACTGCCGCGTATCAAAACAGTTTTTTTGCGCATTGCCGCCAGTGAGTTTTTGTTTCAACAAATAATTCTTTGTCTGTTCTCTTCACTTTGAGTTGCTTATGCCGTGATATGCCTTATACTTTAATTACAGACACGGTTATAAGCGGCGGCGCCGTTCAGAAAGAAACTTTAAAAAAAGATCATGCACGGCACAGGTTGCCGCCGCTTAAAGAATAGATGAAGCCGTTCCGGTATTGTGCCGGAGCGGCTTTTTAATGATCAGCTGCCGGATTTTGTGAACATTTCTTCTTTGGCGTATTCAGTTATGTCATTGCCGAAATGAATGAGGTAGTCTTCCCCCACCGGCAGCCAGAAGCCGTCATAGACAATTCCTCTTTCTTCAATATAACAAACGTTTCTCACAGCCTTTCCCGAATTGAGAGCCGTCGCGGCTTTACAGTATTTCGCATGGGAAGCGGAATCGCCCAGACTGTGGCATTTGACGCCTGTAGGCATTCCGTACTGCTCACCCGCCTTATTAAGCGCCAGTATATCGTGCTTTCTGCTCAGAAGCATAACCGGGCTGGGGTACTCCGCCCATGTAAGCTTAAATGCTTCTATAACTTTTTCTTTGTCCATAATCTGCCTCCTCTCTGTGTTTTATTATAATAATGATTCAGACTGAGGAATGCTTTTCAGATTTATATTGATTTGTAACAGAGTGTACTCTCTTACTGTTCAACCGGAAAATAAAGGCAGGCTTCCGTTTCTTTATGCAGAACGCTCTTGATCTCCAGCTTTCCGCCGTGTGCCTCGGCTATCTGTTTGCATATATCCAGTCCGATACCGTAGCCGCCTGTTTTTTTGCTTCTGGAGATGTCTGTCCTGTAAAATGGTTCGGTTATGAATTTAAGTTCATCTGCGGGTATGCCTATTCCTTTGTCTGTAACTTTTATGAAGGTGAATCCGTTCACGATGCCGCTTTCCACCGTAACAGGCTCACTGGATTCCTCAGAATATTTGAGAGCGTTGTCTATAAGGTTTCTGACGGCGTGCTCAATAGCTTTCGCGTCAATGTTCAGTTCAATGGGATAAGGGTGGGGAACAAAAACAACTCTTCCGGTTTTTTCTTCATAAGGGGCACATATTTCCCCTGTCAGTTTATTAATGTCGGTGTGTTTTTTCTTTAGTGCCCCGTGCTTTATCCTCGCTCCTTCCATAAGATAATTTATCAGCGTATCCATCTGTTTTATGTCGTCAGTCATGTCTTTACGCAGAAACTCATCCTTTACCATTTCAGCGGCAATACGAAGACTTGTCAGAGGAGTGCGCAGCTCATGGCTTATACCTGTGAGCAGTTTGTTTTTATATTTGATTGAGCGGGAGATTTCCGATGTGAGAGAGTCAAACATATTGCAAAGGTGTGCCAGTTCATCGCTGCCGCACCTGTTAATTTTATAGTCATAGTTTTCCTTCTTAACCTCTGCTATGGCGGCGGAGAGATAGTTAATAGGCTTAAGGATCTGTCTTATCAGCATGTACACTGCCCCCATGAGCAGTGAGACGGCGCCGATCATGAACCAGCCGTACATGCTGAGGCGCTCCATCTCTCCGGTCAGAGGCCAGAACTTAAATTTTATGCTTGAATCACCCTCGGTAATTTCAGCGGTCTGATACCCGTGAAGTGTTCCCAGAGTGAGGTTTTCGTCTATTGTTCTGTAGTGCAGCTTATCCTCGGGGAATCTTCCTTCGGTTCTTCCGGTTGCCCAGCTCTCCTCGGGTGATGAATAAATTACCGTTATGCCTGTTCTTTCGGACAGAGCTTCGGCTTTTCGTACATCAGGCGGATAGCCTATTTCGTCACGGAGAAACTGAATATAGATAACTCTGTGTCTGTTGAGGCTTGTTTCCGAGTTTTCCACATAATGGGTAAAGATTCCGAATAGGATTATATTCAGCAGGACGGCGGAGCAGACAACAATGAACAGAAGCTTGGTGAAAACCGAGCTGAGGAGCTTTTTAATCATTGCCGCGCTCTCCTATGAACATATAGCCCGTTCCCCATACTGTTTTTATGAACAGGGGCTCTTTTGGATCGTCTTTGAGCTTGTTTCGGAGACGGCTTACCGTGACATCCACCGTGCGGTTGAAGGCGTCACAGTCTATCCCTTTGAGTTCGTTGAGTATTTTATCTCTGTCCAGCGTAACGAAGGGGTTTCTTACAAGAAGATGCAGAATACCGAATTCGCTTGTGGTCAGATCCAGCCTGACGCCGTCAAGCGTTGCGGTATATTTAGACGGCTCAACGATGAGTCTTCCGAAGCTGTACTGCGGCGGTTTTCTCTCTCCGGCAGGCATAGGTTCTCTCCGCTTTATCACCGCCTGAATCCTTGCCACCAGCTCTCTGGGTTCAAATGGCTTGGGCAGGTAATCATCAGCGCCTATCTCAAGTCCGACTATCCTGTCCTCGACTTCTCCCCGCGCGCTCAGCATTATTACCGGAATGTCGGAAAATTTACGTATGCGCTTGCAAACCTCAAAACCGTTTATTTTAGGCATCATTATATCCAGAATGACCAGCGCGGGGGAGCGTTCATCAAACTTTTCAAGAGCTTCTTCGGGATCATCGAAGGCATCAATGATGAACGAGTACTCAGAGAGATATTTTTTGAGCATTTTGATCAGCTTGAGATCATCATCGATGATCATTATTTTTGTCTGCATACAGTTCCTCTCAAAAAAAGACTGTGATTAACGCCCAAGTCATTACAACTATAAAAATGACCGTAATACCGAACAAGAGAATATCGCCGAGCTTCATTGCTTACTCCTGTACATACTATAAATATAAACGCTAAAAACGGATTTCAGCAGAGAAACAAATTGTAACAATTTGTACAGGAGAAGCGAAAAAAGCCCCCGCCGAAGATATAACGGCAGGGGCACAGAGATCTATTCTTCCGCAAGAAGCTTGTTTATGGCGGCTGCCGCGCGCCTGCCTTCGCCCATGGCAAGGATTACTGTTGCCGCGCCGAGTACAATATCTCCGCCGGCGTAAACTCTGTCCATGGACGTTTTGCCGTCTTCATCAACAGTGATGTTGCCCCATTTGTTTACGCCTATTTCCGGCGCCGTCTGGCTGATCAGCGGGTTTGAGGAGTTGCCCAGAGCCATGATCACCGAATCCATCTCAAGGATGAACTCGCTCCCTTTAACAGCAACGGGCTTTCTCCTGCCGGAATCATCCGGCTCGCCGAGTTCGTATTTCAGGCACTCTATGCCTTTGACCTTGCCTGTTTCATCACCGAGGATGCGCACAGGGCTTGAGAGAAAGCTGAATATTATTCCCTCTTCCCGGGCGTGTACTATCTCCTCACGGCGGGCGGGCATCTCTTTCTCCGTGCGCCGGTAGATTACATAAACCTCTTCCGCGCCCACACGCAGAGCCATTCTGGCTGCGTCCATCGCCACGTTTCCGCCGCCGATGACTGCTGTTCTCTTCCCTGTGAAAATAGGCGTGTCTGCCTTGTCGGGGTTGTATGCCTTCATCAGGTTTGCCCTTGTGAGAAATTCGTTCGCGGAGGACACTCCCACAAGGTTCTCTCCCTCTATATTCATGAAATTCGGCAGTCCTGCGCCTGTTCCTATGAACAGAGCGTCAAAGCCGTCTTTCTCAATGAGGTCTTTTACCTTTCTTGTTCTGCCTACCAGAAAGTTCTTTTTGATCCGCACTCCCATGGAGAGCAGGTTTTCTATTTCCTTATCAAGAATTTCCTTTGGCAGGCGGAACTCAGGTATTCCGTATATCATAACTCCGCCAAGCTTGTGGAACGCCTCAAAAAGCACCACTTCGTGTCCGGACTTGCGCACGTCCGCCGCTGCGGTGAGCCCTGCGGGACCGGAGCCGACTATGCCGACCTTCTTTCCTGTGGCGGGGGCGATTTCGGGTATGGACATTTTGCCCTTTGCCCTTTCCCAGTCCGCAACGAAGCGTTCAATGCGACCGATAGCTACGGATTTATCCATATCTTTCAATGATTTGCCCACGGTGCACTCAGCCATGCACTGTGTCTCCTGCGGGCAGACCCTTCCGCATATGGCGGGCAGCATGCTTGATTTCTTTATGATGTTGACAGATTTCTGGTAATCACCCTCTGCCGCGGCTTTTATGAATCCGGGAATGTCGATGGCGACCGGACAGCCTTTGACGCAGGGGGCGTTTTTACATTGCAGACAGCGTTCAGCCTCAAGCTTAACCTGTTCCTCATAATAACCTATTGCCACTTCCTGAATATTTTTAGCACGGGCTTTAGGCTCCTGCGCGGGCATCTCCTGCATGGGGATTTTCAGCCTGTCCTTAGGCTTAAGGCTTGAGAAATCTATCTCTTTAACGAGGTTTTCGGCCTCTTTTTTTAATGTGTCAGCGGGAATATATGACATGGCATTACCTCCGGAGTTCGTCAATGGCAGCCTGAAGGCGGCATGCGTGGTTGGCGTCCTGTTCCTGCGGCTTGTAGGAGCGCAGGCGCAGCATCATATTGTCGAAATCCACCAGATGAGCGTCAAACTCCGGTCCGTCCACACAGACGAACTTGGTTTCGCCGCCGACTGTTACCCTGCATCCGCCGCACATGCCTGTTCCGTCAACCATGATTGTGTTGAGGGAGGCATATGTCTTCACTCCGAAGGGGCGTGTGGTTTCGGCGCAGAACTTCATCATTATCGCCGGACCTATGGCAACGGCGAGGTCAACGCCGCCCTTTTCGCATATCTCTCTGAGAGGCTCGGTCACAAGGCATTTACGACCGTATGAGCCGTCATCCGTGCAGACTATCAGTTCATCCGCAATGGCGCGCATCTCGTCTTCAAGAATAAGAAGCTCCTTGTTTCTGGCGCCTATTATGGTGATTACCCTGTTGCCTGCCTTCTTCATAGCCTGAGCTATGGGGTGAAGCGGCGCAACACCTATGCCGCCGCCGACACAGACCACTGTACCGACCTTTTCTATGTGTGTGGGCTTGCCGAGAGGTCCCAGCAGGTTTTCCACATGATCGCCGACATTTTTCTGCGCCAGTTTCAGAGTGGACTTGCCCACTATCTGGAATATTATGGTAATACTGCCCTTTTCCGCATCAGCGTCAGCAATTGTGAGCGGTATGCGCTCGCTGAAATCGGAATCGACCTGAATTATGATAAACTGTCCCGCCCGCCGCTCAAGAGCTATTTCCGGTGCGAGAAGCTTCATCTGCACCACGTCTCTTGAGAGCAGCTTTTTATCTAAAATTTTACTCATCAGCTTCCCTCGTTTTATTTTTCACTTTAACTTTGTAGTATTATCCGCCTAATTTCAACTTAATTTTTTTCTTCTGTTATCATGGTCTTAAGGCGTAGTGTTTTATTTTATTTAATGTTAGTTATCGGACAATTTAATAGAGCGACTGTGCTTAACGATAACATTTTAAGTATTAATATAAAAGCCGGGGATAAAATTTCAACAGAGTTCAGAAAAGTGTTATATGAGGCGGAAAATCATTATATTAGATTTAATTTTCCAGAATCGCATTCTTGTCTATTGAAAATAAACCGATAGATTTATTCATACGAATCAAGTGCACCTGCCGGAAACGAAATTGTTCTTCATTTTGTTTCCAAACTTTATATAATGCTAAAACAAATTTCAGGAGCATCACATGTCAGCATTACCAAACATTCTTGATACATTCCGCAGGGAAGCGAAGACAGAGCGGGAGACAGGCACTTATTTTGAAGAGCTTATATCTGATCTTGAAAAACGCCCTGAAATCGGTGTTGAGGAAGAGGATTTGTTTACTATAAGATGGTGGATATTATGAAGTTCTTAAAGCAATTTATTCAATTCATTCTAGGATTGATATTCCTTGGGTTGATTATTTGGGGTGCAGTTGCTCTTACTGATTGGTTTTTTAACTTAGATATTGATAAAGAGTTTAAATTGACATTTATAAGTGCAACTTCAGCGTTGTTCATGTTTATATGGTCAAATTATTTGAATAAAAAACGTGAGATTGAAGCACGTTTGTTTGAAAAAAAAGCAGAGGCATATTCTAGAATATTTGAAAAAATATTAGATGGTCTAACTATTCCCGGTTACAAGCTTGTTCTTGCAGATGTATATGATATACAAAAAGACATTCTCGTGTGGGGCAATGCAGAAATGATCAAGTTTTGGAACAAGTTTACTGACCTTGACTTTGATAATCTCCAAATGAGCGAGAAAAAAATGAAAGATTTTTTCAATAGTTATGAAACTTTATTAAAAATTATGAGAAAAGATTTAGGGCATAATGACTCTGAACTTAAGCATGGAGATGTTATAAAGTTTTTTCTTGATAAAAAAGGGAAAGAAGATTTTGATGATCTTTTTAGGAGCAAAAGCTAATGTCAAAAAAGCAGAGATTGGAGCTGATGTGGATCGGGAAGGGGGAAAAGGATAATCCTCGACTTGAGCCACGGATACTTATTGAAGACCCTGAAAGATCATATGGGGATAAAGACACAGAGAATATTTTGATTCATGGTGACAACCTGCTTGCGTTAAAAGCGTTGGAACAGGATTACGCAGGAAAGGTTAAATGTATTTATATAGATCCGCCTTATAACACCGGTAACGCTTTTGAGCATTATGATGATGGACTTGAACATTCAGAATGGCTCAACTTGATGAGTATAAGATTAAGGTTATTGTATAAACTGTTATCAACGGATGGAGTACTATTTATCAATATTGATGAAATAGAACATGCCTATCTGAAAGTTCTTTTAGATGAGATTTTCGGAAGAAAGAATTTTATTGGTGATTTGATATGGAAAAAACGTAAAGGAGGCGGAAACGACTCAAGATTCATCGCATTAGATCATGATTATATATTAGTTTATGTGAAATGTAGTGATAAAGAAATCCACAAGAAAAAATGGCGTGTTTCTTATGAAATTGAGTATTTACAGCGATACAAAGAAGTCGATGACACTGGCAGATATTACTGGGATACTTTGGCACGAGATGGACTTCAAAACCCAATTAAAATTGTGATAAAATGCCCTGATGGTTCTGTACTTAATATAAATTCTCAGAAATCAAAGGAAACGATACTTGGCGGTATAAAAGCTGGTACAATCCGATTGACACAAGTAAAAGGCAAGTGGACATTACACCATAAAGTTTATATGCCAGAAGGGAAAGTTCTTCGCTCTATTCTTGATGACCATGGAACGAATAAAATCGCAGGAGATGAACTCAGAGTACTTTTCAGAGACAATGACTTTGATTATCCAAAACCAGAAAAACTCATTCAAACTTTATTAGAGCTTAATACTAAGCATGGTGACATCGTTCTTGACTCCTTTCTCGGTTCCGGCACAACTGCTGCTGTTGCCCACAAAATGGGGCGTAATTGGATTGGCGTTGAGCTTGGGGAACATTGCAATACGCACTGTGTGCCACGCCTGCAAAAAGTTATAGACGGAACAGACCAAGGCGGAATATCAAAAGCTGTGGACTGGCAGGGCGGCGGCGGTTTCCGTTATTATACTCTTGCGCCAAGTCTTCTGAAAAAAGACTCCAATGACCGTTGGGTTATATCCGAAGAATACAACGCTGAACAGCTTGCCGCAGCAATGGCAAAGCAGGAAGGGTTTAAGTATTATCCCGATGAAACAGTATACTGGAAGCAGGGTTATTCAACAGAAACTGACTTTATCTACACTACAACACAGTTTCTCACAGTGGATATTATAGACAAGATACATGAAGAAATGAAACCCGAAGAAAGTCTGCTTATCACTTGCAAAGCATTTCAGGATGCTTGTGTGAAAAGGCATTCAAACATAACCGTCAAAAAAATTCCGCATGTTCTTCTTGGTAGGTGCGAATTCGGAAAAGATGATTACAGTCTGAACATTATCAACGTTCCTGTGGTTGATTCCGAAGACGAAGAAGAGGAGGACTGCTGATGAATCAGACGGCTAATATCATTAAAAACCGCCTAAGCCTTCGCCCTCCGCAGGAAGAGAGCCTTAATATTCTTGCTCAACTGGCAGATATTCTCACACTTAGAAAAGATGCCGATTTGACCGCAGAATTGGAAAAAGTCAGAGAACTGTACCCAACCTGCACTGATTTTGAACGGAATTTCCCTTCACTCTGCTTCTCCCTTGCAACAGGCGTGGGGAAAACAAGGCTTATGGGAGCTTTTGTAACGTATCTTTTTCAGAAAAAAGGGATAACAAATTTCTTTATTCTTGCTCCTAACCTTACTGTTTATAACAAGCTGATTGATGATTTCTCCAATACGCATAGCCCGAAATATGTATTCAGAGGCATAGCCGATTTCGCCGTAAGGCAGCCCAAAATCATTACTGCTGACAACTATACATGGGAATTTTCTGCTATTGAAAGAGCGAGAGAAGAAGGCGAAGTTTGCATTAACTTCTTTAATATTTCTAAAATAAACGCAGAAACAAGAAAAGGGCAGCAACCGCAAATCAAAAGACTTTGGGAATACATAGGCGATTCATATTTCAACTATCTTACCAATCTTGAAGATCTTGTTCTTATTATGGATGAATCCCATCATTATCGTGCGGATAGAGGCATGACGGTTCTTAATGAACTTAACCCGATCTTGGGTCTGGAAGTTACCGCAACTCCGCAGGTAGAAAAGAGCGGACGAACCATTAAGTTTAAAAATGTTGTTTATGAATACTCACTGGCAAAAGCGATCAGGGATGGTTTTGTCAAAGAACCTGCTGTTGCCACAAGGGAAGATTTTGATCCTGACAGATACAGCAACAATCTTCTGGAGCTTGACCAAATTAAGCTTGAAGATGGAATCAGGCTGCATGAAAAAACAAAAGTCGAGCTTGATATATACGCCAGAGATAACAAAAAAGAGCATGTTAAACCTTTTGTCCTTGTTGTTGCTAAGGACACTCAACATGCAGCACAGTTGAAGGAGATTATATGTTCTCCCGGTTTCTTTGACGGTTACTATACCGATAAGGTAATGGAGATTCACTCCAATCAGACAGGAACAGAAAAAGAAGAGAATATTCAAAACCTTATTTCGGTTGAAGATCCTGACAACCCTATTGAGATAGTTATTCATGTCAATATGCTGAAAGAAGGCTGGGACGTAACCAATCTTTATACAATAGTTCCGCTCCGTACCGCCGCTTCAACTACTCTTCGAGAGCAGACAATAGGACGTGGGCTGCGTTTGCCTTACGGCAGGAAAACAGGCAACTCTTCCGTTGATAAGCTCACAATCATGGTACATGATAAATTTCAGGAGATTGTTGATGCAGCAAATAAGCCGGATTCGATAATCAGACTTGAGAATATTATTACTATCGATCCTGATGAACTGGAAAAACAACGACCGGAAGTGGCAGTTTCTCTTTCAAATATTGAGAAAGCTGTCCAAGAAAAAAGAGCAGAGATAGCCACTATTTCTGACGAAACAGTCAGGCAAAAAGAAGAAGTCAGACTGGAAGTCAGAGAAAAAATACTTAGCTACATGCCCAAAATGGGTAAAGAAGTTACTTCTGTTTCTGAATTAAAAAAGCCGGAAGTTAAAAAGTCCATTATTGAAAGAATACGCAGAGAAGCTGATGAATCCCCTCAATACAGACTGTTTGTTGAAGAAGAGATCAAGGAAGTTGAACAGGCTTATGATGATACTATAGAATATTTCTCTGCAAATATTATAGAAATTCCACGCATTATGCTTCAACAGGGAAGTGCTGACTTCGGATTCCATGATTTTGATCTTGATGTTGCCCCATTCAATTATCAGCCTGTATCTGAAGACCTGCTTATTCAGGCTTTGCAATCAAATACCAGAGAGATTGTTACTGCGGAACGCAGGATAAGACACGAAAAACCTGAAGATATAATAATTAACGAACTTGTGAACTTCGGGGAAGTCGACTATGATTCTCAATCAGATTTATTATACAAGCTGGTTTGTCAGTTGATTGAGCATTTCAAATCATATCTTAATGATGAAGATGTTTTAAATGTTGTTCGCTATCACAAAATGCAGATCGGAAGGGCAATCTACAGCCAGATGATGGAACATTTTTATCTTGTTTCCACTGAGTATGAAAAGCCACAGGTTCACTCATTTACTGTGATACATCCCCATAACTATATAAAGCTGAAGCATGACAAGATTTACTATTTTACTGAAACAATTGAACCCGCAAGGTCTATTCCGTCTAAAATATTTACAGGATTTAAGAAGTCATGCCATTCTGAATATAAGTTTGATTCCAAAACAGAGAAAGACTTTGCAATCATTCTGGAAAGTGATAATGCTGTGCAAAAATGGTTAAGACCTGCTAAAGAACAGTTCCATATCTACTGGAAACACAACTCAAAACGTTATGAACCCGATTTTATTGTTGAAACTGCCGATGGTCTTTATATGGTTGAAACAAAAAAAGAAGCAGACGTTGATACTGATGATGTGCAGGAAAAGAAAAATGCGGCACTCGTGTATTGCAAACATGCAACAGACTTTACAACTGCAAACGGCGGTAAACCGTGGCACTATCTTCTTATCCCACACGATGTTGTTAAACCAAATATGACTTTTGCAAGATTCGCAACTGAGTTTAAACAATAAGGAACCCTAATGCTAGATAAAAAGCTAATCCGCAACAGCACAGCAGAATTTTTGATATTCACCGGACAATCAGGCGAACAGAGCATTGAAGCCAGATATGAGGATGAAACAATATGGCTGTCGCAGAAGCTGATGGGACAGCTTTTTGATGTGTCTGTACCCACCATAAACGAACACCTGAAAAATATCTTTGACGGCGGGGAGCTTGACGAAAATTCAGTTATTAGGAAATTCCGAATAACTGCCGCCTACAGTAAAACTACAATACCAATATCGCTTATTCGAGAGCGATTTTGACAAGATGATCAAAGGGATAGAAAAAAAGGAGGAGTGATGAGCGTACCATCATACGACAAGATAATGTATCCGCTGTTAAAACTTATTGAAGACAAACAGGAACATACCGTCAAAGAACTCCTGCCGGAACTCTCCGCATATTTTGCTCTGTCTGAAGCCGACTTGACTCTTACTCTCCCAAGCAATAAAATTCCGATGTTTTATCACAGAGCGCAATGGGCGAAGACTTATCTCTCAAAAGCCAAGCTGATTGACGTTACCAGAAGAGGATATTTCAGGATAACTGACCGTGGCATAAAAACCCTTAAAGAACAGAAAGGATATATCAGCAAAGATTATCTGATGAAATTTCCGGAGTTTGCCGAATTTGTTTCGCCTTCAAAAAAGAATGATGTTCAGGAGATTGCAGAAGATGACACATCTTTCACGCCTTCGGAGCAGTTCCAGAGCGCTTATAAGGATTTGAGAAACACACTCATTTCCGACCTTCAGGAGCAGATTTCAAAATGCACTCCATCATTTTTTGAGCAGCTCGTTGTTGATGTCCTTCTGGGGCTTGGCTACGGCGGCTCTGTGGAAGATGCCGGACGTGCAATCGGGCGCTCCGGTGATGAAGGCATAGACGGAATCATTAAGGAAGACATCCTCGGTCTGGATGAGATCTATATTCAGGCAAAAAAATGGGAAGGCAAAGTGGGGAGACCTGAAATCCAGAAATTTGCCGGAGCATTACTTGGCAAAAAAGCGCACAAGGGAGTGTTTATAACTACTTCAGAGTTCAGTGCAGAGGCTGTCAGATATGCCGAAAACCTTGAAAGAAAAGTCGTCCTTATTGACGGGCGGAAACTGGCGGAGCTGATGGTAAAACATAATATAGGCGTATCGGTGAAGGATACATACGAAATCAAAGAGATCGATACGGATTATTTTAACGAAAATATGCTGTAACAATGAAGCGCAGTATTTGGAAGTTTTCCGAACCAAATGTACTCAAATCATTTGTTTAAAGAGTGCCGAAAGGGGGACTCGAACCCCCACGCCCTTGCGGACTGCGGATTTTGAGTCCGTTTCAACGGTTTTTTGTCTATTTATATGCTTTTTTGAATATTTTGATTTATTTTGTATTATTAAATATTTATCCTGATTTTTGCAAAAATATTTTTCTTGATTTTTTCGCCTTTTTTGGTGTATTTTGGGGGGTAATGTTAGAAAAAACGTTAGAAAAAAACAGGTGTTAAGTCTATGGCTCTCATGGTTAAATGCTCCGCATGTCATAAAAAAGTCTCCGTGAAAAACTCTGTATGCAAATGCGGCAATGATCTGAGAGAAGATAAAAATAAGCTCTATTATATTGTCTATGTGCTTAATGGGAAACATGTTTGGGAAGCGGCGGGTCATAGTTACAAGCTCGCTAAAGAGCTTGAGCTTAAAAAACGTGTAGATGTGATTGATAAAAAGATCGGCATAGTCAACAGACAGCTCAAAAATATGTCTTTTGGAGAGTTTATAGACAATCATTTTTCCCCTCATTACATGATGAAAAATAAGTCTTTTGAGAAGGAAAAGCGGCGTTTCAAAATCGTCAGGGAATATCTCGGCAGCATACCGATTAAAAACCTCAGTGAGTTTGACATAGACCAGTTCTTCAAATACCTGTTTGCTGAAAGGAAAATTTCAAAAAGCACCATCAACAGGTATATCGCAACGGTTAAACGGATGCTGAATTATGCAGTGGAGCTTAATATCATTGCGGTGAATCCGGCAAAACATCTGAGGCAGATGTTTGTTGATAACGTCAGAGTGAAATGCCTCACTGAGGAACAGATTGAGAAGCTCTTGGAAGCATCGAAAGAAAACCGTAATAAAAAGCTCTATTACATTATCCAGATTGCTCTGCGGACAGGTATGCGGCTTTCTGAGATATTATCCTTGAAAGCATCAGATATTCACCTGACAGAGAGATACATTTTTGTGAATCAGACAAATACCAAAAACAGCAAGCAGAGGCATATTCCGATAAGTGACACTCTTTATGAGTGCTTTATCGAGTTTTTTAATCAATACAACCTTCAGGATGATGAGGATTTGTTTGAGTCCAAAAGTGTAAAAAGCAGCTATAATTCGTCACTTGCAAAGGCAGAGATTAAAGATTTTACTTTCCATGACTTAAGGCACACTTTCGGAAGCAGGCTTGTCTTAAACAGCGTTGATCTCTATACCGTGTCAGAGCTTCTCGGTCACAGTGATTTGAGCGTAACAAGGCGATACGCCCACCTGAACCAGCCGCACCTTCGTGAAGCCGTGGCGAAGATATAAGATACATGGGTTGTCAGTATCTTCCTAATACCTGCTCCAATGCCTTTAGTTGAAGAGTGAACTTATTTATATCCTTATTTCTGAGAATTTCCAAATTTTGCATTTTCCAGCGTATTGACGGAAATTCAGAAAAATCATACAGCGTCCAATCGGGAGTTGTTTTATTGAAAGATAAGATGAATTCTTTATCCTGTTCGCTCAGGCTTTGGTTTATTGCTTCAACTAATTTTACTCTTGTCTGCTCATAATCCTCATAGGAAAATGCTTCTATGCTCATGCCTGAAAAATGATTTTCAAATGCCGCACTTTGGTCTGATAAATTAGGCGCAAGCAGTTCATTTATCGGTCTGTCACTGCTTAGAAGTGAATACAGAAAGCCTTTCTTGATTTCATCTGTTATGCCGATATTATTGAGTAAGTATCTGACATCAAACAAGTCTCTGGGATGCTGGCGGTCAAGAGCCGCACATATTTTGCCGCCGTAAAGCTGACCAAGTGAAACAATCTGAATTTCAGCAAAGGCATTAAACTCCTGTTGAGCATGACTGCATAGCGGCACAAGGACTGCTTCCGATATAAGCCCACGGGCGACTAGATTTACTTCAAGCTTTATGGCTGCTGTTTCTGAAGAGATGAGCAGCTTGCCTTTTTCCTGCAAATGCTGAACCTTTATGCGGGGAAAAGCGGAAGTTACGGAGCTTTTGATTCTTATCAAAGCCTTGCTGATGTTTTGCAGGGTGGTTACTCTGTCTTCGATATTTACATAGGTAAGATCAATATCGACCGATAGTCTGGGCATATCTCTGACAAATAAGTTTATGGCAGTTCCGCCGTGCATAGCAAAAGATTTCTCCTTCGCAACTTCGGGCAGTATATTCAAAAGCAGTGAGACCTGATTTTTATATGTCTGATTCATTGTTTTCTTCAAGCTCTCTCGGTACTGTGATCATATATTTTTTCACATAAGCCCCGTTTTTTACAATACTTCTTTTCCCTGAACCCAAGTCTATTTTGTTAAGGTTAAGATATTTTACCCATGAGTGCCCTGCCTTGTCCGCCATGTACATGAAAAGCCTTTTGACCTTTACTGATGAGCATTGCTCCAGCAACTCCTGAACAGAATCAGGACGCAGGTTATTGAGCGATTCCATTATCTGATAACACTCAACCAAATCCTGCTTATCAGTGGCAAGATACAGGCATTCCATTATCGCTCTGGCGGCAGAAGATATTTTTATCGTGAAATTGTCGACCTTGATTTCTGTTAAGCCCGTATCATGTGGCAAAAAGTCGGTGGTGTGGTATTCCCACTCCGTTTCCCATGAATAATTCCGAAACCAAGCGGGGAGTTTTTTGTTCTTTTGACCGAACAGGATTGCTTTTTGTACGCCAAGTTCAAGATAATGACTTCGGCCAAGCAAGGATAATGCGGTTTTGTCCCCGAAATGTATTGGCATTTCTGCCTGAATCTGCAATGTTGACACGCCGCTGATAAGGCTGACATCATCGTTATATCTGGCAACTGCGCCAGTGCCGATAGACTTTACCCATTTGCTTTTTTTGTACTGGCTTAATAGTTGATCAGAGATACCGCGCTTTTTCAAATAGGAGTTGAGATACACAGCTCCTACAGACCAGTCTAAAAACAGTCGGTTTATTTTTGCATCTCTTTCTATAGCCATGCTTTATAGATAAGATATAATTTAAACCATGTCAAGGGTTGGTTTATTTTGATTCTTTAATATATAGTTAGACTTGATAGGTATTATTGAAAATAAACTGATAACTATTCCCGGTCTTTATTTTGTGTATGCCTTTAGCATGTTAATCAATTATTGAAATGTTTTCAGAAGTATATAATTTAGAGATACTTAGCACCTCTTTTGGTAAATGCTTCTCGAGTTCCTTCTAATATATCTAATGAGTGTTTATTAATTATTTTTGATTCAATTGAACCTGTGTTGTATGACACTTTATTATTATCTTGTTTGTTAATGTTAGAGACAACAATTTGTTCTGCATCACAGGCAATTGCTAGGTTTGGATTATGTGTTACTATTATAACTTGTCTTGTATCACGTGCTTTCTTGATACATGGCATTAATACTCTGTATACAGATTGGTTGTCTAAGTTGTCTTCTGGTTGATCGATAATAATAGGAATGTCACTTTTATCAATGATTAAATAGAAAATCATTAACATTTGTCCTCTTTCACCTGGTGAAAGCTCACTAAGTTCTTTACCATCCCATTTTAGTTTATAACGAGCAGTTAGGTAGTTCATTGAATATATATAATTTAGCACATCGCTTTCTTTTCTTTCGCTCCTAAGTTGCGATTGTAAACGCATTTCTTTCTTTTGATTCCTGTGATCGAAATATAACCGATTACAAACTTCTTCGAGAAATTTCACAGTTGAGTCTGCTTGATTAAAATCCGTGTTAGAAATCAATTCTGTCAATACGGTGTCACTTTCATTGATCCCATAAAAGCTCCCAACTGCTCCTCTATCAATGAATTCTAAGAAATTCTTTTTAAAGTCTCTGTTTTCAACTTCAGTAGAAAATTCCATTTTAAAATCTTTTTTAGGCACGATTGTGTTGGTTTCAAGAAATAAAGCTACTGGTTGAAATAATTTTGCCAATTCGTTCTTTAAAAAAACTTTTAGCTGGTGTATTTCTTGTGATTTGCTTATCCTCCTCTTTTTTAATTCAGGAATATTAAGTCTATAGTTATCTAATTTCTTTAATTCTATTCTATAAAAATTGTAAGAATTTTCAGTCGGTTCTGATTTGCTTCCATACAAATCTCGGAATTTATTTTTCCAATCAGTTTTCAAACTTAAATAGTTTTGATAATTTTGCTCATTTTCATTTAGTTTTGCTTTTAATTTCGTATATTGTACTTTTAAGATATTGATTTTATTCTTTACACTTCCAGCAAGACTTTCATCCAAATCTTTCGAGATCTCACTCTTCCTTAAAGTTAGGTCATTTTTTAATTTATCTAAATCACCTTTTTTCGTAGTAAACTTCACAATATCTGAGTTTCTTAAGCCTAATAATTGGAAATATTCACCAAGTTTTGAAAGCTCAATTTGAATATGTTCTTTCAATATATCAATGGTGTTATTAATATTTTTTATCGCTGTTAATTTTTTGTTGATATTGGTTTGTTCATTTATCATCTCGTCAATCTGTTTCTTCAGCTTTTCTCCTTTTATATTAACAGTGTCTAATTCATCCAATATTTTTTTCATTTCAGGTGACTGTTCTTGTTCTATAGGTTTTTTCACCTGAGCTGGTTTGAGTTTTAAGTGATCAATTATTTCAATCTTTTTATCATCTTTTAAATTGTTTAACTTGTTGATGTTCTCGGTAAAAAGTGATTTCTCATAAAAAATTATTTGTTCATTAATAGCTTTAATTTCTTCAAATTTTTGTCTGATCTGTTTTTGAATTGAATTTGTTTTGGCAGTAATCAACTCTGCTAAACTATTGCATTTTTCTCTTTCTTCTTTGGATAAGTGAGAAAAAATAACTTTATGTATTTCATTCTCGAAGATCGTGTCATCTACATTCTCACATATTTTTTCTATTATGTTTTGCGAAAGCAAATGCACTTTTGGTACATTTTCATGGTTAGGCTTAGAGTCTAATGTTTTTGAGTCTGTGAGCTCATTGTGCCATTGAATTTCAGCACTAAACTTATGACCATTCTTTAACTTGAGAAATTTGTTATTATTTAAAAAACTAAAATCAGTACGCTGTGAATTGCCAAGCAATCCAATAATATCAGCTAAGGCACTTTTACCACTTCCTTTATTTCCGATAATTGCTACCAATGATGGGTTTAACTTTATTTCAAAATCAAACCAACTCGTTTCAGATTGAATAGGCTTAACAGAGATGCGATCAATATATTTTCCTCCCCGACCTTCCATGTTTTTTAATAATGGAGGCATATCTCCAACAAATACTCTTTCATAAGGTTCATTAACTATTTGCTTTAATCCTTCGAAAGTGTGATCAGCCTTAATCCATGTCATACAGCAATAATTATTTGTTTTCTTATCTAAAGTATCAAGGAAATTAAAATCATGAATATCACCTGAATGGATTAATGGTTTATCACCAAATTCATTGAGCCATCTTTTGTTACTCTCGTAATTAATATGGTTACTTGTTAAAAATGCATCAACTTTGTCATATAGCCATTCTTTGGTATCTTTTAATTGTTTATTTTTATCTAAATTTGACCATTCTTTATAGCCTAAAAACGTAAATATCCTATCGTTCCATGTTGTTGAATTTAATGTTTCAAAGACTTTCTTTGTTGGAGGAATAAGATTTGCAAACCCTTTTTGCAAATTGCCACAAATTTCTATAAAATTATTTTTGGTTAACATCTTAGTTGAATATTTGTCATTCCCCGAAATGGGGATTACTTCAATAAATTCTTTCTTAATTAAATCTATTTCTGTATTAATTTTACTTTCATCAATATTGAACAAAATATGCAGGTTGATTTTGCTAAGAGTATTTTCATTTGTGCTACCAAATGTATCAATTCTGAACTCAAGTATTGGGAAAATTTTTAGGATATTATTTAACCGTCCTTGATTCAGTTTATAGTCCATAATCTTTTCGTAGCCATCAATAAAATAGTAATCTGTTATGCCCAAAACTTTTACATTTTCCGGAAGATTTTCAAGAGAGGAAATAAACTTTTCCCACGCGTTTTCTCCACCATAATTTTGGTTAATTGATGCTGGAGTATGAATGTGTAGATCCCATTTACGCCATTCAGAACCACGTGTATTTATATGTTCCATGATCAGCCTCGTTGGAAACTTTTATTTTGCACATAATCTACTATAGCTTACTTGTTGTTTTCAATATGAAAAATACCTAAGAGTGCATATACTGTACTTAACTCTTTTTTTATTATTTTAATAGTCATAACAGGATATAGCAAAGATTGATTTTTAAATATTTCATTCTATTAGTATAAAAATACTCTGATTAATCTTATTAGATTTTCATTCTTAAATTTTTTTCATATAATGAAAACACCAGAAGAGGGAAATATGGGAATAACAGATTACCATGCAAAGTATTTTGCACATGAGCTTACTAAGCAGCTTGCTTCCGGCGATCCTGAAAAACTTGCGGCTACTCTCATTGATGCACAGGTTGAGATAAAGCCCCATCAGGTGGATGCGGCACTGTTTGCTTTCAAATCGCCATTTTCTAAGGGTGCGTTGCTTGCTGATGAAGTCGGCCTGGGCAAAACTATTGAGGCTGGGCTTGTTATTTCGCAGAAATGGGCAGAGCGTAAGCGGAATATCCTGATCATCACTCCTTCAAACCTCCGTAAGCAATGGAATCAGGAGCTTGCTGACAAGTTTTTTATCCCCACTGTTATTCTTGAGAAGCAATCATTTGAGTCGGAAATCAGGAGAGGCAATCTTAATCCGTTTATTCAGGATAGTGCTGTCATATGCTCATATGAATTTGTGAAGTCAAAAGAGCCATATGTGCAGAATGTTTCTTGGGATTTGATAGTTATTGATGAAGCGCACCGCCTGAGAAATGTCTATAAGCCTGCAAACAGGATAGCCAATTCGATTAAGCGGGCTGTTGAGGGAAGACCGATCATACTACTGACAGCAACTCCGTTGCAGAACAGCCTGCTTGAGCTGTTCGGGTTAGTTTCGATTATTGATGAGTATACATTCGGGGATCTCAAGAGCTTTAAAAGCCAGTTCTCACGCCTGAACGGTGAAGACGATTTTACTGATCTCAAAGAAAGGATTTCGCCGATATGCAAGCGAACTCTCCGAAAACAGGTGCTTGAATATATAAATTACACTAAACGTATTCCACTTACTCAGGAATTTTACCCGAAGGAAGATGAACAAAGACTTTATGATCTGGTTTCGGCTTATTTGCAGAAAACTAAGCTCTATGCGCTTCCTCCAAGTCAGAGAAAGCTGATGACGCTCATTCTCCGCCGTCTTCTCGCTTCTTCCACATACGCCATTTCCGGCACATTTCAGGGATTGGCGGATAAGCTTACTGACAAGCTGGAGAAAAGAGAACGATATGAAAATGATGATTTTCTGCGAGAGAACTTTGAATCTTTTGACTCAGTGAGCGAAGATTGGAGCGAAGACGAAGGGGACTACTCCGATGTTGAGAACCTTACCGAAGCTGACATGGAAGCGATAAAGGAGGAGCGGGCGGAACTTCTTGAGTTTAAACGTATTGCGGATGGAATCGGGGAAAACTCAAAGGGTGCGGTTATGCTTACCGCTCTGGAAAAAGGGTTTGAGGCAACGGAGCGTATTGGCAGTAATAAAAAGGCATTGATATTCACAGAATCCACCCGCACACAGGAATATCTGCGGGACATTCTGGAAAACACAGACGCTTATAAAGGCAAAGTTATTCTGTTTAACGGCTCTAATAATGACCCGCTCTCAAACAGAATATACAAAGACTGGGTGGAGAAACACAAAAACACGGATAAGGTGACAGGCTCTCCCACTGCGGATAAACGTGCGGCACTTGTGGAGTATTTCAAGACCGATGCGACAATAATGATAGCAACCGAAGCCGCCGCAGAGGGGTTAAACCTTCAATTCTGCTCTCTCGTGGTGAACTATGATTTGCCGTGGAACCCGCAGAGAATAGAACAGAGGATCGGACGCTGCCACAGATACGGGCAGGAGCATGATGTTGTTGTGGTGAATTTCCTTAATAAAAAGAACGAGGCGGATCAGCGTGTCTATCAGCTTCTGAATGAAAAATTCAAACTGTTTGAAGGGGTTTTCGGCGCAAGTGACGAGGTGCTGGGGGCTATAGAATCCGGTGTGGATTTTGAAAAGCGTATTGCGGAGATTTATCAGACCTGCCGCACCGCAGATGAGATTAACGCCAGCTTTGATGCACTTCAGACGGATATGACAGTTGAAATTGATGAAAGAATGAAAAACGTCAAACAACAGCTTCTGGAAAACTTTGATGAAGAAGTTCATGAAAAACTGAGAGTACGTGCAGCTGAGAGTGAAAGCTATTTGAATAAGTATAACAACTGGCTCTGGAGTATAACCAGACTTTACCTAGAGGAATATGCGGAATTCAGCGAGAGTGATTACACATTTTACCTAAATAAAAACCCTTTCGCCGGAGAGACAATACACAGAGGTCCATACCGGATGGGCAGGGCGCAGGATGATGAAAACACATACAGGCTTGGTCATTCGCTGGCTCAAAGGGTTGTTGAATATTACAGAAAACTTGAGCTTGCACCGCATGAGGTTGTTTTTGATTATTCCGATACTCCGTCAAAAATAAGCATTATAGAAAACCTGAAAGGAAAATCCGGCTGGTTAAGGGCTGTTAAGCTGCGTGTAAGCTCTGTTGATACCGAAGAGCATATCTTCCTATCCGGCATTACAGACGAAGGCGATGTTGTGGATAATGACTGCCTGTCCAGATTTTTTTCGTTAAAAGCATCGGTCAGCGATTCGGCACAGGTGGATGAATCAGTATCAATTGCCTTAGAATCGGTCTTTGACCGCCAGAAACAGACTTTTGAGGAAGATATTGCAAAAAGAAACTCCGACTATTTTGACATTGAAATGCAGAAGATTGATAAATGGGCGGATGACTTGAAGCGAAGCTTGGAGATCAAGTTAAAAGATTTGGATCAGGAGATCAAGCAACTCAAGGCGGAAGCGAAGAAGATACTTAAATTGGAAGATAAACTGCAAGCTCAAAGAGAAATAAAAGAGCTTGAGGTCAAAAGAAACAATATGCGCCGCACATTGTACGATTCACAGGACGCAGTGGAACACCAGAAAGAAGAGCTTATATCTGATATTGAAAAACGCCTTGAAATCGGAGTTGAGGAAGAGGAATTGTTTACTATAAGATGGAAAGTAGTTTAAGGAGTTCTATATGCTGAAAAGACCCAAGCCCATTGAGATCAATCCTGATGATATTTTCGCAAATGATATGTTGGGACGTGAGCAGATTATAATAAATCTTACAGAAATTATTAAAAACGCTGAAGAAGGTTTTGTCCTCTGTGTTAATGCTCCATGGGGGAACGGCAAAACCACATTTATCAATCTTTGGAAAGTTTTTTTAGAAGGAAATAGTTTTAAAACTATATATTTTAATGCTTGGGAAAACGATTATTCAAAAGAACCGCTATTGTCTATTCTGAATGCTATAGGTACGGAGTTTGAAGAGAAAAGTACTGGAACATTGGCAAAAGTTAAGAAGGCTGGTTTTAAATTATTAAAAGCTGGAATTCCCATTGCTGTTCGCGCAGCCACGATGGGTATTATAAACTATAAAGAATTAAAAGATGTTATGTCCGATGATACGGACACTGCTGTTGCAGAACTTGTTGCTAAGGCAGTTGAAAACAAAATGAATGAATTAGCCGCAGATAAAGGAATACATGAACAATTCAGAGCGGTACTAACAGAATATACAGCAGAAACTATAAATGAGGGTGGGCAGAGCAAACTTGTTTTTTTCATAGATGAATTAGATAGATGCCGTCCTACCTATGCTGTAGAGTTACTTGAAGTTGTTAAACATTTTTTTAGCATAGATAATATTGTTTTCATTTTAGCAGTTGATAAGAAGCAATTAGGCGATTCGATTAAAACCATGTATGGAACTGATATGGACATCGAAGGTTACCTCAAAAGATTTTTTGATATTAGCTTTAATCTGCAATTACCTTCAAGGGGAAAATATATTAAATACCTTTATCAAAAATATAATTTTGAAGAGTTTTTTGAAAGCCGCAAAGGCTATGAAGGACGTCAGTATGAAAAAAATGAAATCATTGATACAATTATTTTTTTAGCAGAACTTTGGGAGCTGAGCTTAAGGGAAATTGATCATATTTTTACCACTCTTTCAACGGCTTTTTTAATGACAGAACAAAATAAAAAACTTTTCCCCCAGTTTTTTGCGCTTCTGATAGTATTGAAACAAAGAGCCCCTAGCTTCTATTATCGATTATCAACTGACATATCGTGCATTGATGAAGTGGTTCTAATGTTGAAAAACGCAGCTACTAAGAAAAAGGTTGATTCTCATCTTCTACTATTATTAGAAGCCTATCTTAATGTCGGATGTAGAGATGAAGAGAGCTGCTATACGTGGTTAGAAAACTTAAAAAAGAATGAGAGTAGTGAACAAAGTGGTTTTACAACCCCAAATCTTTCTAAGGTAGCATCTATGCTGATGAATAGATTTGATTATGGAGCTATAGGATCTTATCAGTTTATATCAAATAAGATAGAATTTCTTGAGAACATAGATTGGAGCAAAAGCTAATGTCAAAAAAGCAGAGATTGGAGTTGATGTGGATAGGTAAAGGAGAGAAGGACAACCCTCGACTTGAACCACGGATACTTATTGAAGACCCTGAAAAATCATACGGGGATAAAAACACAGAGAATATATTGATTCATGGGGATAACCTACTTGCGTTAAAAGCGTTGGAACAGGATTACGCAGGAAAGGTTAAATGTATTTATATAGATCCGCCTTACAATGCTAAGAATGCAAATCCTCATTATGAGGATAATGTTGAACACTCGGAATGGTTATGCCTGATAAAGCCTCGTCTTGTTATACTCCGTAAACTTTTAAGTGATGACGGCAGCATATGGATTTCTATAGATGATGATGAAAGCCATTACTTGAAGGTCTTGTGTGATGAGATTTTTGGAAGGAATAATTTCGTTGCAAATGTGATATGGGAAAAGAAGTATTCACCACAGAATGATGCGAAATGGCTTTCAGACAGCCATGATCATATACTTGTTTATGCAAAGAATAAAGAAACTTGGAGACCAAACCTTTTGCCAAGAACAGAGGAGATGGATAAGAGATATAAAAATCCTGACAATGATCCGAGAGGAAATTGGAAACCTGCTGATTTTTCAGTAAAAACTTATAATGAAGTGTGTGATTATGAAATTGTTCTGCCCTCTGGTCGTCGGGTACAGCCACCAACAAGCCGTTGTTGGGTAACTTCCAAAGAAAGGTATCTTGAATTAGTTGCTGATAATAGGATATGGTTTGGAAAAGATGGCAATAATATTCCGTCTCTAAAGAAGTTCCTTTCAGAAGTTCAGCAAGGTTCTGTTTCAAAAACAATATGGTTCAGAACCGAAGTCGGAGATAATCAAGACGCAAAGAAAGAAACAAAAGCTTTTAACTCTGACGATGTATTTGCTACTCCGAAACCAGAAAGACTTGTTGAGCGCATCTTGACACTTGGCAGTAATAAGAATGACATCGTTCTTGACTCCTTCCTTGGCTCCGGCACAACCGCCGCTGTAGCCCATAAAATGGGGCGTAAATGGATTGGTGTTGAGCTTGGGGAGCATTGCAATACTCACTGTGTGCCACGTCTGCAAAAGGTTATAGACGGAACAGACCAAGGCGGAATATCAAAAGCTGTGGACTGGAAAAGCGGCGGCGGTTTCCGTTATTATACCCTTGCGCCAAGCCTTCTTAAAAAAGATTCCAATGACCGTTGGGTTATATCCGAAGAATACAATGCTGAACAGCTTGCCGCAGCAATGGCGAAGCAGGAAGGGTTTAAGTATTACCCTGATGAAACAGTATACTGGAAGCAGGGTTATTCAACAGAAACTGACTTCATCTACACCACAACACAGTTTCTCACTGTAGATATTATAGACAAGATACATGAAGAAATGAAACCCGAAGAAAGTCTGCTTATCACCTGCAAAGCATTTCAGGATGCTTGTGTTAAAAGGCATTCAAACATAACCGTCAAAAAAATTCCGCATGTTCTTCTTGGCAGGTGCGAATTCGGAAAAGATGATTACAGCCTGAACATTATCAACGTTCCTGTGGTTGATTTCGAAGACGAAGAAGGGGAGGACTGCTGATGAATCAGACGGCTAATATCATTAAAAACCGCCTAAGCCTTCGCCCTCCGCAGGAAGAGAGTCTTAATATTCTTGCTCAACTGGCAGATATTCTCACACTTAGAAAAGATGCCGATTTGACCGCAGAATTGGAAAAAGTCAGAGAACTGTACCCAACCTGCACGGATTTTGAATGGAATTTCCCATCTATCTGCTTTTCTCTTGCAACAGGCGTGGGAAAAACAAGGCTTATGGGGGCTTTTGTAACATATCTTTTTCAGAAAAAAGGGATAACAAATTTCTTTATTCTTGCTCCTAACCTTACTGTTTATAATAAGCTGATTGATGATTTCTCCAATACGCATAGTCCGAAATATGTATTCAGAGGTATCGCCGATTTTGCCGTCAGACAGCCTAAAATCATTACTGCTGACAACTATACATGGGAATTTTCCGCTATTGAAAGAGCAAGAGAAGAAGGCGAAGTCTGCATTAACTTCTTTAATATTTCTAAAATAAACGCAGAAACAAGAAAAGGGCAGCAACCGCAAATCAAAAGACTTTGGGAATACATAGGCGATTCATATTTCAACTATCTTACCAAGCTTGAAGACCTTGTTCTTATAATGGATGAATCCCATCATTATCGTGCGGATAGAGGCATGACAGTTCTTAATGAACTTAACCCGATCTTGGGTCTGGAAGTTACCGCAACTCCACAGGTAGAAAAAAGCGGAAAAACCATTAAGTTTAAAAATGTTGTTTATGAATACTCACTGGCAAAAGCGATCAGGGATGGTTTTGTCAAAGAACCTGCCGTTGCCACAAGGAAAGATTTTGATCCTGACAGATACAGCAACAATCTTCTGGAACTTGATCAAATTAAGCTTGAAGATGGAATCAGGCTGCATGAAAAAACAAAAGTCGAGCTTGATATATACGCCAGAGATAACAAAAAAGAGCGTGTTAAGCCTTTTGTTCTCGTTGTTGCTAAGGACACTCAACATGCAGCACAGTTGAAGGAGATTATATGCTCTCCCGGTTTCTTTGATGGCTATTATACCGATAAAGTAATGGAGATTCACTCCAATCAGACAGGAACAGAAAAAGAAGAGAATATTCAAAATCTTATTTCGGTTGAAGATCCTGACAACCCTATCGAGATAGTTATTCATGTCAATATGCTGAAAGAAGGCTGGGACGTAACCAATCTTTATACGATAGTTCCGCTCCGTACCGCTGCTTCAACTACTCTTCGTGAGCAGACAATAGGACGTGGACTACGTTTGCCTTACGGCAGGAAAACAGGCAACTCTTCCGTTGATAAGCTCACAATCATGGCACATGATAAATTTCAGGAGATTGTTGATGCAGCAAATAAGGCGGATTCGATAATCAGGCTTGAGAATATTATTACTATCGATCCTGATGAACTGGAAAAACAACGACCGGAAGTGGCAATTTCTCTTTCAAATATTGAGAAAGCTGTCCAAGAAAAAAGAGCAGAGATAGCCACTATTCCTGACGAAACAGTCAGGCAAAAAGAAGAAGTCAGGCTGGAAGTCAGAGAAAAAATACTTAGCTACATGCCCAAAATGGGAAAAGAAATTACTTCTGTTTCTGAATTAAAAACGCCGGAAGTTAAAAAGTCTATTATTGAAAGAATACGCAAAGAAGCTGATGAATCCCCTCAATACAGACTGTTTGTTGAAGAAGAGATCAAAGAAGTTGAACAGGCTTATGATGATACTATAGAATATTTCTCTGCAAATATTATAGAAATCCCACGCATTATGCTTCAACAGGGAAGTTCTGACTTCGGATTCCATGATTTTGATCTTGATGTCTCAGCGTTCAATTATCAGCCTGTATCTGAAGACCTGCTTATTCAGGCTTTGCAATCAAATACCAGAGAGATTGTTACTGCGGAACGCCGAATAAGACACGAAAAACCTGAAGATATAATTATTAACGAACTTGTGAACTTCGGGGAAATTGATTATGACTCTCAATCGGGCTTGTTATACAAGCTGGTTTTTCAGTTGATTGAGCACTTCAAGTCATATCTTAACGATGAAGATGTTTTAAATGTTGTTCTCTATCACAAAATGCAGATCGGAAGGGCAATCTACAGCCAGATGATGGAACATTTTTATCTTGTTCCTGCGGAATATGAAAAGCCGCTGGTTCACTCATTTACTGTGATACATCCCCATAACTATATAAAGCTAAAGCATGACAAGGTTTATTATTTTACTGAAACAATTGAACCCACAAGGTCTATTCCGTCTAAAATATTTACAGGATTTAAGAAATCATGCCATTCTGAATATAAGTTTGATTCCAAAACAGAGAAAGACTTTGCAATCATTCTGGAAAATGACAACGCTGTACAAAAATGGTTAAGACCTGCTAAAGAACAGTTCCATATCTACTGGAAACACAACTCAAAACGTTACGAACCCGATTTTATTGTTGAAACTGCCGATGGTCTTTATATGGTTGAAACGAAAAAAGAAGCAGACGTTGATACTGACGATGTGCAGGAAAAGAAAAATGCGGCACTCGTGTATTGTAAACATGCAACAGACTTTACAACTGCAAACGGCGGTAAACCGTGGCACTATCTTCTTATCCCACACGATGTTGTTAAACCAAATATGACTTTTGCAAGATTCGCAACTGAGTTCAAACAATAAGGAACCCTAATGCCAGATAAAAAGCTAATCCGCAACAGCACAGCAGAATTTTTGATATTCACCGGACAATCAGGCGAACAGAGCATTGAAGCCAGATATGAGGATGAAACAATATGGCTGTCGCAGAAGTTGATGGGACAGCTTTTTGATGTGGGGATCAACACCATAAACTATCATCTCAAAGAGATTTTTGAGAGTGGAGAAATCAGCCCTGAAGCAACTGTTCGAAAATTTCGAATAGTTCAAACAGAAGGCAGCAGAAACGTTGCCAGACAAGTTGAATTTTATAACCTTGATGCAATAATCTCTGTCGGCTACAGGGTAAATTCTGTTCGGGCTACGCAGTTCCGCCAATGGGCAACGGGCGTGCTGAAAGAATTTGCCATAAAGGGCTATGTCCTTGATAAAAGACGACTGGAAAACGGCAGCTTTCTGGGGGAAGATTACTTTGAGCGTTTGCTTGAGGAAATCAGGGAAATACGCCTTAGTGAGAGACGTTTTTATCAGAAAATAACCGATATTTACGCAACCAGCGTTGATTACAACAAAGACGCACCCACCACCAAAACCTTTTTCGCAAAGGTGCAGAACAAGCTTCATTACGCAGTGCACGGCAGCACGGCGGCGGAGCTAATCATGAACAGGGCAGACAGTACCAAAGAACACATGGGGCTGACTACTTGGGAAAAAGCACCGGACGGAAAAATAATCAAATCTGATGTATCGACAGCAAAAAACTATCTCACCAAAGATGAACTTCAGTCGCTGGGCAGAATCGTGAACGCTTATCTTGACTTGGCAGAGGAAAGAGCGAGGCGCAAAATTCCCATGACAATGGAAGACTGGTCAAAGCGGATAGATATGTTTTTGGAGTTTGACGACCGTGCAGTCTTGCAGGATTCCGGAAAGATAACCGCTCAGATTGCCAAAGAACACGCCGAAAGTGAATTTGAAAAATACCGCATTATTCAGGATCGCTTATTCGAGAGCGATTTTGACAGGATGCTCAAAAGGATAGAAAACAAGGAGGAGTGATGAGCGTACCATCATATGACAAAATAATGTATCCGCTGTTAAAACTTATTGAAGACAGGCAGGAACATACCGTCAAAGAACTCCTGCCGGAACTTTCTGCATATTTTTCTCTGTCTGAAGCGGATTTATCTATTATGCTGCCAAGTAACAAAAAACCGCTTTTTTATGACAGAGCGCAATGGGCAAAGACATATCTCTCAAAAGCCAAGCTGATTGACGTTACCAGAAGAGGATATTTCCGGATAACTGACAGAGGCATAAAAACCCTTAAAGAACAGAAAGGATATATCAGCAAAGAGTATCTGATGAAATTTTCTGAGTTTGCCGAATTTGTTTCGCCTTCAAAAAAGAATGATGTTCAGGAGATTGCAGAAGATGACACATCTTTCACGCCTTCGGAGCAGTTCCAGAGCGCATATAAGGATTTGAAAAACACACTCATTTCCGACATTCAGGAGCAGATTTCAAAATGTACTCCATCATTCTTTGAGCAGCTCGTTGTTGATGTCCTATTGGGGCTTGGCTACGGCGGCTCTGTGGAAGATGCCGGACGTGCAATAGGACGCTCCGGTGATGAAGGCATAGACGGAATTATCAAGGAAGACGTTCTTGGTTTGGACGAAATCTATATTCAGGCAAAAAAATGGGAAGGTAAGGTGGGGAGACCTGAAATCCAGAAGTTTGCCGGAGCATTACTTGGCAAAAAAGCGCACAAGGGAGTGTTTATAACTACTTCAGAGTTCAGTGCAGAGGCTGTCAGATATGCCGAAAACCTTGAAAGAAAAGTCGTCCTTATTGACGGGCGCAAGCTGGCGGAGTTGATGGTAAAGCATAATATAGGCGTATCAGTGAAGGATACATATGAAATAAAAGAAATCGATACGGATTACTTTAATGAAAATATGTTGTGATACTGTTTTGAATAGAACTGTATTCTTAGAGGCTTAGGGCATTTTTGCCCTAAACCATATAATTCTAGAATTTCTCTATTTCAGCGACACCTTTTCCTCCCCGTGCTTTTAAATTCAGTTCGCTAAGAATTTCCCTGCATTCCAGAAAGATGTTATCCAGAGACAAATCCGGCCGCATGAGGAAACTGGGCTGAACTTCCATGTATGATTTGGGCTTCAGGGTTGTTACGCTGCCGGAAAAGTTTGGAAAGCGGACAAAGCATTTTAAATCGGGCAGCTGCATTATTTCTGAGGAAATCATCAGCGGCTCTTTGACTCTCTGTTTGTTCAGGGAGAGGGCGTTCCTTTCATCGGCAGATCCAACCGTAAAGCCGGAATAAGGAGTTTTATATTCCCTGTCGCCTATTTTCCGGCTGAGGAAATCCGCCGTGTCAGGGTCATTTACTCCGAAAATGACATTTGTGCCGCAAGCATTGATTATGCTGCTCCTCAACTCTTTGCCGTAAATATTGTCTATCTGACCAATATCCTGAATGCCGAGAAACACCGCACCGCCTTTACTTCGCGAGAGATTCAGCAGTTCAATAATCTTCTGCATTTTCTGGAGCGTGCCGAATTCATCAATCATCAGGAAAAGCCTGTTGGCTGTGTTCTCCGGCTGTGCCAGCAGGTTTCTGGCGATAGTGTCTATAAACACAGTCAGAATAGGGCGCAGTGTCTCCTTCAGCTCTGCATAGTTGGATATGAAGAGTATCCCCGAACCGTTTTTAATCCAGTCACCGATGCTGAAACCTTTCTCGCTGTCCTGCATATACTCAAAGATCTTTGAATACAGGTGCAGGGTTGACATAACAGAGCCTGTCTGCTTGTTTGCCGGATCAGCGATGTGTATTGCTCCGGCAGTGCCGCCCTTGGTATTTTTGAGAATTTCAGAAAGTTCTTCGGGAGCTTTGCTGATGACCTCCCAAAGAGCGGCATAGCTTTTCCTTTTTGTGCTGTAAAGATAGCTGAATGCCCCGTTAAGAACATCTTTGGCGGCAAGATTGAAGAAAGGCTGCGAAGTGTGTGGAAGCTCAGGTATCAGGGATGATGTCATGGATGTTATATCCATCGGGGTGTGCATATCAGCAAAAATGTTCCAGCTGACAGAGCGGCTGTCCAGAGGATTGAACAGCAAATCTTTTTCCGGATCATAAAATCTGCTGACATAATCACCTTTGAAGTCGTAGATGACTGCCTTATCGCCTCTGGCTCTTATCTGTTCAATTAGTGCGCTGGTCAGAACAGTTTTGCCAGTACCGGGGCGGCCGACTATGAAGCAATGCTTGTTTTCGGCGGAAACAGGCATATTGATTTCACCGATTTTCAAATAGCATTTTTCTTTCTTTGTCAGCTTATTAAGCTGTTTCGGAGTGAGTATTTCAGTTCCTCGCCTGAAATCCTCAGCGGAATGCTCATTCGCTTTCTTTTTAAAGAACCATATTGCCGGAAAATAGCCCAGATAAACCAGCAAAGATTTGACAGCAAACGTCTTCAGCATGTTTATATGCTCTATGCCGATTTCATAGAATATTTCGTAATATCTCGCTGCGGTCACTTTGAATATTTCACCCTCATGGACAAGGTTAAACGGGTATTTGGGAAGAAAGTGTGCCCAAAATGCTGATGCCGTCCATTTCGCTAAAATTTTAATTTCTTCCGTATGATATTTCAGCAGAATGTATGCGCCTATAAATCCCAGATAAACAGCCGTCAGGGCTAAAAGTATGAATAGTCTCATTCTCAGTGACATTTTCAGGTTATATTTCCAAGACTCAAAGCCTGTGTATGCTTTACCATTTGACATAACTATCTCCTAATTCTCAAAAATTGATTTGATTTCTTTTGCAGTATGAGGATTTGAACCTGCAAGAAGATATAGAGCCTTTTTCAGCTTATTCATATCTTCCCACTCATTGCGCCCATGCCTGTTCAGCAGAATTGACAAGCCTTTATTGATATTCACCATTTCATCAGTAAGTCTTCTGACGGCGTCATTATCGCCGTTTCCCGCTCCAAGCTCAGACTCGATCTTCTTCATAAATTCAATCAGTCTGGCTTCAAATGCTTTCTGTTTTCCGATGCTTCGGATCAGCTCTCTCATGGCTTCGCTGACGGTCATATTTCTTGAATCAGCAAAGTCTTTCAGAACAGCAAAATCCTGAAAGGAAATTCTGAAAGTGACATTTTTCATCGTATGTCCTCCGTATTGTTTTTGTTGTGCGTTATTAGTGCATTGTCTGGCCAGACTTTCAGCTTATTAAGTGCACCTTCTGCAATGCATTCCGCATGGCAGAACTCTTTATATAAATCTTTAATGTATTAGCATTTACCCTAACTCCTCAAAGCAACATGGTTGCGTGGAGTATCCCCCCTTATCCGAGTCAGATTTCCATCTGAGCGGTGTTTTCATGTGCTTGCGATTTGTCGTTATCCAGCATTTTGTGGAGTGAGTGTTCGTTCTCATGAAGTTCCGCACGTTCGGCGAGCTTATCAGCATTGTCGGTGTATATGCGGATGTCGTCTTTGGCTCTGGTCATGGCAACGTAGAAGCCTTCGGTATTGATCATCCTGTCGTTGCCCTCTGTGACGTACTGAACCGTATCGCAGGTCTGCCCCTGCGCCTTATGGACAGTCAGGGCATATCCGTGATCCAGATAGTTGTATGTTTCCGGTTTGAAGCTGATGCTTTCGCCGCTGTCCTTCGTGACGGTGAGTATGCCGTTTTCAAAGCTGTCAATGCTGCCTGTCTGACCGTTTTTTACGCCTAGAAGATGGTCATTCTTTTCAAAGACTATTCTGTCTCCGGCGGCAAACTCCTTTGTCTGCTCGCTGAAGGCGGAAATGCTCTGTCCATGTTCATGCAAATCTATGTCGGCATTGAATCCTTTTGAGTTTGTAAGGCTTAAGGAATTATTTTCATGATCAATAGATGCAATTTTCCATTCGGAACCGGCTCTGAGATTTTCTGTTGAAGAATTTAAAAAGACAGACTGTCCTTCCTGATAGCTGTGAGAACTGAATTTGTCAGTCCTGTTGATATTTAACTGCTCTCTGACATTCAGATCAAAGTGCTGCGCATTCAGCGGCAATATTTCATTTCTGATTTGTGAATAGAGAATATCTTTGATCTCGTTCCTGTGGGTGATGAGAAGAGGATATTTGCCTTCCTCGGTGCTTTTGATGTAGTCCTCCGCAGCTTTTTCTATGACTTCACTGAAGGAAGCGTTTTCATATATTTTTGAAGCCGATTTCAGAGAGTCGATTGCATCCTTTATTCCTTCATCATTCAACCCTTCGGCATATTGCTTAACATATTCAACTGCCTGCTGGGCTATTTCTGTCTTCTGGCGCATATTTTCCGTCATAACAGCGTCTGCCCCGAACCGCTCAACGGCATCCTTAAAAATCTGTCCCGCCTGCACTGGCTGAAGCTGTTTTGTATCGCCGATAAAGACGATTTTAACATCAGTCGCTTCGGCTAAGTTAATAATGCTGCTGAACTGTTTGGAGCTTATCATAGACGCTTCATCCACAATCAAAAGGGTGTCTTTTGTTGTGATATGCGCATCAGAGTTGTTCAAAAGGCTGTGAAGAGTATGCGCCTTAATTTTGCCTGACGTTTTGGATTCTATTTCGGCAGCGGCTTTTCCTGTGTAACCTGCGCCTATTATGTTCGTTGATGGTGATTCCTCAAACAGTATGTCAGCGAGCTTTTCCAGAGCATATGTTTTTCCCGTTCCTGCGTCACCCTGAACGAAAATGAATTGTTTGTCCGAAGTGAGAACGCTTTTAATCAGGTCATTTTGACCGCTGGTCAGAGAGCTGTTTTCCTGATATTTATCAATAACGGTTTGACCGGACAGGGGCTGTTGGTGCTGCTGATTTTCCAGCTTGTTCATGATCGTTCTTTCAAGCTCAAGGACTTTCGATGTGGTATATAGTTGGGTTTCAAGACTGATGGATTTTGTGCCTATTCGGGTATTTACAACGCCGACAGGCACAATCACATTTTCAGACTGCATTTTTCTGAATTCTTTGTCAAAGTCATCAATGGTTTTAGTGCCGATATTGAGCTTCAGGTACTCAAGAGCAAGCTGTTCTTTGCTGAAAAGCGATTGGGATTCGGTAACCAATACCGCAGCCTTCTCCAAATCAAAATCCTTAAAGTGCTGCTGCTCCTTCCCATTGGTGTGTTCGATTATCAAGTCTTTGGAAACTCTCGATTCCCAGTTTTTATGGAGTTCCTCGGCTGTTACCTGATGATCTTTTGAATCTCTGCTCGCTAGCCTTGCGATGTCCACCAGCTCTTCATGGGAGGCATTGGGGTATTGCTGCTTCAGCGTTTCAAGATTGTCTGTAAGATATTTAGTAACTTCTTCTGAACGTTTGGAAAACTCCTTTATCCATTCATCTTTGTATCCGGCTATTTCAAATGAACCGTTTTTGCGTTCAATGGAGTAGCCTGCCTCCATAAGATAATGTGCCAGATAGTTCTGATAGACCTGATTAATGTTGTTTTGTTGCAGGAATAATGATTCGTTAGTGATTGCCCGCCAGCCGTCATTAGTATGTGTCATGTTTGCCACAACAACATGGGTATGCAGTTGAGGGTCGTTTGCCCTTGATGTGGAGTGATGAAAGGCGGCGGCAACTATATTGCCGGATTTCTCGTATGTTGTCTGCCCGTCTTCTGTGGAGCGGTATGTGACAATAGATTCCATATATGTTACCGCTTCTTTTACAGCCTTGTTGTGGGCTTCGGTAACCCCTCTTTCCTGAAGATAGATGCCATGTATAGAAATAGATTTCGGAGCGGAGAAAACAAAATCCATCCCCGCACGGTGCGGGCTGTTTACTCCACGCTGAATAAGCTCTTCTTTGCTCATCGGGTGCAGTCCATGAAGTATATTTGCAAACTCCTGTTTTCTGATTTCGCCGCTTAATTTCAGGATCTTGCTGCCTCTGCCCAGCCATTCTGAGTTGCTTCTTTCATCTTTTGAGAAGATAGGATCGTCCTCATAGTAATAGTTGATTGCATTAGCAACGGATACCGGACGCATGAGGCTCATTGGTGTCTCCTCACATTGACTTTTTTTCCTTCTAACCATTTCTCAAGATCATTAGGATCGAACAGAAGCTTTCCGCCTAGTTTGATATGCGGAATCTGTTGCATGTGCGTCATCTGATAGATTGTTGCCTTTTTGATTTTCAGGAATTCTGCCGTTTCATCGATGTCTAAATATTTTTGCATATTTTTCTCCTTATTTTTCTTGTCTTTATCAGAAATAATTAATAAAAATAACATAGTTACTTTCTTATGCAAAAAGGAGGCAAGTACATCATGACTAAAAGGAAAAAAAGTGAGTGTAGTTTTTCTGAATATGAAAAAACGACAATTATCAAATACCTTATTTCATTTAAATCTTTTGTTACTGAAAAACATCCTGAAGCTGTTGTCGCCTTGGCGAGGATAAGTAAACTTATTGATATATATGAAAAATCAGGTAATATTGTAAGGGTGTCTCAGAAGATGTTTTATGATACAGTAAAATCTTCAGCCATAAATAATAAAGAATATGATGAACCTAAATCTGGAAACCCTTCCAATGCTGTCACCAGAGGATTTGTAATCATTTCATCATATATCGATGAGTTCAATAAATTCTATGAAGCTTCCAATGAATATCAAATTGTTTTAGATGGTCTTATTGTCTCTATAAAACCAAATAGAAAATCGATCTCTTCATTAAATACTAGTTCTCAAAAAGAATTAGGATGTGAGTCATTTTTGAATAAAAGAGATGTAAATAATTTTATTAATAATTTTTTGCTTGCGTTAAAATATGTAGTTATTAATCCATCTAAACTTCATAAGTTGCATGTTTCAAATAAACAATGGCATGCCAACTTGATATTACTGTTTTTGGTTTTATCTTCAATTTTTATAGTATCTCTTATAACCAATTTTGCTCATTTATTTATGGCATCTGAGCAAGAAATAATTACAATGATATTATCAAGTGGATTTGCCCTATATATACATATGTTAGCCAGGTATTTGTTTCTAATGGTTCTCTTATGCATTCCCTTCAAATATTTCTTTAAATCAAAATTTAATCTTGGAATGCTTGGATTTGCAAACGTGCTATCTGCCTTTTTTGTTTCGATGGTTCTCATGCAATTTTACACCAGAGGTTTAGGAACTTTATCTGGAAGATTAAATGTATACGATTATTTAGCATTTTTTTTCGTTATGATATGTCTTGCTCACCATTATGTTACTTTAAAATCAGTTTTTAGGCTTAATAATTTTAAATTTTCAGTTGCGTATTCTATTTCGACAATTTGTTTAATATTAACAGTTTAATTGGTTGGTTACGATATTGTATAACTATGTTGTACGTCATCTATCTGTCATCATCGCCATTTATCCGTCAATGAGATAATAGGCTGTTGACTTAATGTATCATCCAATTAGCGGTCAATTACTGGCCAATTCGGCCAATTAGCGGCCGATTATTTTAAAGTATAATTGCTGCCTCGCCCAGTTCCTGAATGGAACAGTAAATCTTTGTCTGATAGATTGCCAAGTTCTTCTGTGGCTGTTGTCTTGCCCACGTCATTCAGCTTCTGATACTCCGAATTTGTGATTGAGCCGTTTTCCTTTACATAGAGGACGGCTTTGATCTGCCGCTCGTTTAAACCTATTTTTTTCAGTGAGGCTTCGTTGTATCTGTCTTTGAATATAGTTATCTGAAAGCCGCCGAAGGCTTCGCAGATTTCAGGTTCAGGCAGACTTGCGGATTTGCAGGTATCAATGATTTTTGGTATTCCTGTTCCCCATGCTTCAATGTAGCCTCCCTTCAGGCAGGCATCGGCAATGAGCCTGTTTCTTGGTCTTGAAGGGTGGTTCTGTTTAAGCATTTCAACGGTCAAGCCCTCGACAAGCGAGCCGTCATTCCATATTTGCAGGCGGTCGTCATATATTTTAATCTGCGTCATGTTGCCCATGTAATCACGATGGATTAAGGCGTTCAAGATCGCTTCCCGAAGGGCAGGGAAGGGGTATTCAGGTGTTTCGATACGGTTTACACCCTCAAAGGATATGTTCTTTATTATGAATTTGGTTTCAATTATCTCAAAAACTCTTTTCTGTAAGCTGATTATGTTGCCTTCGATTATTTCATGGAACTTAGGGGAAATTTCTCCGCCGACAAACCGCCCTACTTTTACATATGTATGGCGGTAGAACTTTTCGGGATTCTTGCCGAAAAGGATTATGGCGGCTCTTTTCAGCCTGCCGTTTTTGGTAAGGTTCAGCTTATCAAGCAGTTCGAGGACAGACAGATTCTTTGCGTCAGGGATGCGTCCTGAGCGTTCAGCGTCATTGAGATATACTGCAATGCTGTCATTGTCTATGTCATCAAACATGGCATCTTCTTCTATGACATCACCCCAAGACATGCCGGATTTGCGGAGCAGAAATTCAGTCAGGGCGTTGCCCACAAGCTCCTTTGTGGTACTTCCGGTGCGCTGGTAATATCTGCCGCTTAAAGAGATTGCCATTGATGAAGGTCTGATATGTATTTCAAGAAAATGCATACCGTCCTGTTCATTCAGATTGATTTCAGGAAATATGCCAAGCTTGCTTTGAATCTTATTCGGCAGATCATCAGTGAGCTTCTTATAGTTGTCAATGCCTACAATCTCTCCCTTATCATTAATACCGACATAAAGAACACCGCCCTGAGCATTGGCAAAACTGCAAAGCTGTTTCAGGTGGTCGTCATTCCAGCTTTCTTTATATTCGATATTCTGATTTTCAGACATGTTTGCTCCGTCAATGATGTTTTATTGATTCTAATATCTATCGCTCTGTGAGTAAACAGGAATTAATAAATGGGTTATTCTGAGGACAAAGTCCGAAGAATCTCACACTAATTTGAGACTCTTCGCTATCGCTCAGAGTGACGTATTCGGAGATCTGCTGACTACAGGCGTTAGAAAAAACGTTAGAAAAGTGTAAAAATGGCTTTTTTAATTAGCGTGCTAAATCATATAAGTATTTGATAATAAAGAGTGCCGAAAGGGGGACTCGAACCCCCACGCCCTTGCGGACTGCGGATTTTGAGTCCGCTGCGTCTACCTATTCCACCATTTCGGCTTGATACGAAAGATGCGTATTCTATGTTTGTCTTAAAAAACTGTCAAGGTTTTGATATTACATATTATTCATTTATTTATTATCCGGAAATAAACTTTACACACAAATATCTTACAAAAAATTATCCTTCGTAAAGCCTCTTGTATTCAGCCATTTAGCATAGTAAGTAACTTTAGTGTGAAAATTAACTTGCATAAAAACTATTCTCTGGATAATTTTATGGTAGACTGTTTTTAGAAGTTGCTTTTTAAAAGCGAAATTTCACGCCGAAAAGATATTTTTTCTACTTCAGGAGGTATCCTTTATGATGAGGATCGAAAAAACTAAAAAAGGCTTTACTCTTATCGAGCTTCTGGTGGTTGTTGCAATCATCGGTATCCTTGCCGCTATCGCAATCCCCCAGTTTGCCAAATATCGTTCCAGAGCTTATAACTCAGCTGCTCAGTCAGACCTGAGAAACGTTCAGTCTTCACTTGAGGGCTGGTTTGCCGACTATCAGGAATATCCTCAGGTTGCCCAGAACGGTGCTCCTGCTGCAACAAGCGGCGTATTGGATTTAACAGCTTCTACTGCTGATAACGGCGAACCTGAAACTGTTACTCTCAGCGCATGGGTTGGAATCGTAAGTACAGGTGCTGATGATGGAACAGATTACAATGTTGTAACAAAGCACACAAACGGTGGTACTATTTGCTACGGTGCAACTAACACTGCTCCTACAATTCAGACAGGTGAAACAGGTCTTGAAGGAACTGACGGTGTTGACGCGTGCAACCCCGCTGAAGAAGAGGAAGAAGAGCCCTAAGCACAATTCAGTAGCTTAAAAAATCCAAGCCGATCGGTTTATCCGGTCGGCTTTTTTTGTGTTTAAACTTCCCCCTTTGCAAAGGGGGACCAGAGGGGGATTTCTTTGCGACTGTTTCCCAATTCGGTTTCTCAATGATGCACTGGAGATGAGCTGGAACAAAACAACCTTATTTGTCTTTTTAAATCCTCCCCAACACTCTTTTGCAAAGAAGCGAGCTGTTGAACTGTTCTTTCCCACTTGTTTATTTCCATCCTGATATTTAACATGCTATAATCCGCTTATGATTAAGATAGATTCCCTTGTAAAACGCATAAAGAAGAAAGCCGCTGTGGACGGCATCAGCTTTGAGGTGAAAGAGGGTGAGATTTTCGCTCTCCTCGGGCTCAACGGAGCGGGCAAGTCCACCACAATAAAAACCATTATGGGCTTCATCCGCCCCACATTGGGCAGTGTGACCGTGAGCAGCCGCAACACAGGTTATCTGCCGGAAAATCCGTATTATTATGATTATCTTACCCTTAAAGAGCTTCTCGCCTTCTCTCTTTCGTCCTCCGACATTAAAGACAATGCAAAAGAACGCATCAGCCGCATGGCGGAGAAAGTGGGGATGGCTGAAAGCCTCGACAGGCAGCTCCGCACTTTTTCCAAGGGCATGGTTCAGCGTTCGGGCATCGCCGCCGCCCTTATCCATGAGCCGGAGCTTGTTATTCTGGATGAACCCATGAGCGGACTTGATCCGCTGGGGCGCAGGATGGTGTTTGATCTCATTACCGAGCTGAAAGGAAAGGGCGCTACGGTGCTTTTCTGCTCCCATATATTAAGCGATGTCGAACGCCTTTGCGACACGGCGGCGATTATGAATAAAGGGAAAATCGTCCGAATGCTTACGAAGGAGGAGCTTCTTCTCGCTTCCGAGCAGGCTGAGGTGGTTTTTGAAAAGAGCGAATCCCTGAGAGCGTCTCTTTCCGGTATGAAAACCGCCGAATATGACAAAACCATAGGTGTTTTTACGGATTCCCATGATATTGTAAGCTTCATAGAATCCATGAAAAATAAGGGATTCGGAGCAGTTACGGTGAAATCCGCAGATAACGCCCTTGAGCGTATTTTTGAGGAGGCGGTAAGATGACGCAGGTATGCTTTATCACCTTCCTTGAGGGTGTGCGGAACAGAGTGCTGTACGCGATAGTTATTTTCTCGCTTATCATTATGTTTCTCAGCGCTGTATTCGCCCGCTTTTTCATGCAGGACTTGAGCAAGGTTATTGCGGATTTTAATCTGGGGGCAATGTCTCTCGCCGGGCTGCTCATCAGCTTTTCAGTATCTGTGGGCTTGGTGGCAAAGGATCTGGACAGGCGCACGATATATTTTGTTCTCGGAAGAAACATATCCCGCCGGAGATACATATTCGGCAAGTTCGCAGGTCTGGCTCTGCTGCTGATTTCCGCCTACAGTATAATTTTCCTCCTCACCCACGTTCCCATACTGCTTATGAAATCAGCTATGCCGGGATATTTCAAAAGCTTTTCGTGGAACGCGTACGCGCTTGCCGCATTCGCGGATCTCGTGAAGTGTATTTTTCTTAATGCCGTAATCATTTTTTTCAGCTCATTCGTCACGACATCGTTCACTGTTTTGATATTCTCCATCCTTATATATATAGCGGGTCAAAGTCTGGCTGAGGTACTGATGTATGTCTCCGCATCCGACGCTTACGCTGAGTTGGCTGGTTTTCTTAATATTGTGAAATATATAGTGCCTGATTTTTCGTCTCTGGATTATAAAACTGTTGCCGCCAACGGTATAATGCCGCCGATGGAGATATACGCTGGTTCGATTCTTTACGCACTGGTATATTCCGCCGTTCTCCTTGTTCTTGCAGGTATAATATTCAGCCGCAGGGAGTTTCCGTGAGACTGTCCGCTGGCATGCTGTGTATGCTGCTGCCTCTGCATATATGGCTCAGCGGCATGGTGATTACCCCCAAAGCCGTGTTTGACGCGAAATTTGAGCGGGATATAGCCGCATCCGGCAGGCTGCTCCGTTTTACATCCCTTGAGTTTAAGAGCCTCGCCGCAGACAGCCGTCTGCTTTCCGCTATATTTTATGTGGGCAAAATGCTGGAGGATCGTGCGATAATCAAAGGGCAGGACTGGGACTGGTTCACAGCTACAGTGAATGCTTCCGCGGAACTCGATCCTTACTTTTATGACACATATTATTTTTCTGCGCTCACTCTGGCTTGGAGCGCAAACAGACCGGAAGAGGCTGTAAAGCTGCTTGAAAAAGGTGTTTCATACAAGCCCGACAGTCATAGACTGCTGTTTAATCTGGGATTTATTTATTACTATTTTCTGAAAGACAATGCGAAAGCATCGGAGTATATCGCCATGGCAGCTAAAATTAAAGGCGCTCCGCCGTTTTATGCCAATCTCGCCGCCAGACTCGCTTACGATTCCGGCAGGCACGAGACAGCAGCGGCATTTCTTCTGGATATGCTGACCAACACAGAGAATGAAAGGATCCGTGCCATGTACGAAAAGCGGCTGATCGCTCTCAAGGGAGCCATAGAGCTTGAAAAGGCAGCGAAGGAGTACGAAGCACGCTATTCAGACAGACCTGCGGATATAGCGGAGCTTAAGACAAAGGGATTTATTGATTCTTTACCCGATGACCCCTACGGCGGCGAATACTATATTAATGAAGAGGGGAGGGTGTATTCCTCCAGCGGGTTTATTGAGAAAAGGCAGTGACGTACACGCCGGAATTTTTTCTTAAAAAGCATAAAATAGTAGATTGACAAAGGCAAAAGGATATGCAATATTTTCCTTCCCGAAAGCTGAGAGCGGTCGGGGGATTTCTCAAGCGGCATCACTTGTTTCGGCTTGAAAGTTCCATGGAAAAAGGGGCGTGAAAATGTCAAAAAAATACTTGACAACATGCACTCTCTTCTATATGCTCTCACTTCGCTAAAGACGCTGGTGTAGCTCAATCGGTAGAGCAACTGACTTGTAATCAGTAGGTTGTGGGTTCAATTCCTATCACCAGCTTCACTTGAAGAGCCGGGGCTGCCCGGCTCTTGTAAGCAAAGCGTCAGTATTGGTTGCCTCGCTTGAGGCGGTCGGGTTTGCCGTTCTTTATTGAGCGGCAGAAAACAGGAATAATGATACAGTTTCATTATGAAACTGCGCTGTGCGGAACGAATGTAAATTTTGTTCGGCGTCGGTGTGTGAGTGAAAACTGCGGCATGCAGGTTTTAACGAACTATCATCATATAGAAGGGGAGATACCCAAGCGGCCAAAGGGGGCAGGCTGTAAACCTGTTGTCGCAAGACTTCGGAGGTTCGAATCCTCCTCTCCCCACTTCTTTTAAAACTCTCGGGTATACGGTTTTATCCGGGAAAAATATGTGCCATATGCGGGTGTAGCTCAGTTGGCTAGAGCATCAGCCTTCCAAGCTGAGGGTCACGGGTTCAAGTCCCGTTACCCGCTTTTTTTTCAAGTGCTTTCAAAGGCGGCGACACCGTACCAGTTCGCCCCTTTTTTGCGTTTTTTACGCCCTCGTGGCTCAGTCGGTCAGAGCGCGTCCTTGGTAAGGACGAGGTCACCGGTTCAATTCCGGTCGAGGGCTTTTAAATTCAGGAGGAGACCCAGATGGCTAAAGCTAAGTTTGCTAGAACGAAGCCCCACGTCAACGTAGGAACAATCGGTCACGTAGACCACGGTAAAACTACCCTTACTGCAGCGATAACCTGCGTACAGGCAAAGAAAGGACTTGCAGAGTTCGTAGATTACGGCAACATCGACAAGGCTCCGGAAGAAAGGGAGCGCGGTATAACAATCGCGACAGCTCACGTTGAGTACGAGTCACCTGCCCGCCACTATGCTCACGTTGACTGCCCCGGTCACGCTGATTATGTAAAAAACATGATCACCGGCGCCGCGCAGATGGACGGAGCGATCCTTGTAGTAAGCGCGGCAGACGGTCCTATGCCCCAGACAAGAGAGCACATCCTTCTTGCACGTCAGGTAGGAGTTCCTTACATAATCGTTTTCATGAACAAATGTGACATGGTAGACGATGAGGAACTTCTTGAGCTTGTAGAGCTTGAAGTGAGAGACCTTCTTTCGACTTACGAATTTCCCGGCGACGACACACCTATCATCAAGGGTTCAGCGCTTAAAGCACTTGAGAACCCTACAGATGAGAAATGGGCAGGCGCGATAGCCGAGCTTGTGTCAGCGATGGACAGCTATATTCCCGAGCCTGAAAGAGCAATAGATAAAGAGTTCATAATGCCCGTAGAAGACGTGTTCAGCATCTCCGGCCGCGGAACGGTAGTAACCGGTCGTATAGAGCAGGGACAGGTCAAAGTGGGAGAAGAAGTAGAGATCGTGGGAATACGCGATACAGTAAAGACAATAGTAACAGGCGTAGAGATGTTCAGGAAGATTCTTGACTCAGGCGTAGCCGGCGATAACGTCGGTATTCTTCTGAGAGGAATCAAAAAGGACGACGTGGAACGCGGACAGGTACTTTGCAAACCGGGTTCAATCAAACCCCACCGCAGGTACAAAGCGGAAGCGTACATCCTGACCAAAGAGGAAGGCGGTCGCCACACTCCCTTCTTCAGCGGGTATCGTCCTCAGTTCTATTTCCGTACGACTGACGTTACGGGTATAATCACACTTCCCGAAGGGACAGAGATGGTAATGCCCGGAGATAACATCAGCTGCGTGGTAGAACTTATAACACCCATCGCAATGGACGCGGGACTTCGTTTCGCTATTCGTGAGGGTGGTAGAACAGTCGGTGCAGGTGTTGTTACCGAGATAATTGAGTAAGGAAACTTGAAATGAGAGAAAAAATAATCCTTGCATGCACAGAGTGCAAACGCAGAAACTACAGCACTACTAAGAACAAAAAGACCATGACAGGTAAACTTGAGCTTAGCAAGTACTGCAAGTGGGACAGAAAACACACTGTTCACAAGGAAACAAAATAATTTTTTGAAAAGATAGAGTAGGTCAGTAGCTCAATTGGCAGAGCATCGGTCTCCAAAACCGAAGGCTGCAGGTTCGATTCCTGTCTGACCTGCCATTTTTTAAATCATCGCATGTGCAGGGCGAACTTGTTTCGCCCTATACGTGTCGATAGAGAACGCATCTGTGCCGAAGCTGCGCAGCTGTGAGTGAGAAAAAACTACAGGACGTATGTTTTCTCGAACTATTATATGCTGAGTAAAACCTGCTTGAAAAGCTTGCTGCTGACACAGCTTCAGGAAGAAGCTGCGCCGTGCGGAGCGAAGGGCTGCATTGCAGACCGCGAGCGGTTGCAGGAGAACCACAGGATGTAGGTTCTCCGAAATGTGTAAGAGTAATTAGCACTCTCTCGGGGTAAAAACAGCTTCAGGAAGAAGCTGCGCCGTGCGGAGCGAAGGGCTGCATTGCAGACCGCGAGCGGTTGCAGGAGAACCACAGGATGTAGGTTCTCCGAAATGTGTAAGAGTAATTAGCACTCTCTCGGGGTAAAAACAGCTTCAGGAAGAAGCTGCGCCGTGCGGAGCGAAGGGCTGCATTGCAGACCGCGAGCGGTTGCAGGAGAACCACAGGATGTAGGTTCTCCGAAATAAAGAAAAGGATGTGCTGACTATGGGAAAGCTGCAAACTTTCATCAACGAAGTCAGAGAAGAACTTAAAAAAGTCATCTGGCCCACCAAAGACGCTACCATCGGCACCACCGCGGTAGTTATTGCAATCTGCCTTATCTGTGCAATTTATCTTGGTGTAGTAGATTACGGGCTTTCAAAGCTTACCCAATTCATTTACTAGGAAAGGGCATTTTATGGCGAAAAAATGGTATGTAGTCCATACCTATTCGGGTTTTGAGAAACGTGTGAAGACTCTTCTTGAAGAGAAGGTCAGAAACTCAAATCTCGAAGACCAGATAGAAGACGTGCTTATCCCCACGGAAGACGTAGTTGAGCTGAAAAAAGGGAAAAAGAAAATCAGCAAAAAGAAGACCTTCCCCGGCTATATCCTCGTTCACATGGAAATGAGCACGGAAAACTGGCATGTTGTCAAAAACATACCTAAAGTTACCGGCTTTGTGGGAGGGATAAATCCTGTTCCCATCCCAGAAGAAGACGTAAAAGCAATGATTGACCTCGCTAAATCGCAAGCCCCCAGAATGACCGCAAAATATGTCAAAGACGACAAAGTTGAGGTTGTTGACGGACCGTTCAACGGTTTTATAGGAACTGTTGACGAGGTTAACCCAGACAAGGAAAAGGTTCGCGTTATCGTGAGCATTTTCGGAAGACAAACGCCCGTAGAACTGGATTATCTGCAAGTAAAAAGAGTCGGATAGTCCGGGAGGTTATAAATGGCCAAAAAAGTACTTGGACAGCTTAAACTTCAGGTTCCGGCCGGCAAGGCTAACCCTTCACCCCCAATCGGACCCGCACTGGGTCAGAGAGGGGTGAATATTATGGAATTCTGCAAGTCGTTTAACGCTGCAACCCAGAACATGGGAGATTACATCATCCCTGTTCAGCTCACAATCTTTGAAGACAGAAGCTTCACTTTTGTTCTCAAAACCCCTCCTGTTACTCAGCTTATCAAGAAAGAGCTGAAGATTAACAGCGGCAGCAGCAATCCCAAAAAGGATAAGGTCGGCAAACTCACAAGAGAACAGCTTGTAAGAATCGCCGAGCACAAACTTCCTGACTTCAACACCAAAAACATCGATGAAGCAGTTAAGATTGTTGCAGGTTCCGCACGCAGCATGGGTGTGGAAGTAGAGCTTTAATAAGCTCTTGTACAAATTTGTATGTTGCGGCAGTGCGGTTTTCCGCATGAATGCACGGAGTCATTAACATGGCAAAAGGGAAACAGTACCAGGCTGCTTCCGAGAAGGTAGACTGCGAAAAGCTCTACGACCTGGAAGAGGCAATTGCCCTCGCAAAAGAAGTCGCATTCGCGAAGTTCGATGAAACCATCGACATCGCAGTGAAGCTCGGAGTAAACCCCAAACACGCTGATCAGATGGTGAGGGGTTCAGTCAGTCTGCCTAACGGAACAGGTAAGACCGTGAGAGTGCTTGCATTCGCGAAAGGCGATAAAGCCAAAGAAGCGAAAGACGCAGGCGCGGATGTTGTCGGTGACGAGGAACTTGTTGAAAAAGTTCAGGGCGGCTTTATGGATTTCGATAAAGTTGTCGCAACACCCGACATGATGGCTCTCGTCGGTAAGCTCGGACGTGTACTCGGACCGAGAGGACTTATGCCTAACCCCAAAGTGGGTACGGTAACGCCTAACATAGGTAACGTGGTGAAAGAACTCAAGGCGGGTATGATTGAGTTCCGTGTTGATAAAAACGGTATCATCCACGCTATCGTAGGCAAAAAAAGCTTTGATTCTCAGAAACTTTTTGAGAACATCAAGGCGCTTCTGGAAACTCTTGTGCGTCTTAAGCCTTCAACAGCTAAAGGACAGTACGTAAGAGGGATCACAGTTTCTACCACAATGGGACCCGGCGTTAAGGTAGACCACCAGAAAGTGATTAACACACTTTAAGCACACAATCTGGTTTAAGAAGCAGGTGTATTCCGGACAGGTACAATTCGGATTTTTTCCGAACTGTTATTTGTCGGGATCGTAAGTCCTGCGGAGATCGGTTGATATAGAATTTATCACCGAACTTTACCACGGTTGCCCCGCTTGCGCTAAGCAAGGCAGGGAAATCAAAGACACAGTGATGTGTTTGCAGCCGCTTATACACTCTGTAAGTCACGCTCATTTAACGGGCTGTGCCGTACGGAGTGAAGCCGTGTCAGTCATGGCGCAGGCGGTTGCAGCCGGACTTTCGTGATGTCAGTCCGGTGACATCAATCGGAGGACAGCGTGAACAGAGATGAAAAAAAGCAGTATGTAGCAGAACTTACTGAACAGATCAAAACAAGTGATGCGCTGTTCTTGGCAAATTATAAAGGACTGACTTTCCCTCAGCTTACTGCTATCAGAACTGCGGTGAAAGAAAAAGGCAGCGATTTTAAAGTCGTCAAGAACACACTTGTAAAAATCGCTCTGCACAACAACAGGATTGAATCTCTTGACGAGACACTCAAACTCTGCACGGCATGCGCCATCGTAAACGGTGATGTTGCCGCTGTCGCCAAGGATATGAAAAAATTCGCCAAAGATTACGACAAGTTTGAAATCAAAGGCGGCTACCTTGACGGCAAACTTCTCTCCGGAGAAGATGTGAACAGACTTGCTGACCTTCCTTCCAGAGAAGTGCTTCTCGGAAGAGTGCTTGCGACTATGAACGCTCCCGCGTCCAACTTCGTATCACTGCTCAGCAATGTTCCGCGCAGTTTCCTGAATGTGCTTAACGCGATTAAAGAACAAAAACAAGGTTAATGGAGGACTTCAATGTCTGTAACTAAAGAACAAGTAGTAGAATTTATATCAAACATGACTGTAATCGAGCTCGCAGATTTCGTTAAAGAACTTGAAGACAAGTTCGGCGTTTCCGCTGCTGCTCCCGTTGCCATGATGGCAGGACCCGCTGTTGCTGCTGAAGCTGCTGTGGTTGAAGAACAGACAGAATTCGCCGTAATCCTTAAAGAAGGCGGCGAGAAAAAGGTTCAGGTTATTAAAGTTGTTCGTGAGCTTACTAACCTCGGACTTAAAGAAGCTAAAGCACTCGTTGACGGCGCTCCCGCTGCTGTTAAAGAGGGCGTTTCCAAAGAGGAAGCTGCTTCAATCAAAGCTAAACTTGAAGAAGCCGGCGGAACTGCTGAAATTAAGTAATTAATTCTTAAATAAAGAAAACTTGATCAGCATAAATAGGGGGCGCAGCTTGCGCCCCCATGCCTTCTTTAACATTTAGCGGATAATCCCACAGGTGATAAAATATGGATTCAACCAGAAAGCCTATTGAGAGAGTCAGTTTCTCAAAAATCCAGAAAGTAATTGATATGCCCGACCTTATAGAGGTTCAGAAGCGCTCCTACGTTGAGTTCCTTCAGGAAGGAGTTCCCGTGGACGAGAGAGAACATAAGGGTCTTGATGAAGTATTCAGGGAAATCTTTCCGATCACCGACTTTAACGAAACATCAGTTCTTGAATATCTCAGTTATACTCTTGAGAAGCCGAAATACACGCCCAGAGAAGCAATCGACAGGAGCACCACCTTCGCGGCTCCGCTTAAGGTGAAGGTGCGTCTTGTCAATTATGACATAAATGAGGAATCAGAAGAAAGGCTCGTCAATTCCGCTAAAGAGTCCGAAGTTTATCTCTGTGACATCCCACTGATGACAGACAGAGGAACCTTCGTGATCAACGGAGTTGAAAGAGTTATCGTGAGCCAGCTCCACCGCTCGCCGGGAATATTCTTTGAAGATATTACGGCGTCCAAAAGCGTTGTGGAAAAACACCTTTACAGTGCGAGAATCATACCCTACAGAGGTTCATGGATAGATTTTGACTTCGATGCGAAAAACATAATGTATGTCCGCATCGACAAAAAAAGAAAAATACCCGTTACCGTTCTGCTCAAAGCTCTCGGTATGACCGAGCTTGACATTCTCAACACCTACTATGACATGGTCAATATACGTGTTGAAGCGAACGGCAGCATGACAAAGAACTACAACGAAGCCCATGTTGTGGGACAGAGAAACAGCCTTGATATAATAGACGAAAACGGCGAAGTAATAGTCAAGGCCGGTCATAAGATTACCAAGGCTGCCAGAAAGAGAATTACCGCTGCCAAAATCACCCGTATCCCCATAACCATTGAGGATATAATGGAAACCTTCTTCGGTGAGGACATTGTCAGCGAAGACGGCGAGGTGGTTCTTGAGGCGGGAGCTCCGATAAATGAGGAAGCTTTTGAGAAACTTGCTGAAAACGGTATAAATGAGTTCAAGGTTCTGTTTATTGACAGACAGACCTCAGACAGCATTATCCGTGACATTCTGTTTGTCGACAAGGTTAAAACTCAGGAAGACGCACTGATAGAGATATACAGAAAGCTTCGCCCCGGTGAACCCGCGACGGCGGAAACGGCGAGAAATCTCTTTGAGAACCTTTTCTTCAATTCAAAACGCTACGATCTCTCAAGAGTCGGACGCCTTAAAATAAACAAAAGGCTTGGTCTTACCACTCCCCTTGACCATACCACTCTGACCAAGGACGATATAGTCGAAACTGTCCGTGTGCTTGAAAATATCCGTAAGGGTACCGCAAACGTGGACGACATAGATCACCTCGGTCACAGAAGGGTAAGGGCGGCAGGCGAGCAGCTTCAGAACCATATCAGAATCGGTCTTTCCAGAATGGAGAAAACCGTTAAGGAAAGGATGAGCATTCAGGATACAGAGGATCTTACTCCTCAGGATCTGCTTAACGCCAAGCCTCTCAGCGCGTCTATTAAGGAATTTTTCGGAAGTTACCAGCTTTCCCAGTTCATGGATCAGACTAACCCTCTCAGCGAGATCACTCACAAGAGAAGGCTGTCAGCCCTCGGACCCGGCGGTCTTAACCGTGACAGAGCAGGCTTTGAAGTCCGCGACGTTCATACATCGCACTACGGCAGGATATGCCCCATTGAGACTCCTGAAGGACCGAACATCGGTCTTATCACGTCTCTTACAACATATTCCAAAATAAACGAATTCGGCTTCATCGAAACACCGTACAGGAAAGTTTCCGGCGGTGTTGTCACAGATGAGGTCGTTTACATGTCGGCAATCGAGGAAGAAGATTTCTACATAGCTCAGGCTAACGCTCTTCTTGATAAAGACAACAGGTTTCAAAGGGAATACATAGCCGCGAGGTACATGGGCGAATCTCTCCAGACTCCCCGTGAAAACATCCAGTACATGGATGTTTCACCGAAACAGATAGTTTCCGTTTCAGCCGCTCTTATCCCCTTCCTTGAGCATGATGATGCAAACAGGGCTCTCATGGGTTCAAACATGCAGCGTCAGGGCGTACCTCTTATCCGTACCGAATCCCCCATAGTGGGAACAGGCATGGAGATGAAATGCGCCATCGACTCAGGAGCGGTTGTAACTGCCAATCACGCAGGTATTGTCGATTTTGTTGACGCGGTTAAGATAGTCGTCCGCTACAATGAGAAAGATGACTTCGGTGTGGACATATATGATCTGGTCAAGTACAGAAGATCGAATCAGGATACGTGCATAAACTTTAAACCCATAGTAGATAAAGGCGACATAGTGAAAAAAGGCGATATTCTCGCAGGCGGTCCCGCGACTCAGGGCGGAGAGCTCGCTCTCGGACGCAACATCGTCGTGGCGTTCATGCCTTGGATGGGCTACAACTATGAAGACTCCATCCTTATTTCACAGAAGGTCGTCAAGGAAGACGCCTACACCTCAATACACATCGAGGTTTTCGAGGTTGAAGCAAGGGATACCAAGCTTGGACCCGAGGAGATCACCTCTGACATCCCCAACGTCAGCGATGAGGCTCTGAGAGACCTTGACGAGAGCGGCATCATCCGTGTCGGCGCAAAAGTCAAGCCCGGTGATATACTGGTAGGCAAGGTGACTCCCAAGGGCGAAACTCAGGCGACCCCTGAAGAAAAGCTCCTCAGGGCAATCTTCGGTGAGAAAGCCGGAGATGTCAAAGACGCTTCCCTGAGAGTTCCCCCAAGCATAAAGGGTACGGTTATCGGCGTTCAGGTAATGACCAGACGCGGAATAGATAAAGACAGCCGCACCGAAATAATAGAGATGAAAGAATACGCGGACATCAAAAAGGACTATGAACGTTCTCTCCGCGCTCTTGAAGATGCCAGAAAGGCGAAGATAGTTTCCGTCCTCAACGGCAAAAAGCTCATAGATGCCTTCAAGGGTGAAAAAGTCAGCTTCGACTCAGGCTCAGTTCTTCAGGGAACCGAACTGAAAGGGCTTGACTACACCGATCTTGTAAACCTTCCCATCGAAGGCAGAAGAGACTTTGAAGAACAGCTTGTGGGAGTAAACAACGTTTACTTCAAAAAAGTTAAGGATGCGGAAGACCTCTATAAAGACAGGAAAAAGAAAGTCGAAAAAGGGGACGAGCTTCCCGCCGGCGTTCTCAAGTCTGTTAAGGTTTATGTCGCAATCAAAAGAAAGCTCAGCGTGGGCGATAAAATGGCAGGACGCCACGGTAACAAAGGTGTTGTGTCCAGAATTCTTCCGGAAGAGGACATGCCCTACCTTCCTGACGGCACACCTGTTGAAGTGGTTCTTAACCCGCTTTCGGTTCCTTCAAGGATGAACATCGGGCAGATTCTTGAAACTCACCTCGGTTGGGCGGGCAAAGCCCTCGGCGTGAAGTTCTCCACGGAAGTTTTCGACAGCGCCCGTGAGAGCGACATTAAGGAAATGCTCACCAAGGCGGGCTTTCAGGAAGACGGACAGACGATTCTCTTTGACGGCAGAAGCGGCGAACGCTTCGATCAGGAAGTCACAGTGGGCGTTATGTACTACCTGAAGCTTCACCACCTTGTCGATACGAAGATACATGCCCGTTCAACCGGACCCTACTCGCTTGTTACGCAGCAGCCCCTCGGCGGTAAAGCCCAGTTCGGCGGTCAGCGTCTCGGAGAGATGGAGGTTTGGGCGCTTGAAGCATACGGAGCGGCGAACATACTTCAGGAAATGCTCACCGTTAAATCGGATGACGTGGAAGGCAGGACAACAGTTTACGAATCAATCGTAAACGGAAACTTCAGCTTCTCGCCGAGCATGCCGGAATCTTTCAACGTACTTATAAAAGAACTTCAGGGTCTTGCATTGGATCTTGAGCTTATAACGCTTGATAATTTACCCGAAGATGAATCGGACGGACAAGGCGCCGCCGATAGCAGGGAGGACTCATAATTATGAAGAAGAGTACTCTTTTTGACGAAAAAGCACATGTGTTTTTCGACTCTATAGCAATACGCATAGCAAGCCCCGACAAGATCAGAGCATGGTCTTCCGGTGAGGTTACAAAGCCCGAAACAATCAACTACCGTACCTTCAAACCCGAAAGGGACGGTCTGTTCTGCGCTAAAATCTTCGGACCCGTGAAAGACTGGGAATGCCTTTGCGGAAAGTATAAGAGGATGAAGCACAGAGGCATTGTGTGCGAAAAGTGCGGCGTTGAAGTGATCCAGTCCAAAGTGAGAAGAGAAAGAATGGGTCATATAGACCTTGCTTCCCCTGTGTGCCATATATGGTTCTTCAAAGGCACTCCCAGCAGGATAGGCTCTCTTCTTGACTTAAGCATCAAAGACATAGAACGCATTATCTACTTTGAGTCATACATAGTCACCAACCCGAAGGAGACTCCTCTCAAAGAGAAGGAACTCCTTACGGAAGACCACTACCGCAGGGCGGTGGATGAGTACGGTCCCAATGCCTTTGTAGCCAAAATCGGCGCTGAAGCACTGAAAGACCTGCTTAAACAGGTGGATCTCGACATTCTCCTCCTTGAACTCAAGGAAGATCTGAGAGATACCACAAGTATGCAGAAAAAGCTGAAACTTGCCAAAAGGCTCAGAGTTGTTGAAGCTTTCAGAAAAAGCGGCAACAGACCCGAGTGGATGGTTCTGGACGTAGTCCCCGTGATTCCGCCCGAGCTTCGTCCCCTTGTTCCCCTTGACGGCGGAAGGTTTGCCACGAGCGACCTTAACGACCTCTACAGAAGGGTAATCAACAGGAACAACCGTCTTAAAAAGCTCATGGAGCTTAACGCCCCTGAAATCATCATCCGCAATGAAAAAAGAATGCTTCAGGAAGCTGTGGACGCCCTGTTTGACAACGGCAGGAGAGGCAGAGTAATCCGCAGCTCCAACAAGCGCCCCCTGAAATCACTTTCCGACATGATCAAAGGAAAACAGGGACGTTTCCGCCAGAACCTTCTGGGTAAAAGGGTGGATTATTCAGGACGAAGCGTTATCGTTGCCGGTCCTCACCTTAAAATGCACCAGTGCGGTATACCTAAGCTCATGGCTCTTGAGCTTTTCAAGCCCTTCCTCTACTACAAGCTTGAAAAGGAAAGGGGCATTGCCTCCACCATAAAGCAGGCGAAAAGAATGGTGGAAGAGCAGAGACCGGAAGTATGGGATGTTCTGGAAGAGGTAATCAGGGAACACCCTGTTCTCCTCAACCGTGCGCCTACTCTTCACAGGCTCGGTATTCAGGCATTTGAACCTCAGCTTATAGAAGGGAAAGCCATTCAGCTTCACCCCCTCGTCTGCCCCGCCTTCAATGCGGATTTCGACGGTGACCAGATGGCTGTTCACGTTCCTCTGTCATATGAGGCGCAGCTTGAGGCGAGAACCCTCATGCTTGCCTGCTACAACATACTTTCTCCGGCGCACGGAAAGCCCCTTGCTGTTCCCACGCAGGATATGGTTCTCGGTATCTACTACCTTACCAGAGGCGCTAAAAACGCCAAAGGCGCGGGCAAAATCTTCTCCTCTCCCAAAGAGGTAAGGATCGCATACGATCAGGGTCAGCTTGATGTTCACGCCGAGATCAAGGTAAGAATAAACGGCAAAAGGTACGACACCGTAACAGGAAGGATAATCCTTTTTGAAGTTGTGCCTGCCGGAATAGACTTTGAAGTGGTTAACCAGCTTTTCACCAAAAAAGACCTCGTTAAGCTTGTTGACTACATATATAAAAAGCTCGGCAACTACCACACGGTGGAGTTCCTTGACAACCTGAAGGATCTCGGTTTTGCGCAGGCGTGCAGAGCGGGCTTCTCCATATGTCTTGACGACCTTATAATACCCGCTGAAAAACCTGAGCTTATCAATCAGGCTATGCAGAAGGTGCGCGAGATCGAAGAACATTACCGTGAAGGTGCGCTGACTTCGGGCGAGCGTTACAACCAGATAATCGACGTTTGGTCAACCACTAACGACAAAGTCACTGACAAGATGATGAAAACCATCGAGAATCAGGGCGGCGACAAGTCGAAAGAATATAAGAGAGACCGATTCTACAACGCCATTCACGTAATGGCGCACTCAGGAGCGAGAGGTTCAAAAGCGCAGATAAGCCAGCTTGCGGGCATGAGAGGACTCATGGCGAAACCCTCAGGCGAGATTATCGAGACGCCCATCACCTCAAACTTCCGTGAAGGACTTACAGTTCTCCAGTACTTCATATCGACCCACGGCGCGAGAAAAGGTCTTGCGGATACGGCTCTTAAAACAGCGAACTCCGGTTACCTTACCAGAAGACTTGTGGACGTTGCTCAGGACGTTATCATCAGCGAAGAGGACTGCGGAACAATACGCGGTATCGAAATATCCGCCCTTATGGAAGGAACCGAAGCTGTTGAACCTCTCGGCGAGCGTATCCTCGGACGCTACACTCTTGAAGATGTGTACGACCCGATTACCGATGATCTGATTGTTGAGGCAAACAGTCTTATAACAGAAGACTTGGTTGAAAAAATTGAAGGCTCCGGTCTTGACAGGGTTAAAGTGCGTTCGGTTCTCACATGCGAATCCGAGCACGGCATATGCCGTCAGTGCTATGGTCTGGATCTTGCCACAAGACGTATTGTCGAAGTGGGAGAGGCAGTGGGCACAATAGCGGCGCAGTCAATCGGTGAACCCGGTACGCAGCTTACGATGAGGACTTTCCACATCGGTGGTGCGGCGTCTTCATCAGCCGAGCAGTCAAGCCTTAACGCCAAGTTCGGCGGTACAATCAGGTTTGATGAAATGAAAACCGTTCCGAACAGGGAAGGTTATCCTGTAGTTCTTAACCGTAACGGCTCTCTTCAGATTATTGATAAATCAGAAAGAGTGCTTGAAAAATACAACATCGCGTACGGAACCAAGCTGCTTGTGAAAGACGGCGTCACAGTTAAACAGGGCGACCTGATAGCCGAGTGGGATCCTTATGTAGCTGTAATCCTTACAGAGTACCCCGGACGTGTCGCTTTCGGCGATATAGTCGAAGGGGAAACACTGAAAGAGGAGATCGACCCCATTACCGGTCTTTCCCAGAAGGTTATCATCGCCAACACAAGAGGCAAGAAACAGCCCCGTGTGTCTGTTAAAGGCGAGGACAACAAAACTATTCAGCGCTACATCCTCCCCATAGGAGCTCTGCTTCAGGTGGATGAGGGCGATATGATCGAACCCGGCGACATAGTCGCGAAAATACCCAGAGAAACCACTAAGACAAAAGATATTACAGTGGGTCTTCCGAGGGTTGCCGAGCTCTTCGAGGCGAGAAGACCGAAAGATCCCGCAGTTATTGCGGAGATCGACGGTATAGTGAGTATAGAGAACACCGCGCGCGGTCTTCGTAAACTCACCATCGAAAACGAAGAGACGGGCGTTAAGAAAACCTACAGTATTTCTGTCCAGCGTTACATCAACGTTCACGACGGTGACAAGGTTAAAGCCGGCGAATCTCTCATAGACGGTCTCGTGAACCCCCACGACATTCTGGCGGTTCTCGGCGAGGACGCTCTCCAGAGATATATAGTAGACGAGATTCAGGAAGTTTACCGTAAGCAGGGTGTTGCGATTAACGATAAACATATCGAGACAATCGTGCGCCAGATGCTGAAGAAAGTTGTGATAGAAGAGCCCGGGGATTCCGAGTTTATGCCCAATGAAGAGGTTTACAAATCAGAGTTCGTTGCAGAATACCAAAGACTGGTGGCAACAGGGCTCACTCCTCCGGCGGGCAAGGCGATACTTCAGGGTATCACCAAGGCGGCTCTCAATACGCAGAGCTTCTTCTCCGCAGCTTCATTTCAGGAGACAACGCGTGTCCTCACCGACGCTGCATGCTCCGGTAAGATGGACGAGCTCAGAGGGCTTAAAGAGAACGTTATCATCGGTAAGCTGATACCGGCGGGCACTGGCTCTAAGTTCATCCAGAGCAAAAAATTCAAATTCATCAACCCAGTAAAATAATTTCGGAAGACCGCCCGCAGGGGCGGTCTTTTTGTTTTAAGAAATATGTTTCCTTTTCACATCCTTTATGCTAATAAAACAAGCTCATTTCCGATACTTTCCAGACGCTTATCCCGCGCGGAATCTCTTTAGTAAAACTTCTTGACATTGGATAAAAGCATTGATACTATTCTTGCTCTTTCGCCCTAAATGTATAGTTGCGCTCAAAATGCGCTCTAAAGCTTCAAAAGCTTGTTAATTGAGGCTGGATAAAGATTTTAAAGTAAAATTACAAAGTAGGGACGGCAAGAAATTACAGTTGGCCGTTCGCGTAAGATTTGAGTTTTATAAAACTCACAAGAATTTTGGAGGTGCTAGGTGCCTACTTTGAACCAATTGGTCAGAAAAGGAAGAAAACAGGTCCTTAAAAAGACCAAATCTCCTGCGTTGCAGGGCAACCCCCAGAGAAGGGGAGTTTGCACCAGAGTGTATACTACTACACCGAAAAAACCCAACTCGGCTCTTAGAAAAGTCGCAAGGGTCAGGCTTACATCAGGTATCGAGGTAACCGCTTATATTCCCGGTATCGGTCACAACCTTCAGGAGCACTCAGTTGTTCTCGTGAGGGGCGGAAGGGTAAAAGACCTTCCCGGTGTGCGCTACAAGATCGTTCGCGGCGCGCTTGATACAGACGGCGTTAAGGACAGGAAAAAATCCCGCTCCAAATACGGCGTAAAGAAACCGAAATAAGGTGATAAAAAATGGCAAGAAGAAGAGTTGCTAAAAAGCGTGAGGTAATCGCCGACCCGATCTATAAGGACGCGATTGTTACTAAGTTCATAAACATTCTCATGCTTGACGGAAGAAAATCCGTTGCAGAAAGAGTTTTTTACGACACAATTAACACTATCGGTCAGAAAACAGGCGAAAACGGCATAGAAGTTTTCAGAAAAGCTATTGAAAACGTTAAACCTCAGCTTGAAGTTAAATCAAGAAGGGTGGGCGGAGCCACGTATCAGGTTCCCATCGAAGTACGCCCCCTGAGAAAACAGGCTCTCAGTATCAAATGGATCGTAGCTGCCGCCAGAAGCAAGAAAGAGAGAACCATGGTAGACCGCCTTGCAGGTGAACTTATTGATGCCGCTGGCGGAAAGGGTATCGCTTTCAAAAAGAAAGAAGATACTCACAGAATGGCGGAAGCGAACAGGGCATTCGCTCACTTCAGATGGTAAGGGAGGGTTAGGTGGAAAAATCTATACCATTAAACCTTCAGAGAAATATAGGCATCATGGCGCACATTGATGCCGGAAAAACCACGACCACTGAAAGAATTCTTTTCTATACAGGCATGTCCCATAAAATCGGTGAGGTGCATGACGGCGGAGCCACTACCGACTGGATGGAGCAGGAGAAGGAGCGTGGTATCACGATCACTTCCGCTACAGTGCAGTGCTTCTGGAACAACCACCGCATAAACGTTATTGACACCCCCGGTCACGTTGACTTCACAATCGAAGTTGAGCGTTCACTTAAGGTTCTTGACGGCGCTGTCACTGTTTTATGCGCAGTGGGCGGCGTTCAGCCTCAGACTGAAACAGTCTGGAGACAGGCTGATAAGTACGGCGTTCCCCGCATCATTTTCGTTAATAAAATGGACAGATCCGGCGCTGACTACTTCAAAGTTCTGAGTGATATTAAATCAAAACTCGGCGCTAATCCCCTTCCCATACAGCTCCCCATGGGTGCTGAAGACGCTTTTGAAGGCATCATAGATCTCGTTAAGATGCAGTCCGTCACTTGGGACGGAGAGCAGCTCGGTGCTAAATACACTTACAGCGATATTCCCGCTGCTCTTGTTGAGCAGGCTAAAGAATACCGTGAAAAGCTCATGGACGCCGTTTGCGAACTTGACGATGATCTTATGAACAAGTACTTTGAAGGCGAAGAGATCAGTGAAGATGAAATCATTGCCGGTCTCAGAAAAGGCTGCATCGGACGCAAGTTTATACCTGTGACCTGCGGTACTGCCTTCAAAAACAAAGGTGTTCAGACTCTTCTGAACGCGGTTGTTGATCTTCTCCCCAGCCCTATTGACATTCCTCCCATTAAAGGAAAGAGCATGAACGGCGAGGATGAAATCGAAAGAAAAGCTGACGACAGTGAGCCTTTTGCCGCTCTTGCATTCAAGATTATGACTGACCCCTACATGGGACAGCTTACATATTTCAGAGTGTATTCAGGCTGCCTTGAAGCAGGTAACTACACGCTTAACTCCACTAAGGACAAAAAGGAGCGTATAGGACGCCTTGTAAAAATGCAGGCCAACAAGCGTGAGGAAATCAAAGAGATCCACGCGGGCGATATTTGCGCGACAGTGGGTCTTAAATACACTACCACCGGCGACACGCTCTGCGATGAGAACAAACCTGTAATTCTTGAATCCATGGAGTTTCCTGAGCCCGTTATTTCGGTTGCCATCGAACCCAAAAGCAAGAATGATCAGGATAAGCTTTCCATTGCTCTCGGCAAACTTGCTTCCGAAGACCCCTCTTTCAGAGTTAAGGTTGATGAAGAAACAGGTCAGACTGTTATTTCCGGTATGGGTGAGCTTCACCTTGAAATCATCGTTGACAGGCTTATGAGAGAGTTCAAAGTTGAAGCCAATGTGGGTAATCCGCAGGTTGCATACCGCGAAACTTTCAGAAAATCTGTCAGAACCGAAGGGAAATATATCAAGCAGACAGGCGGCAGAGGTCAGTACGGTCACGTTTGGCTTGAAATCGCACCCCTTGCGCCGGGTGAAGGCTTCCAGTTTGTCAACAACATTGTTGGCGGTACTGTTCCTAAAGAATATATCCCCGCAGTGCAGAAAGGCATTGAGGAAGCACTCGAATCAGGCGTTTCAGCAGGCTTCCCCGTTGTTGACTGCAAAGCGACGCTTACCGACGGTTCGTACCATGATGTCGACTCTAACGAGATGGCATTCAAAATTGCCGGTTCAATGGCTTTCAAGGCCGGTATGAGAAGTGCTGATCCCGTTATACTTGAGCCTATCATGAAGGTTGAAGTTGTATCTCCCGATGAATATACGGGTGATGTAATGGGCGACCTCAGCTCAAGAAGAGGCAAAATCGACGGTATGGAAATGAGAGGTACTGCTCAGGTAATTAACTGCTTCGTGCCCCTTAAGGAAATGTTCGGATATTCTACAAATCTCCGTTCAATTACTCAGGGACGCGCAACCTACAGCATGCAGTTTGACCACTATGAGCAGGTTCCCAACAGCGTAGCTGAAGAAATTAAGAAAGCTAATTCATAAGAATAGAGAATACAGGAGGAATTCCAGATGGCTAAAGCTAAGTTTGCTAGAACGAAGCCCCACGTCAACGTAGGAACAATCGGTCACGTAGACCACGGTAAAACTACCCTTACTGCAGCGATAACCTGCGTACAGGCAAAGAAAGGACTTGCAGAGTTCGTAGATTACGGCAACATCGACAAGGCTCCGGAAGAAAGGGAGCGCGGTATAACAATCGCGACAGCTCACGTTGAGTACGAGTCACCTGCCCGCCATTATGCTCACGTTGACTGCCCCGGTCACGCTGATTATGTAAAAAACATGATCACCGGCGCCGCGCAGATGGACGGAGCGATCCTTGTAGTAAGCGCGGCAGACGGTCCTATGCCCCAGACAAGAGAGCACATCCTTCTTGCACGTCAGGTAGGAGTTCCTTACATAATCGTTTTCATGAACAAATGTGACATGGTAGACGATGAGGAGCTTCTTGAGCTTGTAGAGCTTGAAGTGAGAGACCTTCTTTCGACTTACGAATTTCCCGGCGACGACACACCTATCATCAAGGGTTCAGCGCTTAAAGCACTTGAGAACCCTACAGATGAGAAATGGGCAGGCGCGATAGCCGAGCTTGTGTCAGCGATGGACAGCTATATTCCCGAGCCTGAAAGAGCAATAGATAAAGAGTTCATAATGCCCGTAGAAGACGTGTTCAGCATCTCCGGCCGCGGAACGGTAGTAACCGGTCGTATAGAGCAGGGACAGGTCAAAGTGGGAGAAGAAGTAGAGATCGTGGGAATACGCGATACAGTAAAGACAATAGTAACAGGCGTAGAGATGTTCAGGAAGATTCTTGACTCAGGCGTAGCCGGCGATAACGTCGGTATCCTTCTGAGAGGAATCAAAAAGGACGACGTGGAACGCGGACAGGTACTTTGCAAACCGGGTTCAATCAAACCCCACCGCAGGTACAAAGCGGAAGCGTACATCCTGACCAAAGAGGAAGGCGGTCGCCACACTCCCTTCTTCAGCGGGTATCGTCCTCAGTTCTATTTCCGTACGACTGACGTTACGGGTATAATCACACTTCCCGAAGGGACAGAGATGGTAATGCCCGGAGATAACATCAGCTGCGTGGTAGAACTTATAACACCCATCGCAATGGACGCGGGACTTCGTTTCGCTATTCGTGAGGGTGGTAGAACAGTCGGTGCAGGTGTTGTTACCGAGATTATCGAGTAACCAAAGGTAGGCGAATGGAAAGTCAAAAAATTCGTATCAAGCTTAAGGCATTCGATTTTAGAATTCTCGACAAGGCAGTGAGGGATATAGTTAACACTGCCATGAGAACGGGAGCAAGGGTTGTCGGTCCCGTACCGCTTCCTACGCGTATTGAAAAGTTTTCAGTGCTCCGTTCTCCTCACGTTGACAAGAAAGCAAGGGAACAGTTCGAGATCAGAACGCACAAACGTCTGATCGACATATTTGAACATAACCCCCAGACTATTGATGCTCTTATGAAGCTCGAGCTTTCTGCCGGCGTAGATGTCGAGATAAAACTTTAGTTGAAGGATAGTGCAGATGGCTAGAGCAATAATCGGAAGAAAAGTGGGGATGACGCAGGTATTTACCGCAGACGGAACTCTCATCCCCGTTACAGTGGTTCAAGCTGGACCATGTGTAGTTGTTAACAAAAGAACCGTTGAGAAAAACGGTTACAGTGCTGTTCAGCTCGGCTTTGACAAAATTCTCAAAGAGAAAAAGGTCAACTGCCCCGCAAAAGGCTACTTCAAAAAGCAGGGCGTTGACGCTCACAAGGTTCTCAAAGAGTTCCGCGTGGCTGACGACACTTCTCTTGAAGTAGGTCAGGAAGTGAACGCCACACTCTTCGCCGAAGGCGATGTTGTGGATGTTCAGGGAACTTCCATCGGTAAAGGTTTTCAGGGCGTTGTGAAGCGTTTCGGCTTCGCGGGCGGTCCTAAAACCCACGGTTCGCACTTCCATCGTGAACCCGGTTCTATCGGGATGTGCGAGTTCCCCGGCGAGACTGAAAAAGGCAGACCTATGCCCGGAAGAATGGGCGGTGACAAAGTAACCGTTCAGAAACTTTCCGTAGTAAAAGTAATCCCTGAGACAAACCTTATCCTTGTGAAAGGTGCTATTCCGGGACACGACAACGGGATCGTTTTCATTAAAGAAACGGTCAAGAAGTAAAGGGAACAGTGAAATGGCTTCGTTTGAATTAGTAAACGTGAAAAATGAGAAGGTCGGCACGGTGGAGATAAATGATTCCATCATTACCTACCCCGTAAAACCCTCACTGATGCATGAAGTAGTTGTAATGCAGCTTGCGGGCAAAAGGGCAGGTACTCATGCCACTCTCAACAGAGCAAAGATAGAGGGCGGCGGTAAAAAGCCCTACAAACAGAAAGGAACCGGACGCGCCAGAGCCGGCTCCATGAAATCCCCCTTGTGGCGAGGCGGTGCGACTATTTTCGGTCCGCAACCTAGGGATTACTCCTTCTCTATGCCTAAGAAGAAGATTAAGAACGCGATGAGATCGGCTCTCAGAGCTAAACAGGAAGACGGCAGCCTTGTGTTTGTAGATGCCCTCACACTTGAGGATGGAAAAACAAAAGAGGCCGTGGCTATCCTTAAAAATTTCAACGCGGACAGAAAAGTACTGGTTGTCTTTAAAGAACTTGACGAAAAGGTCGCAAGAGCATTCCGTAATATACCTTACGTAGACTTGCTTAATGTAAACGGACTCAACGTTTACGATATCATCAATTCACGCAAAATACTTGTCCTTCAGGACAGCATAGCGAGAATTGAGGAGGTTTTAGGATAATGTTGACAGTTTATGACGTAATCAAAAAACCTCTGATCACCGAGAAAGCCGTTAACCTCAAAGAAGAGGAGAACATGGTGACTTTCGCAGTCGATCCCAGAGCCAACAAGTTCCTCATTAAAGAGGCTGTTGAGACTCTTTTCAGCGTCAAAGTTGCTTCCGTGCGCACATTAAACTGCAAAGGGAAGAAGAAAAGGTTCGGACGCATGATGGGTAAACGTAAAGACTGGAAGAAAGCCATCGTTGTTCTGGCCGAAGGTGAGAAACTCGAGTTCGTGTAAGAGAGGCTTAAATGGGAATCAAGAAGTATAAACCTACCTCGGACGGCGTAAGGTTCAGATCGAATTCTGACTTTGCAGAGGTAACCGCGGACAAGCCTGAAAAGAGTCTGGTTGTAAGCCTTAAAAAGACCGGCGGTCGTAACAACCACGGAAGAATTACTGTCAGACATAAAGGCGGCGGTGAGAAAAGAAAATACCGTCTGATCGACTTCAAGAGGAACAAGGATGAGATAGCCGCTAGGGTCAAGACAATTGAATATGACCCTAACAGAAGCGCAAGAATCGCTCTCGTAGCATACGAGGACGGCGAGAAAAGATATATCCTTGCTCCGATCGGAATGAATGTCGGTGATGTTATCCACAGCGGACAGGCTGCGGACATCAAACCCGGAAACGCGAAAGCGCTGAAAGATATACCCGTGGGTACCGTAGTTCATAACGTTGAACTCAGACCCGGAAAAGGCGGACAGCTTGCCCGTTCCGCCGGGACATATGCACAGCTTCTTTCAAAAGAGGGCGCATACTGCCACCTCAGACTTCCTTCAGGCGAAATAAGGCTTGTAAAAGCCGAATGCAAAGCCTCTATAGGACAGGTCAGCAACCAGGATCACGAAAACGTGAGCCTTGGTAAAGCCGGACGTTCACGCTGGCTGGGTATAAGACCTACAGTAAGAGGGGTTGCTATGAACCCTGTGGATCACCCGCATGGTGGTGGTGAAGGCCGTACAAGCGGTGGACGTCACCCTGTTACACCTTGGGGCAAACCCACGAAAGGATACAAAACTCGTGCGAAGAAAAAACCTTCAAACAAGTATATTGTTTCCGCTCGGAAGAAGTGATAGGAGGAAGATGTGCCTAGATCATTGAAAAAAGGACCGTTTATAGATGACCATCTTATGAAGAAGGTCACTGCTGCTAAAGAAACAGGTGATAAGAAAGTTATCAAAACCTGGTCAAGAAGAAGCACAGTGTCGCCTGACATGATAGGTGTCACTCTCGCGGTTCATAACGGAAATAAATTCATCCCCGTCTATGTGACAGAAAACATGGTCGGACACAAGCTCGGCGAGTTCGCACTTACGAGAACTTTCAAAGGGCACAAAAAGGATGATAAAAAGGTCAAGGGTAGATAAATGGAAGCAGTAGCACGTGCAAGATTCGTAAGATTAGTTCCCAGAAAAGCACGCCCCGTTGCCGACCTCGTAAGAGGCAAAAAAGTCGACGAGGCTCTTGCTATGCTGAAGTTCACGCCCAAAAAGGCTGCTGAGTATATCTACAAAACGATAAAATCCGCTGCCGCCAATGCCGAGGAAAATCAGGACTACAGAGACGTGAGCAAGCTCTACGTCAAAGAGATCAGGATTGATGAAGGCCCGGCGTGGAAAAGGTACACTCCCAGAGCACATGGCAGGGCCTCTCTTATTCGTAAGAAGACAAGCCACATTACTGTCGTGCTTTCGGATTAACGGAGGTTTTAGTGGGACACAAAGTTCACCCTTACGGGTATAGATTAGGTGTTAACAAGCCTTGGATTTCAGTATGGTATGCCGGAAAGAAGGAGTACAGAACTAACCTTCTTGAAGACATCAAAATACGCGAATTCCTTAAAAAAAGGCTTTTCCAAGCCGGCATAGCGGGAATCGGCATTGAGCGCATGGGCGCCAGAGTGCGCGTTACCCTCAATACCAGCAGACCGGGCATCGTTATCGGCAAAAAGGGTGCCGAGATCGAAAAGCTTAAAGTTGAGCTTAAAAAAATAACAAAAGCTGAGGTTCTTCTTGTGATCCGTGAGATCAAGAAACCTGAGATAAACGCCCAGCTCGTCGCTGAGAACATTGCTATGCAGCTTCAGAGACGTATAGCCTTCAGAAGAGCGATGAAAAAAGCGGTTCTTCAGGCTATGAAATCCGGCGCACTCGGCATCAAGGTTGCGTGCAGCGGACGTCTTGCAGGCGCCGACATGGCAAGAACTGAGTGGTACATCAAAGGCAGAGTGCCCCTTCAGACTCTCAGAGCCGACATTGACTACGGCACGACTGAAGCTCTTACAACTTACGGTATAACCGGCATTAAAGTGTGGGTTTTCACCGGTGAAATAGTTGAAGAGAGAAACAGGGCAGCAGCAGGAGTTGAGTAAATGTTGATGCCGAAGAGAATGAAATACAGAAAACAGTTCAAGGGACGCAATGAAGGCAAGGCGAACAAAGGTCACAAAGTGGCTTTCGGCGATTTCGGCATTCAGTCTCTTGATAATGGACGCATAACAAGCCGTCAGATCGAAGCCGCAAGGATCGCGATCAACAGGTATGTTAAAAGAGGCGGTACGGTGACTATCCGTATCTTCCCTCATAAACCCGTTACCAAAAAGCCCCTCGAAGTCAGACAGGGTAAAGGTAAAGGTGCGGTGGAATACTATGTTGCCGAAGTTAAAAACGGCACCGTACTCTACGAGATAGCCGGCGTTACGGAAGAGCAGGCGAGAGAAGCCTTCAGGCTCGCAGCCCATAAACTTCCCGTAAAATGCAAGTTCGTATTCAGGGAAACGGAGGCGGCAGAATGAGCGAATTCAAAGATATGAACGTGAAAGATCTCGTTGAAAAAGAGCGCCAGCTTCGTGAAGATCTTTTCAGAACCCGCTTCAAACTTGCGACAGGCGACCTTGAAGATACTTCTGGCATCAATAAGATGAAGAAGGACATCGCAAGGATCAAAACCGTTCTCAGCCAGCGTATGGCTGAAAGCGCAGAGCAGTAAGAGGTCTGTAATGAGCGAAAAAGCAGCTAGAAAAGTCAGAAGAGGAGTTGTGGTAAGCGACAAAATGGATAAAACCGTTGTCGTGAAGGTTGAAAACCTTAAGCTTCACAGCAGATACCACAAGTTCGTTAAACAGAGTAAAAAGTTCAAGGCTCATGATGAGGCGAACGAATGCAGGATAGGCGACACTGTCGAAATCTCTGAAACACGTCCCCTCAGCAAGGATAAGTGCTGGATGGTTAAGCGCATTATCGAGCGTTCCCTTGAAGTTATATCAGAGTAAGAGGTTACAGTAATGATACAGGTTGAATCACGTCTCAGAGTAGCCGACAACTCCGGAGCCAAAGAGCTTCTTTGCATCAAGGTTCTCGGCGGCTCAAAGATAAGATACGGCTATGTGGGCGACATCATTGTTGCCAGCGTGAAGGAAGCTTCTCCGGACGGAAACGTTAAAAAGGGCACAGTTGTAAAGGCAGTTATAGTCCGCACAGCTAAAGAGAGCCGCCGTAAAGACGGAACTTACATCAAGTTTGATGATAATGCAGCCGTACTTCTTAACAAAAACAATCTGGAGCCCATAGCTACAAGGGTATTCGGACCGGTTTCTAGGGATCTCAGAGGTAAAGGGTTCCTTAAAATCTGCTCCATGGCTCCCGAAGTGCTTTAAGGAGACGAAAATATGCAGGCAAAGTATAAAATTAAAAAAGACGACACCGTAATCGTCACTACCGGAAAGGATAAGGGCAAAATCGCCAAGATTCTTAAGGTTGACAGGAAGAACGGCAAGGTTATCCTTGAGAACACAAACGTTGTCAAGAGGCACACCAAGCCCGGTCCCCTGAATCCTGAAGGCGGAATCGTTGAGAAAGAGATGCCGGTAGACATATCTAACGTTATGTACTACAGCCAGAAAAGCAAAAAAGGCACAAGACTCGGCGTTAAAACTCTTGAAAACGGTAAAAAAGCCCGCTTCGCCAAGTGCGACGGTGAAGTCATCGATAAGGATTAACAATGGCAGAGCTTAAAGAAAAATACCTTAAGGACGTTGTTCCTGCCCTCATGAAAAAGTTCTCTTATACGAACGTCATGCAGGTGCCCAAGATTGAGAAAATAGTTCTCAATATGGGTCTCGGCGAAGCTGTTACGAACTCCAAGGTTGTTGACAATGCTCTTAGCGACATGACTATCATCGCTGGGCAGAAACCTGTCGTAACAAGAGCCAAAAAATCCATAGCCGCCTTCAAACTCAGAGAGGGGATGCCCATCGGGTGCAAAGTGACTCTCAGAGGAGACACGGCTTATGATTTTTTTCAGAGACTCACCAGAATTGCCCTCGCAAGGGTGAGAGACTTTAAAGGCGTAAGCGCGAAATCCTTTGACGGACGCGGCAACTACGCCATGGGTCTTAAAGAGCAGATCGTTTTTCCCGAGATAGAGTTCGATAAAATCGACAAAACCAGAGGGATGGACATCATCATCACTACGACGGCTAACACCGACGAAGAAGCAAGAGAACTGCTGCGTGCGCTCGGTATGCCCTTCGAGGAGGCTGACAGTGGCAACTAAGGCTAAATATAACCATGCCTTTACGAAGAAAAAGTTTAAAGTCAGGGAATACAACCGCTGCCCTATTTGCGGCCGTCCTAAGGCTTTCCTGAGAAGATTTAACATGTGCAGGATCTGCTTCAGAAAATTTGCTCTGAAAGGCGAGATTCCCGGCGTAAGAAAATCCAGCTGGTAGGAGATTAAGAATGAGCATGACTGATCCGATTGCTGATATGCTTGCCAGACTGCGCAACGCTTATATGGTTAAGAAATCTGAAGTGGTAATCCCTCACTCCAAAATTAAAGAGGCGATTGTTGAAAACTTCAGAGGTGAAGGATACGTGAAAAGCTACCGCGTAGTATCCGAAGAAAACCTTAAAAAAATCGTTGTGTATCTGAAATACACCGATGGCGGCGAGTCCGTTATCAGGGGACTCAAAAGAGTGAGCAAGCCCGGCAGAAGAGTGTATGTTAACAACAAAAACCTTAAACCTGTTCTCGGCGGTCTCGGTAATGGAATAATTTCCACTTCCGAAGGCGTTAAAACAGTTAAGCAGTGCATTTTGGATAAAGTTGGCGGAGAATATATCTGCCAAATTTGGTAAGGGAGCGCGTAAATGTCAAGGATAGGCAAGAAACCTATTGAAATACCTGCAGGAGTGAAGGTCACTCTCGACGGCAATGTGTGCTGCGTTGAAGGTCCCAAAGGGAAGCTTGAACACGCGGTGCACGCCAACACCGAGGTTGCGGTCGAAGCAAACACAATCACAGTTAGCAGGAAAGACGAATCTAAGCTGTCCCGTTCTGTACACGGCCTTACTCGTACGCTGGTTGCCAACATGGTAGACGGCGTTACAAAAGGCTTCGAAAAGAAGCTTGAGATACACGGCGTAGGTTACAGAGCGGCCATTAAAGGAAAGGACCTCGACCTCTCTTTAGGGTTTTCTCACCCCGTTGTTGTTACCCCCCCCGAAGGCATAGAGTTTGCCATGGAAGGTAACACAGGCATAGTTGTCAGGGGCGTAGACAAACAGCTTGTAGGTCAAACTGCCGCTAACATCAGAAAAATCAGGCAGCCCGAGCCTTACAAAGGTAAGGGTATCAGATACTCCGGCGAGAAGATAATCAGAAAAGCCGGCAAAACTGGTAAGAGATAAAGGAGCGTTATAGTGAGCATAATTAATAAAAAGGCTACTATAAGAAGGAAGCACGCAAGAGTGCGCAAAAAAGTGTCAGGCACACCCTGCGCTCCCAGACTTGCGGTTAACAAATCAAACAGATTCATATACGCTCAGATAATAGACGATACTACCGGCAACACTCTTGTTGCCGCCAGTTCGCTTGAAAAAGTTCTCAAAGAGAAATTCAAAGGCGTACTTAATATTGAAGCTGCAAAGGAAGTCGGTAAGGCTATCGGCGAGCGTGCTAAGGAAAAAGGCATAGAAAAGGTGGTTTTCGACAGGGGCGGATTTCTCTATCACGGTAGAATAAAAGCTCTTGCAGATGCGGCTCGCGAAGCCGGCCTTGAGTTCTAGGAGGTTTGCTTTGAATAACAACGAGAGTCAACTTGTAGATAAAGTTGTTCATATAGGCAGAGTTACAAAAGTTGTCAAGGGCGGACGCATCTTCAAATTCACCGCGACTGTTGTCGTGGGCGACTATGCAGGTCATGTCGGTATTGGTTACGGCAAGGCAAGAGAAGTGCCGGACGCGATCAAGAAAGCCCTTGAGTATGCAAAGAAGAACCTCATTGAGGTTCCCGTGGTCAACGGAACTATACCCCATGCAACTGTGGGTAAATATGTTTCCACCGAAATCATAATGAAACCCGCGGCGCCCGGTACAGGTATCATCGCAGGAAGCGTTACACGCGCCCTCCTTGAGCTTGCCGGAGTGCAGAACATTCTTTGCAAAAGCACGCGCAGCAGAAACCCTTACAACTCGCTTTTCGCGATACTTGACGGTTTCAGCAAAATGCGCACCCTTAACGAAGTTGCACAGGTTAGGGGCAAAAAGATTGAAGAAATCATAGCCAAACCGGGAGAATAGACTGATGGAACTTCATGATCTCAGGCCTGCCGAAGGCGCCAGAAAGAAGAGAAAAAGACTCGGCCGCGGTTCAGCAAGCGGTCAGGGTACCACTGCCGGCAAGGGTACAAAGGGACAGAAAGCGCGTTCAGGCGGGGGCACAAGACCCGGATTTGAAGGCGGTCAGATGCCCCTTACCAGAAGACTCCCTAAAAGAGGCTTCAACAACGCCCGTTTTGCCACAGTTTATGAGATCGTTAACCTTGAAGATATAAACAACCGCTTTAACGACGGCGAAGAGGTCAATGTTCTTACTCTTAAAGAGAAAGGGCTTGTCCGCGGCAATAAAGACGGCATCAAGGTTCTCGGTGACGGAGAACTCAGCAAAAAACTTAAGTTTGATGTTGAAAAAGTATCCGCTGCTGCTGCTGAGAAAATCAAAGCGGCAGGCGGAGAAGTAGTTACTCCGGAGTAATAAGGTATGTTGAAGAAATTCGAGGATATTTTCTCGATACCGGAGCTGAGGAAAAGGATTCTTTATACGCTTCTTTTCCTCTTCATATACAGGATCGGCGCTCATGTGCCGACTCCCGGTATTGACGGCGGCGCACTCAGTGAGTTTTTTGCTCAACAGTCCGGAAACCTTCTCGGTTTCTTCGACATGTTCACCGGGGGCGCCCTGTCAAAGCTTACGGTATTCGGTCTCGGTATTATGCCTTATATATCCGCTGCTATTATACTTGAGCTCCTTACGGTTGCGGTTCCGCACCTTTCGGAGCTCAAAAAGCAGGGTAATGAGGGCAGGGAAAAAATCACAAAATATACCCGCTACGGCACGGTTTTGATCAGTGCCGTTCAGGGTATGGGTATCTCTATCGGTCTTGAAAGCATGACCTCCCCCGGCGGAGTTCATGTGGTAATGTTCCCCGGCTGGGGCTTCAGACTGGTTACCATGATTACTCTCACAACAGGTACTATCTTCCTGATGTGGCTCGGTGAAAAAATTACCGAACGCGGACTCGGAAACGGTATTTCCGTTCTGATCTTCGCAGGTATCGTGGCATCTTTTCCGTCAGCTATCAGCAGAACATTTACCCTTGTTCAGTCAGGTGAGCTCCAGATAATTACGCTTATCGTTGTTATTGCCATCATACTTGCTGTCACGGCAGCGATTGTTTTTATGGAAACCTCCCAGCGGCGTCTGCCTATTCAGCACGTCAAAAGGGTTGCGGCAGGACCTCAGCACGGAAATGTGAACAGTTCATATCTTCCTCTCAAGCTGAACCCCGCGGGCGTTATCCCCATAATCTTCGCCATGTCGATTCTGGCTGTTCCCAGTACGCTTGCCACTTTTTCCACAAACGAAATAGTGCAGAAAATAAGCTTCTGGTTCACTCCCAGCTCGGCTATGTATTATGTCTTCTCGCTTGTGATGATCATCTTCTTTACTTACTTCTACACTTCGATCATCTTCAACCCGACCGACATAGCGGAAAATATCAACAAAGGCGGCGGAGTGATCCCCGGTAAAAGACCCGGTGAACACACTGCGGCATTTATAGATTATGTACTTTCGAGGCTGACCTTCGTAGGCGCTGTTTATCTTTCGGCTGTTGCTCTTCTGCCGCAGCTTTTCATATCAGGATTCAATGTTCCTTTCTATTTCGGCGGAACAAGCCTTCTGATCGTGATTGGCGTGGGTATGGACGTAATCAGCAAGATAGAAACGCATCTTGTGTCACACAACTATGACGGTTTTCTTAAAAAGGGCAGAATAAAAGGGAGAAGTCTCATATGATAAATATGATATTTCTCGGACCTCCCGGAGCAGGAAAAGGAACTCAGTCTGCATATATTATCCGTGACTACGGTCTGGTGCAGATTTCCACCGGTGACCTTCTCCGTCAGGCAGTGAAGGATCAGACACCACTCGGCAAAGAGGCAAAGATGTATATGGACGCAGGACAGCTTGTGCCTGACGCCCTTATAATCGGTCTTATGAAGGACAGGCTTGCCTCTCCCGACTGCGCAGAGGGCGTGATCTTTGACGGCTTCCCCAGAACCATAGCGCAGGCGGAAGCGCTTGATTCTATGCTTAAAAACGATCTCAAAACTGAGATCACCCAGATAATCAGCCTCAATGTGGCGGATGAACTTCTTGTGGAGAGAGCTGTAGGCAGAAGAAGCTGCCCCAAAGACGGCAAAGTCTACCACATTAAGTACAATCCTCCTAAAGTGGGCGGAGTATGCGACCTTTGCGGCGGCACGCTCACTCACAGAGATGACGACAGGGAAGAGACGATTAAAAACCGCCTTAAGGTTTACCACGAAACCACTTCACTTCTTAAAGGCTATTACGCTGACAGCGGAAGGTTTTATGAAGTTGACGGTGAAGGAAATCCCGACGGCGTTTATGAAAAGATAAAAGGAATACTTGGTTAATGGTTTTCCTCAAGTCACAGAAAGAGATAGAGCTTATGAGAATACCCTGCGGAATCGTATGGGAGGTTCTCGATAAGCTCTCCTCATTCATCAAGCCCGGTATCTCAACAAAAGATATTGACAAGTTTGCTGAAAATATAATAAACTCTCGGTCTGCCTTTCCGTCCTTTAAGGGTTATCACGGGTATCCGGCAAGTGTCTGCGCTTCGGTTAACGAGGTGGTAGTACACGGGATACCGTCTGAGAGAACTCTGAAAGAGGGCGATATTATTACGGTAGATGTAGGCGCATTCAAAGAAGGTTTCCATGGTGACGCAGCGAGAACTTACCCTGTGGGTCAGATCTCCGAAGAAGCCGCAAGGCTGATCCGTGTTACTGAGGAATCTTTTTTTAATGGGATAGAAAATGCACGGGTCGGAAACAGGCTTTCCGATATATCCAGCGCAGTTCAGCAGACCGTTGAAAAAAACGGTTTTGCTGTCGTGAGAGACTTTTTCGGTCACGGTATAGGGCGAAGCATGCATGAAGAGCCCACCATACCGAACTTTGGTCGCCCCGGAAGGGGACTCAGGCTGAAGGAAGGTATGGTTATAGCCGTTGAGCCGATGGTCACAGCCGGTTCTTATGAAACCAAAACCCTCTCTGATGGCTGGACTGCTGTCACCGCGGACAGCAGTTTGGCGGCACATTACGAAAATACCGTTGCGATAACGGGAAAGGGACCGGAGATACTTACAATAGGGAGCGTATGAGCAAAAAGGACGATGTAATCGAGATTGTCGGTACAGTCGTTGAGGCGTTGCCCAATGCTATGTTCAAAGTTGAGCTGGAAAACAAGCATGTTATCCTTGCTCACCTTTCCGGGAAAATGAGGATGCATTTCATCCGAATACTGCCCGGAGACAAAGTAACCGTAGAGTTATCCCCGTATGACCTTTCAAGAGGCAGGATAACCTACCGTCACAAGAAGTAACGGGGTGCAGAAATGAAGGTCAGGGCAAGTGTGAAGCCTATTTGCAGTAAATGCAAAATTGTAAAAAGAAAAGGTGTCGTAAGGGTGATATGTGAAAACCCCAGACACAAACAGAGACAGGGCTAAGGAGGATTTCAAGTGGCACGTATAGCTGGTGTTGATATTCCCAACAACAAAAAAGTTGAAATCGGACTTACTCATATATATGGCGTAGGCCGTCATTTAGCCATGTCCATACTTAAGGAGACTAATATATCGCTTGAGAAAAGAATCGGTGACCTCACGGAAACCGAAATATCTGAAATCAGGCTTTATATTGAAGCCAACCTCAAGGTTGAGGGCGATCTCAGAAAAGACATCGCGCTTAACGTTAAAAGGCTCATGGAAATCAACTGTTACAGAGGACAGAGGCACAAGATGCACCTCCCCTGCCGCGGTCAGAAAACCAGAAGCAACGCAAGAACCAGAAGGGGTCTTGCGGGCAAACGCGGTATCAAGAGGAAGTAGAGGGTAGTTCGAAATGGCAAAAGCTAAAAAAACAGCTAAAAAACGCGACAGGAAAAATGTACCTAAAGGCGTCGCGCATATAAACTCAACCTTCAACAATACAATCGTTTCCTTTACCGACATGGGCGGTAATGTCATCTGCTGGTCTGCCGGCGGATGCAACGGTTTTAAAAACTCAAGGAAATCCACTCCTTTCGCCGCTCAGCTTTCCGCTGAGGCCGCTGCTAAAAAAGCAATGGAAAACGGCATGAGAGAAGTGGAGGTCAACGTTAAGGGACCCGGCTCCGGACGCGAAAGCGCCATCAGAGCGATTCAGGCTGCGGGAATCAAGATTACTCTCATCAGAGACGTAACCCCTGTTCCGCACAACGGATGCAGACCCCGTAAAAAGAGAAGAGTATAAGGTTGGAGGTTCAAATTGGCTAGGTATACAGGCGCAGTTTGCAAGCTCTGCAGGCGTGAAGGTACAAAACTTTACCTCAAAGGCGAGCGTTGCTATAAAGATAAATGCGGTATTGAGAAAAAAGCGTACCCTCCCGGCCAGCACGGTCAGCTCAGGAAAAAACTCAGCGACTACGGTCAGCAGCTTAGGGAAAAACAGAAAGTTAAAAGATTTTACGGTATCCTTGAAGCACAGTTCCGCCTTTACTTTGAAAAGGCAGCCAGAATGCAGGGCATTACCGGTGAAAATCTTCTTTCACTTCTTGAAAGAAGGCTGGATAACGTAGTCTACAGAGCAGGTTTTGCAGGAAGCCGCAAGGAAGCCAGACAGATGGTTCGCCATGCTCATTTCCTTGTAAACGGACGCAAGGTCAACATCCCCTCTTTCATAGTTAAAGCGGGTGAGGTTATCGAAGTTAGAGAAAAATCAGGCGATCACGTACGTGTGAAAGAGTGTCTTGACACTGCTGAAGGAAGAGGAATACCCGAGTGGCTGACTCTTGACAAAGACGGCAAGAAAACTCAGGTCGTTAGACTCCCTGAAAGGACTGATATAAACTACGAGATTCACGAACACCTTATAGTGGAACTGTACTCTAAGTAGTAAGTAGCTTAATGTAACCGGAGGACATCCGTATGATCATCATGAACTTTCATGAAATAATAAAGCCCAGGAAAATCGAGCCTGTAGGCGAAGTTACATCCAAATACGGAAAGTACGTAGCTGAACCCTATGAGAAAGGTTTCGGTATCACCGTGGGAAATGCTCTTCGCAGGGTGATGCTTTCCTCCATCGAAGGCACTGCTGTGGTGGGCGTTAAGATCGAGGGCGTTACCAACGAGTTCAGTACACTTCCGGGTGTTTACGAAGATATAGTTGACATAATTCTCAACCTTAAAGCGCTTGATCTTAAACTCGGCGTGCATGAGCAGAGAAGATTCTACATCAGGAAAAAAGGCGAAGGCCCTGTTACCTCCGGTGACATAAGAGGCGAAGGCCAGCTTGAAGTGCTTAATCCTGAGCAGATCATCTGCACCCTGACCGATTCTGATACTGAGCTCTACATGGAGCTTCTCATTCAGAGAGGTCTTGGTTATGTTCCCGCTGAAGAATTTGAAAAGGATATAGACGAAGTTGACATGATTCCCGTTGACGCGATTTTCTCGCCCATCAAAAGGGTAAACTACTTTGTCGAAAACGCGCGTGTCGGTCAGAGTACCGACTATGACAAGCTCATCATAGAAGTAGAGACAGACGGCTCCATCACTCCCGAGGACGCGATAGCTTTCGCCGCCAAGATAGTGAAGGATCATATGAACCTCTTCATCAACTTTGAAGAGCCCGAGGTTGAAGATTCCGATGTCGATGAATCCAGCAAGAACGATCAGCTTTTTGATCTTCTTGATAAGAGCATTGAGGAGCTTGAACTCTCCGTCAGGGCTTATAACTGCCTGAAGAATGCCAACATCAAAACACTGGCTGAACTTTGCAGGAAGACGGACAGCGAAATGCTCAAAACTAAAAACTTCGGCCGCAAATCCCTTGAGGAGATCAAAAAAGTTCTCCACGAACTCGGTCTCGGACTGGGAATGGATCTTGAGGCTATAGGTTATGTGAATTCAGATTCGGAGGATGAATAGATGCGTCATAGAAAAAGCGGCAAAAAACTCGGCAGGCCGACGGCGCACAGATTCTCCATGCTCAGAAGTATGGCAGGTTTCCTGATTGAGCACGGCAGAATTGAGACAACCGTAACAAGAGCAAAAGCTCTCCGTTCGTTTGTCGAGCCCCTGATAACTTTCGGCAAGGTCGGCGACCTTTCAGCGAGAAGACTCGTGCTGAGAAGGCTCCCCAACAAAAAGGTAGTCAATCTCCTTTTTGATGAAGTGGCTCCGAAATTTAAAGAACGCCCCGGCGGTTACACCAGAATAGTCAAAACCGGCTATCGCAAAGGCGATCAGGCGGATATGGCGATTATCGAGCTTGTTAAAGAGTAAGATATATAAGGCGGTTCATTTGAGCCGCCTTTTTTTTCGCCTGACGGCGGTCTGACAGCTTCGGTGTTCCTTTGATTATAAGTTTCTGATTTTTTTTCATCTTTTAAGTCTGGCAGTATTTGTTGTCAAACTTACATTCTTTCTTCTTCGTAGCCTCAAGCCTCATTAACTTACGACTTTATGATTTCTGGCTTTCAATGTTATACAGAGCATAGCTTTTTACTTATATGAGCATGTAAAATTTGTGTCAAAAAATATATTTGCTCTTTTGTCTAAATGGTTTATACTTCCGATAACATATATAAAGCTGTTCTGTAAAACACTTAGACTCAAAACAGAACACAGCGGTCACTAATTAAACGGCGGGTATTTGGATGGGAACAGCAGTGAAGGCTGAAATTTCAAAGTTCGGCAGAAAGCTTGTTGAAAACGGACTTACAACTTCATTTTTCGGTAATATATCGGCTTATGAAAACGGTGTGCTCTATGCCACGAAAACAGGCTCAATGCTTGATGAGCTTGAAGATGATAATATTGTTGAGGTATATCTTGATAATGCCTGTCCCAATGACAAGCTGGCGACAACAGAACTCTGTGTTCACCGAAAAATAATTAAGGAAACAGGAGCAAAAAGGGTGATGCACGCCCATACTGTTTTCTCAATCTTAGCCGGGGACTTTTTTAAGGAAGCCGCGTGCTTCAGCGCTGCGGAGATTCTCCCGTTTCTTAAATACGTTCCTGTTGTTACAGGAAAAAGCGGTACGGATGAACTGGCTGAAAGCGTTGCGGAAGGGCTTACTATGAACAAAATTGTCATTGTGAAGGATCACGGGGTATTTGCCGTGGGTGACACGCTTAAAGAATGTTATGTATATATCTCCGGTCTGGAGTTTTATGCCAAAGCGCTTCTGATGAAAAAGCTTTTCATGAAGAACGGAATTATCTGAGATAGAACAGCAGGAAAAGGATGCCTAAAACAGTCAGTATGTTGATGAGCACACTGGCAAACCTGTCCTTTTCAGCCTTGTTTCTGAAAACCTCGTGCTCCTGTATGAGTCTGCCCTGATTTTTGATGGTTTCCTCAATCATGTAGCGTTCCCGCAGGAGTTCTCTTATGAACTTGCTGATGTCGATTTCGTCGACCTTTGAGCGGTTCATATGTTCATGGAGATTCATGCAGAGAACGGCTTCCATTGTCCCTTCATATGGCAGTCCGTTATTTTCCTTGAAATCAAATCCGAAATTTAAGAAGAAGTGTACGGCTTTTTTTCTCTCCTCTTCATCAGGAAGGAAGGATGAGGAAATATTGACTATGTCTACCATGTAGTTAGGGTATTTTACTATCATCCATCGGATGATCTCGTTAAGTGCGAAGGTTCCCACTCCCTTGTCTCTTATACTTGAACCAATCATCATTCTGGGACCTGCGGCGATGGTTACAGTTTCCCTGTTGGCGTCCGCTGTGGCTGTGAATCTGTTGGTTTTATCATCAAGAGGGGATGTTTTGGAAGGGTCTTCATCGGGCACACCGCTGAGGAGCTCGTCTTTTATAATCGGTGTAACATCCACACTGATGGTTTCCGAGTGACCATGCTTCTTTGTTCGTACATTTACCATGACGTAAGCAAATACACGGTCGCCTGCGCCGAGCTTTTGTTTAACTCTTATAAGTTTGATATTGTTCATTTTACCTACTTGCTGAAAAGTCTTTTCAATCTCCCCATGAGAGAAGCGTCTTCAATCACCAGCGGTATAATATGGCTTCTCAGGGCTGTGTTTTTCCTGATGTTGGGAACAACAACAGACACAGCGTTAAGATAGTGCATATCAAGACTGCTGTCCAGTCTTTGAGTGCTTATTCCGTTTTCCATCAGTTTTGATATGAAGTTACGGATGATAGCGTTAAGCACTGTGATGTTTTTAAGATTTTTAGCAAGTATATCCTGAATGCTCTGTTTTTTTGTGAGGAAATCCCTCATATTTTTGTCAGAAAGGTGTCTTCTGGCAAACGATCTGTATTTGCCGAGACTGTGACCCAGAACATGAACCATAAGCAGGTTGAAGTAGTGGATAAAGAAAATATACTTATACTCCGCAACAGGATCAGTCTGCAAAGAGCCTGAACCTATGGAAGGTCTTTCGGGCAAAACCGACAGGACATCCTCATTGATCCACACCCATAGAAGCTTGGAAAAATCATCCAGTTCCATGAGAACGTCTCCGTCAAGAATGTCAAAATTTTCGATTTCAAGGCTGGCTTTGTCCATTAACTACCTCATATAAAATCATATCCCCTCAAATGCGAGGGGATATGCGAAAGATAATTATACGTATAATAACGGAGAATGGAAGAAAATTAAAAAGGAGCATGCTGAGTTTCAGATAAAATTTATTGGCTTAACAGCACTTAGGAAAATGTTGAAGAGCTGCGTAAAGTCCTGTATAAAAAACTTATGGCAGAACTGATAAATGATTTCGATAAACTTTTTACTGTAAATACGAAAATTACTCTCATCGTTACAAACGGAGACTATGCGGGGAGTTATGATTCGAGAGTCGAGGATTTTGACCGTGACGGAAGCATACTTGCCGCAATGCCCTCCAGCGGAGGCATACCTGTTCCCCTCATCCCCGGGACAAAGGCGGAAGTGAGCTTCATGGGACCGGACAGCAGATACAGATTTGAGACCGCTGTTCTCGGGAGAGTTAAAACCGGATCAATATATTTACTCAAGCTGCGCAGACCCGAACAGCTTGAACGCAACCAGCTCAGGGATTTTTTCAGGGTTTCCACAAGGATAAAGGGGAGCATAGCTCTGTTTCATCCTTCTTCACCGGGTGAAAAAACAAGCGTGCCGTATGATTCCGCAGAGTGCACAATCGTCGATCTCTCCGGCGGAGGGTGCAGGCTTATCACTGAGGCGGAAACAGCTAAGGGGCAGCACGTGAGCGTGGATTTATCGGAGATGCTGGGAAAGGGGCAGGTTCTGCACGGCAAGGTGATACGCACAGTCCGCCTTGAGGGGAAGAATCAGATAAGCGTGGAGTTCTATTTTAAGAAAGAATCCGAGCGCAACCAGCTGATCAAATACGTTTTCAAACGTCAGATAGAGCTTAAGCAGATTAGGGGATAGCTTTTTTCAGTGCCGTACTGAGTTTGCGGAGCTGTTCCGCATTCAGCGCCTTAGGGCGTTTAAACAGTACTCTGGGTGGGTTATCAAACAGGCGCATGCGTATCCCGTCAAACTCGTCTCTCAGACCGTTCTCGGCGGTTTCCACAGCTCTCAGCCTGTCTTTTGTTATTATGCCGTTTATCCTTGTCGCCACGCAGGAATCGTTGGGGAATACGAAACCGTCAGCGATGAGCGGTGCTATTGTTTTGTGCACAAATTCCTTTCCCAGCTCGTTATCCAGCAGGGGAGAGACAATGCCGTATTCTATTAAGGCTGCCATTCCCGGACGGTACTCCTTGGTGTCTTCTATGTTCGTGCCGTCAAAGATATGCTCAATGCCTTTTTCTATGGCTGTTTCGGTGATGGACTTGAGAATCTCTCTCTTACAGACATAGCACCTGTTGGGCTTGTTTTCCAGAAACTCGTCAGTGATATTCAGCTTTTTTGAGACCCACTGCACACCCAGACGGGAGGCTGTTTTACGGGCGTTTTCCACCTGATACCAGAAGATGTGCGGAGATTCCATGGTAACGGCGACAACATTGTCCGCTCCGAGATACTCAGCCGCCAGCATTAGAACTGCCGTGCTGTCCGCGCCGCCGCTGAAGGCGACTATTGCTTTGCCGAACTTTTCAAAATACCGATTCAATAAAACCGCCGCCAAGCAGCACCTCGTCATCATATACCGCCGCGACCTGCCCCGGCGCGGGGGAAAACTGCGGTTCGTCAAAAAGCAGCACTGCCTTGTCTTCGGGGAGGATCTCAAGGGTGCATGGAGCTTCCGTCATTCTGTACCTTAGGCGGGCTTTCGCCCTGCGGATATAGCTGTCTGCGCCTGCAAAGACACAGTCTTTCAGCTTTACGCCCCGTTTTGCTGATTCTTCTTTGACACCCAGATGCACATCGCCCGTTTTCGGGTCTATGGAACTTACGTAAAGCGGCTCGTGATAGCCGATGCCCAATCCCTTTCTCTGTCCGACGGTGTAGAAGACTATGCCGTCATGCTGCTTCAGGGGTTTGCCGTCGAGTATGAAGTTTCCTTTCTTTATATCCTTATCCTTAAGCTTTGCACGAAGGTAATCCCTGTAGTCGCCGCCCATGAGGAAACAGACTTCCTGACTGTCTTTTTTATCCGCAACCGCAAGACCGTAGTTTTTTGCCAGTTCCCGCGTCCGGCTCTTTGTCATCTCTCCAAGAGGAAAGCGGACCACATCAAGCTGATAAGGCTCCATCAGACATAAATAATAGGACTGATCCTTATTTTTATCCAGCCCTTTTGCCACAAGCTTTCTGCCGCCGCGCTCAGCTATGCGGGCGTAGTGTCCGGAGATAAGCGCCGTGCAGCCCTCCGCCTTCATCTCTCTGTACAGGTAGTTGAATTTCGCCCCGTGGTTGCAGTGGCAGCAGGGGTTAGGGGTTTTGCCCAGCTTATATGTGCGGATGAAGTAGGATATGACATCCTCTCCGAAGAATTTGCGGCAGTCAGCGGCATACCACTTTATACCGAGCTGTTTTGCGCAGGCTTCGGCGTCCTCAAGGGCTTTTTCCTGCCCGTCAAAAAGATGCAGGGTGACTCCTGTCACATCGTAACCCTGTTCAAGCATAAGCATGGCGCAGGTCGTGCTGTCCACACCGCCGCTCATCGCCACCATTACTTTTTCTTTCATGTATTTTCCTTTCTTTACTTTTTTAATACGGGATGCTAGCACTTATTATGAACAGTATGTATTAAAAGGGATTTGATGAAAGTTTCAACTGTTATTTTCGATTTCGGCGGAGTGATAGCCGAGGAAGGCTGGGCAAAAGGGGTGAGGATAATCGCCGCAAAATGCGGTCATGAGCCTGAGAGCTTCTTTGAACTCTGTGTTCAGGCTATCCACGATACAGGCTTCTGCTTGGGTAAGGTTGACGAATACGGCTACTGGACTCATGTGAAGACACTGATCAACCTTCCTATGAGCGCCACGGAACTGAAAAATGAGATACTCCCCAGATTTGTTGTACGCCCGTATGTAATTGAAATGGCTGAAAATCTTGGCAGAAAATACAGGACAGCAATCTTAAGTGACCAGACTCACTGGCTGGACGAGCTGAACGAAAGAGACGGTTTTTTCAAGAGTTTTCAGCACGTTTTTAACTCCTATCATGACGGAAACAGCAAGCAGAGCCCCTCATATTTTACAGAAACATGTAATAAGCTGAACATTTTTCCGCAGGAAGCGGTGTTTATTGATGATAATAAGGGAAATATCGCCCGTGCGCTCGGCGTGGGGATGAATGCCGTACTGTATGAAACCTTTGAGCAGACGGCTGATGAACTGAAAAAATATGTGGAAATTTAGTACGGAGGTTGCTTATGTTCAGAATTTCTAAGGAAGACACGGCGCTTATAGTGATTGATGTTCAGGAAAAACTTATCCCCGCTATGGATCCCAAGGTTTACGAGCGTATCAGAAACAACATAATCAAGCTCATAAAAAGCTTTAAAATCATCGGATCCCCTGTTCTCGTCACTCAGCAGTACACCAAAGGGCTGGGCGGCACGGTTAAAGAAATCACAGAAGAGGCAGGGGAAGAATTTTTTGAGAAAGTAACCTTCTCGTGCTGCGGTGAAAAGGCTTTTATTGAGAGACTGAAAAATGAAGGCGTGAAAAACCTTATTCTCGTGGGTATGGAAACACACGTATGCGTTCTTCAGACCGCTGTTGACCTCATCGAAAACGGGTTCAACGTTCACGTTGTCGCGGATTCCGTATGCTCACGCGCCAAGTTCAACTGGGAAATAGGCTTAAGGTTTATGGAAAAGGCGGGAGCAGTTGTAACTGTTTCCGAAACTGTGCTTTTCCAGCTTTTGGGCGCTGCCGGAACACCGGAATTCAAGGAAGTTTCAAAGCTTATAAAATAATTACCGCATCATACTTCTTTTCCGCCGGAAAAAACTGTTTTCGGCGGGAAAGCTCTTTAATATCAATGATAAGATTTAATCTTTACATCCATTTCATGTTTTCTCTTTTCAAACTCTCTGATTTGGTAATAAAATAGGAAATGTCGAATATGGTTCTGATGTTTTTAATGTTTCTTGTGATGGTCTCATGGGGCGGTTCATGGATAAACGCCAAGGTTCTTGTGCGTTACGCCGCGCCGGAACAGTTGATCTTCTGGCGCTTCGCCCTGACCACTCTCACTCTTATTCCGGTGATGATTGTTCTCAGGGAGAGTTTCCGGTTTCGCAGAACAGGTTTTTTCGCTGCGCTTCTGGGTGCTGTTATTCTTTTGGTATATAACTTATTTTTCTTTATGGGACTCAATAAGGGGCTGGCGAGTATAGGCGGAGTACTGACGACAACGCTCATTCCTGCGGTTACTTATCTGATAAATAAGCTTATTTCCCGCGGCGAGTTTCTGGTGAAGGACATAATCGGGCTCTGCATAGGCGCAGTAGGGGCAGGGTTTATATTAAGAATATGGGAAATGGACTGGTACGCCCTGTTTCACAGCGGCAACGTTTTTTTCCTTCTCGCGGCAGTAACATGGGCTGTGCTCACTAACCTCAGCGCCAGAGTTAAGACCATTCTGTCTCCTATCGGGTTTAATTTTTATCTGTCATTGTTTACAACTATTTTCATCTTTGTTTATATGAAAGGCGATGTGGGCAGCATGGCTTCTTTTGACGGGTTGTTCTGGCTGAATCTCTTTCTGCTTGCGGCATTTGCCACCACATTCGGTTCTTCCGTGTATTTCATATGCGCTTCCAAGCTCGGCTCGGACAAGGCGAGCTCGTTTGTGTTTCTTGTACCTGTGAGCGCATTGATTTTCAGCATGGTTTTTTTGGGTGAGAAGGTTGCGTGGAGCACATTCACAGGCGGAGCAATCGCTCTCTGCGCAGTCTATCTGATCAATAAGAAAGCTAAAGCAACATAAGCTCCGGAAAACGGTTCGGACTGAGAATTAACTTAAAATTCTGCTGTAATATATGAGATTGCTTCACTAACGTTCGCAATGACAGTGGGCTGTGTCAGCAGAGCCGCAGGACGCGGGCTCAGCGATATAAATCAGTCACACCCGCACGTAGGGCTCAGTGTTCCGTCACAGCACAAGGCTCTGCCGTTTGAGCATCCGCATACTCCGCCGTGTTTGGAGCAGCAGCCTCTGCGTTCGTATTCTGCTGAATATGAATAGGATAAAAGTGTGGAATCAGACTGTGAAACCGATGTTATTGACATGCAATCTGTCGCCTGAGAAGAGAAAAACAGAAAAACGGCTAATAGAATATTCATAAAACACCTGCCTTGCTTTTAACTATACCATATTTTTGTTTTCATATGGTGTTTTCAGCAGACCTTGATTACTTTCGCTCCCGTAATACGCAGAAGCTCCTGCGGTGTAATTTTATAGATGGAATAAGGTGAACCTGCTGCCGACCAGATTTCAGCAAACTGTATAAGTGTTTCATCCAGAAAAACTATCGGTTCTTCCTTATGGGCGATTGCCGGAACGCCGCCTATGACGTAGCCTGTTTTATCTCTTACAAAGTCTGCGTCAGCTTTGTCGGGCTTTTCGCCGAGGTGATCACGTATCAGCTTGGTGTCCACTCTGTTTATTCCGCTGGTGATTACGAGAACTGCCTTGTCAGCCTTTTTTGCCCTGAAAACTATTGATTTTGCTATCTGAGCCAGCTCGCACCCTGCGGCGTCCGCCGCTTCCTGCGATGTTTTGGTCGACTGTGAAAATGTGAGAACTTCAGTATTTACACCTAGTTCCTTAAGTGCGTTGGTCACTTTTGCCACGCTGTCCTGCGGTTTTTTCATGTTATGCCTTCGTTGTTTTTGATTTTATTTATCATATAACCTCAAATTGAGAAATAGTTAAGTACTTATTCAGTTATCACTGAAAATTTAATATCCACAAAATCCATATTTGTTATTGACTTTATAATTTATCTATAATATCTATCGATCCACAGGATAATAGGAGGGCGAACATGAAAAATGTCACAGGGAAACTTTTAACAGTCTTTATCTTAACAATTATTCCTTTGAGCCTGTTTGCGAAAGAGGTAACGCTTCTGAATGTTTCGTACGACCCGACAAGGGAATTTTATGAAGAGTACAACTCAGCGTTCGCAAAATACTGGCTGGATAAGACGGGGGACAAAGTAACTGTCAGGCAGTCGCACGGCGGTTCCGGCAAGCAGGCACGCTCTGTCATCGACGGGCTTGAGGCGGATGTGGTAACTCTCGCACTGGCTTATGATGTGGATGCTCTGCATGAGAAAGCAAACCTTATTCCTGCGGACTGGCAGAAACGCTTTAAGCAGAACAGCTCTCCGTACACCTCCACAATTGTTTTCCTCGTGAGAGCAGGCAACCCCAAAAATATTAAAGACTGGAATGACCTCACTAAACCCGGAGTTTCCGTTATTACTCCGAACCCGAAAACTTCCGGCGGCGCCAGATGGAACTACCTTGCCGCATGGGCTTACGCACTGAAGCATAACAACGGCAGCGAAGCGAAAGCGGCGGAATTTCTTTCAGCTCTTTTCAAAAATGTTCCCGTGCTGGATTCCGGTGCGAGAGGAGCAACAATAACCTTTGTCGAGAGAGGTATAGGCGATGTTTTCATATCATGGGAGAACGAGGCTTTCCTTGCGGTGAATAAGCTCGGCAAGGGCAAGTTCGAGATAGTTGTTCCTTCGCTGAGCATACTTGCGGAGCCTCCTGTAGCTGTGGTGGATAAGGTTGTGGATAAGCGGGGAACACTGGAAACAGCAAACGCCTATCTGGAATACCTCTACACACCGCAGGCGCAGGAGCTTGCCGGTAAACACTACTACCGCCCGAGGGATCCGAAAGTCCTTGAAAAATACGGTAATGTATTTGTGAAAACCGAGCTTGTCACCATTGATGATGTCTTCGGCGGATGGCAGAAGGCGCAGACCGCCCATTTCAGTGACGGCGGCACGTTCGACAAAATCTACAAAAGATAAGACTCCGCAATACGGAATAAAATCTGCCTCAGGGGGGAGGGGGATTTTTCTCAGAACTGAGATAATCCCTCTTAATTTTTTTACGGAGCGGCTATGAACAAAAACAATGTAATACCCGGATTCGGGCTGTCACTGGGCTATACTCTGCTTTTTCTCAGCCTTATTGTGATCATTCCGCTTTCCACAATCATAATATCTGTTACATCAATGTCTTTCGGTGAATTTGCCGCAGTAGTGACAGACGCACGATCTCTTGCGTCCTACAAGGTGACGCTGCTTACGTCTTTTTTTGCCGCTTCTGCAAACCTTATCATAGGCTTTATCACCGCTTGGGTGCTGACAAGATACGAGTTTCCGGGCAAATCGCTGCTCAATGCTTTTGTGGATCTTCCGTTTGCGCTGCCTACTGCCGTTGCAGGGGTGACTCTTACCGCTCTTTATGCGGAAAACGGGTGGCTGGGCGCAATTCCGGCGAAGTTTGGGACAAAGGTCGTTTTCAACTCGTGGGGAATAACCCTTGCCCTGATCTTTGTCACCTTCCCTTTTGTGGTGCGCAGTGTGCAGCCGGCTCTGGAAGAGCTTGAGAAAGAGCTTGAAGAAGCTGCCGCCAGTCTGGGAGCCGCAAGGTTTCAGACTGTAAGGCGGATTATACTGCCTATCATTTCTCCTTCACTGATCACAGGTTTTTCCCTTGCGTTTGCAAGAGGGCTGGGGGAATACGGCTCAGTTATTTTTATCTCCGGCAATATGCCGTTTCAGACTGAGATAACTCCGCTGCTGATAGTCACCAAACTTGAGCAGTACAATTACGCTGAGGCGAATGCCCTTGCTCTTGTCACTCTGCTTACCGCTTTTGCCGTGCTGTTTGCTCTTGGCATTCTCAAGAAGCTTATAAGGAGGATTCCCGCATGAGTCAGGCAGTCAAAAGAAACGGCAGTGCCCTCACAGAGCCGGCATTCGTACGCTATACCCTTATCGGCTTTGTGTTTCTGATGTTCGTGCTTCTGCTGTTCACACCTCTGGTTTTCATATTTGCCACGGCTTTCAGAGACGGGTGGGATGTCTATGTCAGGTCAGTTACAGAGCCCAATGCTCTTGCTGCTGTTAAGCTTACGCTTGTTGCCGCTGTTTCGGCCGTGGTCTTTAACCTTATTTTCGGTATCGCCGCCGCATGGGCGGTTACAAAGTTCCGTTTCAAAGGGAAGAATTTCCTCACGGCTCTTATCGATCTGCCTTTTTCGGTCTCGCCTGTTATAGCGGGTCTTGTGTTCATTCTCCTGCTCGGCAACCACGGTCCTTTGGGCAGATGGCTGATAGCCAATGACTTTAAGGTTATTTTTGCTGTGCCGGGGATAATACTGGCAACAGTTTTTGTAACCTTTCCGTTCATAGCCCGTGAGCTTATTTCGCTTATGCAGGAGCAGGGAACGGAAGAAGAGGAAGCAGCCATACTTCTCGGTGCTTCCGGCTGGAAAACCTTTCTGCGGATAACCCTGCCTAACATCAAAATAGGTCTTTTTTACGGAATTGTGCTTTGCAGCGCCAGAGCCATAGGCGAGTTCGGCGCTGTTTCTGTTGTTTCCGGACACATAAGGGGAATGACAAACACAGTGCCTCTTCATATCGAGATTCTTTACAACGAGTATCAGTTTACGGCTGCTTTTGCAGTTTCCACAATTCTGGCGTCCACGGCGGTTATCACGCTGACCGCGAAACGGGTGCTGGAAAATATCAGCGAGAGGAAAAGAGCGGTGAAACATGAAAATAACCATTGATAAACTGAACAAATTTTACGGCGGTTATCATGCCCTTACAGATCTTGACCTTGAGATAGCAAGCGGCGAGCTGATCGCTCTTCTGGGACCTTCCGGTTCGGGGAAAACCACGCTTCTGCGCACAATAGCAGGGCTGGAAAGCTTTGAAAGCGGCAAAATCTATTTCGGCGAAGAGGATACTTCCGCTCAGCCGCTGGGAAGAAGGGGCATAGGTTTTGTATTCCAGCACTATGCGCTGTTTAAGCACATGAAGGTGTTTGACAATGTGGCGTTCGGTCTCACATGTAAACCGAAAAAAAGCCGCCCCGCCAAGGAGGAGATCAGGAGAAAGGTACGGAATCTCCTTAAGCTTGTTCAGCTTGAGCACTATGCGGACAGATTTCCGTCAGAACTTTCCGGCGGGCAGAGGCAGAGGGTCGCACTCGCCAGAGCGCTTGCTGTGGAGCCCGGAGTTCTGCTGCTGGATGAACCGTTCGGCGCTCTGGATGCCAAGGTTCGCAAGGAACTTCGCAAGTGGCTGAGAAGGCTCCATGACGAACTGCATATAACCAGTATATTCGTGACCCATGATCAGGAGGAGGCGCTTGAGGTGGCGGACAGAATCGTGATCATGCACAAAGGGCGCATAGAACAGACCGGCATGCCGGAAGAGGTTTATGATAAGCCCGCAAACAGCTTTGTTTACAGCTTTCTGGGCAATGTGAACCTGTTCCACGGAAGACTTGTAAACGGACGCATGCAGTTTGAGAACACCTCCGTGGATGAATCAGATAAGGAACTTGACGTTAAGGACGCGGCGCTGTTTGTCCGCCCTCATGATGTGCAGGTTCTCCCCGCGGATTCGCCGGAGGGCATCAGCGCAAAGGTTTCGTTCATGCGCCAGAGGGGTTCGGTCGTAAACATAGAACTTTATGCTGATGAAGGCGGAGGCAGGTACATAGACGCCGAAATCTCAAAGGACGCATCCGATCTTCTTGGATTGAAGGTCGGTGAAAATGTGAAGCTCAGGTTTAAAAATACAAAAATCTACACCAAGGATGAGGAGGCGTACAGCTATGTCATATAAAACGCTTCTGAGCCGCTGGCGTGAGGAGGAAACACTCGGTGCGCTTAAATTTTTCTCCGGCGTGTTTGAAGGACGCCATACTCTGGCGTTCAGTCATCAGGTCGAAGATGTGGTTCTGCTTGACCTGATGAAAAGAGCAGGGTGCACGCCGAGGGTCTTCACCATCTCCACCGGAAAGCTTTTTCCCGAATCAGAAGCTATGAACAGTGATGTTGAGGAGTTTTTCGGAATCCGGCTTGATGTTATCAGACCGCAGGCGGCTGAAGTGCGGAGAATGACGGAGGAGCACGGCGAAGATCTTTTTTACAGAAGTGCCGAACTGCGGAGGCTTTGCTGCCGTGTGCGTAAGGTTGTTCCGCTGAATGCTTATCTGAAAGATTTTTCCCTTTGGTTTACAGGTCTTCGCAGGGAGCAGTCGCCAACCAGAACTGATATTGATGTTCTGGAATATGACGAATTATCAGGAATATATAAAGCCAGCCCTCTCTTGGCTTGGAAAACGGAGCAGGTCATGGAATATGCGGCGAAACACAGGCTGCCTCATAACCCGCTCTATGCAAAGGGCTTCCTCAGCATAGGCTGTGAGCCTTGCACAAGACCCGCATCAGATCCCGCGGACATAAGAAGCGGCAGATGGTGGTGGGAATCGCCGGAACATAAGGAATGCGGTCTGCATCTGAAAAAATAGTCTTATTCATAAATTATTTTAAGAAATATACGAGGTAGAAATGGATCATCTGCAAAAACTGGAAGCGCACAGTGTGTACATACTCAGGGAGGCTTACAGAGAGTTCAAGAGCCTTTCCATGCTGTGGTCTATAGGAAAGGACAGCACTGTTCTTCTCTGGCTTACAAGGAAAGCATTTTTCGGGCATGTACCCTTTCCGCTTATTCATATAGACACTGCGTATAAAGTGCCGGAAATGATAACTTACCGCAACGAGCTCTGCCTGAAATACCACATAAATCTCATTGTGGGGCAGAACACGGAGGCCCTTGCAAATAATGAAACCTTTCTCGGCGGACTGGATAGGCTTGCCTGCTGCAAAAGGCTCAAGACAGAAGCCCTTGTGAATACCCTTTCCGGTGCGTGGGAGCGGCAAAGGCTTGATTTTGAAACAGGCGCGCTTGTGCCGGATAAATCAAGAGAGGTTTTCACCGGAGTGATAGCCGGAGTGAGGGCGGATGAGGAAGGAAGCCGCTCCAAGGAGCGCGTGTTTTCCGCAAGGGATGAAAAGAGCGAGTGGGACACCGCAAGCCAGCCGCCTGAGCTCTGGAACCAGTATAAAACCGAATTTGCGCCCGGAACCCATGTCCGCATACATCCGCTTTTGGATTGGACTGAGCTGAACATCTGGGAATACATAGAACGGGAAAAGATACCGGTAATCCCCCTGTACTTTAACCACGGGGACGGCAGAAGATACCGCTCTCTCGGCTGCTGGCCCTGCACAAAGCCTGTTGAGTCGGACGCGCGAACAGTCAGTGAGATCATTGATGAGCTGAAAAGCGGCAAATTCAGGAATATAGCCGAGCGTTCCGGCAGGGAGCAGGACAAGGAGGGGGGCGGAACCCTCGAAGCACTGAGAAAGGACGGGTATATGTAATGAAAAGGATGAATATTGTCATAACAGGTCATGTTGACCACGGAAAAAGCACGCTGACGGGCAGACTCCTTGCCGATACCGGCAGCCTGCCCGAAGGTAAGCTGGAGGCGGTGAAGGCAATGTGCGCCGGCAATTCCCGCCCGTTTGAATATGCCTTCCTGCTTGATGCCTTGGCTGATGAGCAGAAGCAGGGGATCACCATAGATTCAGCCAGAGTGTTTTTCAAAAGCCTCATGCGGGAATATATCATAATCGATGCTCCGGGGCACATAGAGTTTCTTAAAAATATGCTCAGCGGAGCTTCCAGAGCGTCCGCAGCAGTGCTGATAATAGACGCGAAGGAAGGGATAGCCGAGAACTCCAAGCGCCACGGTCTTCTGCTTTCGCTTCTGGGAATAAGGCAGGTTGCTGTTGTGGTGAACAAGATGGATCTGGTGAACTACAGCAGGGATGTCTTTGAAGGCATCTGTCGTGACTACGGTCTGTTTCTGGCAGAACTCGGCGTACAGCCCCAGCATTTTATACCTGTTGCGGCGAGGGAGGGAGTGAACCTCATTTCAAATTCCGTCAGCACACCATGGTACACCGGCAAAAGCGTTTTGGAGGCTCTGGACGGTTTTGACGATGAGCAGTCACTTGAGGACAAACCCTTTTCCATGTCATTGCAGGACGTTTATAAATTTACGGAAAACAATGATGAACGAAGGATTTTCGCAGGTACACCCTCCTCCGGCAGAATCAGCGCAGGGGACAGGGTGGATTTTCTCCCCTCCGGTAAAACCAGCGTGATCAGCACCGTTGAAGGCTTCAATACCGAACAGAGATTCAGCGCAGGGGCAGGTGAGGCAGCGGGCTTCACCCTTGAAACTCAGGTTTACGTAAAGCCCGGGGAAGTTATGGTGAAGGAGGGGGACGAAAGCATCAAGGTATCCGACAGATTCAGGGCAAATATTTTCTGGCTAGGTTCAAGACCCTTTGAAACGGGCAAAGAATATAAACTGAAAATAGGTTGCGCCAAAGTATCTGGCACTATAGAGAAAATAGAAAAGCTTATTGACGCCCAGAGTCTTGAGAAGGAGACGGACAGGAAAGGGATCAGACGGCACGAGGCTGCGACCCTGCTCCTTAAAACATCAGCGCCCATAGCATTTGATACATTTGATGCCAATGAGCCTTTGGGAAGATTTGTGATTATAGATGACTACAACATAGCAGGTGGGGGAATAATCCTTGACGCCCTTGAAAAGTCATCGGTGAAGAGAATCGGGGTATACTCCAATCAGGAAATAGAACTCAACAGGTTCATAAGAAAGCATTATCCGCACTGGGAATGCAGAAGCATAGAAGAGTAAGGGGAGGAACACTGTGGATTTGTACAGACTTCCCGAAGGTTACTATGAAGTTATAGACAGCTTTGAGGTCGTTTTGCGCAGTTGGCTGAGCGGCGGAACGGATATGGATGAGTTCCGGAAAACCTGCGCAGGTTTCGGAATTTACGAGCAGAAACAGCAGGGAACGTTCATGCAGAGGATACGTCTTGCAGGGGGAATAATCGATGCGTCTCTGCTGGGTTCACTGATCAGCCTTGCGGAAGAGTATGCGGGCGGTTTTCTGCATATAACCACGAGGCAGAATGTCCAGCTTCATGATGTCGCACCTGAGAATCTGGGAAAATTACAGCGCAGGCTGGCGGATCTCTCGCTGCTGACAAAAACCGCGGGGGGGAACTGCGTCCGTAATGTACTGATTGATCCTCTTTCCGGCGTTTCGGCGGATGACGTTTTCGATGTTTCACCCTACGGGCTGGAGCTTTCCAACCGACTGCCGGAGTATCCTGTCTTTACCGCCCTGCCGCGGAAGTTCAAGATTGCCCTTTCATCCTCAAGAGAGGACAGGGCTCTGTGCGCGATAGCGGATCTGGGACTGATCGCTGTTAAAAGGAAAGGGCGCCGCGGCTTTTCTGTCTGCACAGGCGGGGGACTCGGTGCAAAATCCATGACCGGAGACAGGCTGCTGGATTTCATTCCCGCTTCGGATATTCTTATTGCGGCGCTTGCTTTCGGCGAGCTTTTTGCGGAATACGGGCAGGGGGTTCCCCGATCTCAGGCGAGGCTGCGCTTCCTCATAGAAAGGACGGGCAGGGATGAGTTTTTTAAGATACTCAAGACAAAACTGAAAAAATTCTCAGATGATAAATCACTGAAAATAAAGCGCAGAAGCTTCAGCTATGCTCGTGAAACGAATAACTGGGTGTTTGAAGACTCAAAATGGACTGATCTCTTTGTCACTCCGCAAAGGCAGACAGGGCGTTACACAGTAAAAATTCCACTGTTTTTCGGGCAGGTTTCAGCAGATACGGCGGCACTGGTGATCGCCTTCTGCAAAAAATATCCGAAAACCGAAATCCGTTTCACACAGACGCAGAACATTCTGCTGCGTGGTGTGAGTGCGGCAATTCTTCGAGAAGCAAAAGGGCTTGCTTTCGGGATCAGCAGTCTTGCCGGAGCGAACGGTTTTTTGAGTGATATAAAAACCTGCGTGGGCACAGATTTTTGCAGGCTTTCCGCCGCTTCTTCATCCGGTCTGCTTAAGGGGATAACTGATGCGGTAACGGCGGATAAGGAACTCAGCGGTTTTGAAGACGCGCGTATAGGGATCTCAGGCTGTGTCAACGGCTGCGGACATACTGCTCTGGCTGATTTGGGGTTCGGCGGCAAGGCAGGAAAGGATAAATCGGGCGAAAGGGCGGACTGGTTCCGCATCTTCATCGGCGGTTCACTGAAAGGCATAGGTATAGATATCGGCGAGCTTCCGGCAGTGAATATTCCTGCTTTTACGGTAGATGTGCTGAAAAAATATAAGGCTTCCGGGGCTGTTTCTTTCGGTGATTTTCTCGCTGACGGCGGAAGGAGTGAGGCAGAGACATTGTTGAAAGAATATTTGTGATGACTTCAAGCAGGCTCATATCAGGAGATAATATAAAAAAAGCCCGTCTCTCTAGAGAGACGGGCTTTGCTATTTGTACAGGGATAGAAAATCAGAACTCAGTGTCCAGAAGCATTTTTCTGATGTTCATTATTGCTTCTGTGGGGTTGAGTTCTTTGGGGCATGCCTCTACACAGTTGTAGATAGTGTGGCATCTCCATACGCCGTGCTTATCGTTGAGGATAGGCAGACGCTCCTCAGCTCCTTCGTCCCTTGAGTCAGCGAGGTATCTCCATGCTCTGAGGAAGGCGTTGGGTCCGAGGTATTTTTTGTCAGCCCAGTATGAGGGGCATGAGGATGAGCAGCATCCGCAGGCAATACACTCATACAGACCGTCAAGCTTCTTCCTGTCTTCCGGAGACTGGTAGATTTCCTTGTCGGGATTGGGCGATTTTCTTATGAGGTAAGGCTTAACAGTGATGAATTTCGTGAAGAAATCATCAACGTCAACCACGAGGTCTCTCATAACGTTCATGCCGGGAAGCGGCTGAATCACTATGTGATCGCTGCCGAGGTCTTCAACCTTTGTCATGCACGAGAGCATGTTCACGCCGTTAACGTTGATACCGTCAGAACCGCAAACACCTTCACGGCATGATCTGCGGTATGTCAGCGTGGGATCAAGCTCCCATTTGATCTGGTTAAGAGCGTCAAGCATGAGGTAGCCGGGGCGTCTCAGTTCGACATCGTATGTTTTGTAGTACGCTTCCTTGTCCTTGTCGGGATCGTACCTGAATATTTCGAATGTAACCTTCTTCATTATCTCAGACCTCCCGATTAATATACTCTGGCTTTAGGCGGGAACGGTTCAACAGTAAGCGGCTGCATGCGCACTTTTCTGTAGTCCACTCTCGGGGTTTTGCCGTCTTCTTCAAGGTACACTTCTGTGTGTTTGAGGAAGTTCGCGTCGTCTCTGTCGGGGTAGTCGTCCCTATAGTGACCGCCTCTGGATTCTTTTCTTGCAAGAGCAGCCTTGGTAGCCGCTTTGGCAACGAGAATCATGTTGTTAAGCTCAAGAGCCTCTATGAGGTCGAGGTTGTAAACGGATGATTTGTCCACAACTCTGAAGTCGTCCATTTTTGCTTCAAGCTTGTCAAGAACCTCAAGCGCTTCAACCATGAGTTCTTCTGTTCTGAAAACACCCACGTTGGTCTGCATGATTCTTGTGAGTTCTTCCCATACGGGTCCGAAGGTGTTGGTTCCGTTGGCGTTGGCGAACTTGTTAAGAGTAGCGAGACCTTCTTTTCCTGCGTCTTCAACGAGTTCGACAAAGGGGTTTTCCTGAGCGAATTTTGCCGCCTGCTCGCCTGCCGTACGTCCGAAAACTACGAGGTCAAGCAGAGAGTTGGTTCCAAGCCTGTTTGCGCCGTGCACGGAAGCGGAAGCGCATTCGCCCGCGGCGAAGAAGCCGGGTACGTATTCTTCGCCGTCCATGTTGCCTTTAATAACCTGAGTGAGGTAGCCAGTGGGGATACCGCCGTTCTGGTAGTGGGCAGTGGGTACAACGGGGATGGGTTCTTTCGTACAGTCAGCGCCGGCGAAAACGAGTGAAAGCTCATGGATGCCGGGAAGCTTCTCAAGGATAGCTTCGATACCGATGTGGTCGATCTTGAGGAGGATATGATCGGCTTTGGGACCGACGCCGCGTCCGTCAAGGATCTCTTTCATCATGGAGCGTGAAACTATGTCTCTGGGAGCAAGGTCTTTAATGGTGGGCGCATAACGCTCCATGAAACGCTCGCCGTCTTTATTGAGGAGGATTCCGCCCTCACCGCGCACGCCTTCTGTGATGAGGTTGCCCGCACCGTAGATGCCTGTGGGGTGGAACTGGAAGAACTCAGCGTCAGACCAGCTGAAGCCTTTTCTCATGGCGAGAGCGAGACCGTCGCCCGTGTTTATGTGTGCGTTTGAGTTTGTCTGGTAGATACGGCAGTTACCGCCTGTGGCGAAGACAATCGCTTTGGCGTGGAAAATGTGGAACTCGCCGTTCTGAATGTCGTAGCAGAGAACGCCGTTTACAGTACCGTTGTTTACGAGAAGCTCAAGTGCATAGAACTCACTGTAGAAGTGTGTTCCCTGTTCAACAGATTTCTCATAGAGGTTCTGCAACATGGCGTGACCTGTTCTGTCTGCTGCGTAACATGCTCTTTTAACGGGTCTTTTACCGAACTCGGCAGTGTGTCCGCCGAAGGGTCTCTGTGCTATTTTTCCGTCCGGGGTACGGCTGAAAGGCAGACCGATGTGCTCAAGAGCGATGATCATTTCGGGTGCTCTTCTTGTCATATATTCGGCTGCGTCCTGATCGGCAAGATAGTCGCTGCCTTTAACAGTATCGAACATGTGCCAGTGCCAGTGGTCTTCCTCAAGGTTGCCGAGGGAAGCGGATATGCCGCCCTGAGCGGAGATCGTGTGGCTTCTTGTGGGGTAAACTTCCGAAACAACGGCAGTTTTTACATGCTGTGACGCAACCTGAGCTGCATTGAGCCCTGCGCCGCCGGCACCCACGACAACCACGTCGAACTTATGATATTCAACTTTAACAGACATAGGTAATACCTCTTGAAATTTTTAAATCAGATGACTTTGATCGCCAGAACCGCAAGAGTGATTCCGAATATCCAGTATGCGCCGAGGATTATCCCTCTCCAGCCCGCGCTTGAGACGTAATCATCGGTAATCATCTTAAATCCGTTGAAAGTGTGGAAAAGACCGAAGGCGATAACAGGTGCGAGAACGACCTGCATCATGCCGTATTCTCCGCCCTTCATCATGGAGAAGAAGTGCATAAGAACAACAAGGATGAGTATTACGCCGGAGATTCTCTGCATAAGCCACGCAAAGGTTCCGGTGTTGCTTGATCCCATAAATTTGTAATTGTTCATCAGTTTTCCTCCTTAGCTGAAGATCGGAATCGCGCCGATCACGGTTATGACGATGGTTATAAAAACCACTGCCATGAAGTATTTGGAGAAGTTTTCCCTGTGGGCGCCTGCTCCGAACTCCATAAGGACTATCCTCACTCCGTTAAAAGCGTGAAACGAGAAGCTCACGAGGAACAGAGCTTTCACAACTGCGGCGCCGGTAACTGATGAAAGAGCTGAAACAGTTCCGGAAACGCCGAGAATGTGCATAATAAGGTAAGCACCGATTATAACCCCAGTTATACGGTGCAGCAGCCATGCGACCATTCCGGTGTGCTTGCGGTACCCGGTTTTCTTCGGGTAGGTAACAAGGTCTTTCCTTGGCATTGTACACTCCTGTCGTAGTTATTAAAACAAACGATGTTAAATTATTCCAAAAAATAACTATCATAAATAGGGCACCATGTCAAACCATATTGTATATTGTATACATTCCGCGCCCGCAACGGACTGTGTGTTTGGAAAATTTAAAGGCGCTTTGTTTTAAAAAGATAAAAATAAACCGTGTTATAAAACTAGTTGTAAAGTATGATAACAGCGGGCTCCGGTTATGAACGTGGGACGCAAAAACCCTGTTTCAGAGGCTCGGCGCTTTTTGTCCGGTTTCTGATGTTAGCAGAATGAACAGGAAAATAAATATTAAGGAAATAACGGAAATAAAAATCATTAAGAAATTTTTCCATATCTGAGCCTAAAAAAATATACGGGGAAAGCATAACTTTCCCCGTATTGTTTATACGTTGAAAGCTTCCACCTGTGAATCCAGATCAGCTGCCTGCCTTTGCAGGTCGCTTACGGTGTTTGCGACTTCTGCAATCGCCAAGGCGCTTTCTTCAAGTCCCTTGGCGGCAACCTGTATATTATGGTTAATAGACTGAATGGTCATTGCCTGTTCATTTACCGCCGCTCCGATCAGGCTGTTGGCATGTCCGGCGTCGTTTACGCTGTCGATCACTTCCTCAAAAACGCTGCCCATTTCTTCAGCGGCATGAGTGCCTTTCTCAACGCTTTTTGCTGCAATTTGCATATTATTCGATGCTTCGTCCGTTTCCTTTGCCAGTCTTGATATGATCGAATCCACCTGATTTATCGCAAGCTGAGTTTTTTCGGCAAGTTTACGTACCTCGTCCGCAACCACCGCAAAGCCCCGACCGGCTTCTCCCGCTCTGGCTGCCTCAATTGCCGCATTGAGCGCAAGGAGGTTTGTCTGGTCTGCTATGTCATTAATTACATTCAGTATATTACTTATTTCACGTGAAGATTCAGTGAGACCTGTTATTGTGTCTGAAAGTTTAATTGTTTCCTTTTGAATGGATTCGTTGGATACAAGCAGCTCTTTCAGCCTTCCCTGTCCTTTTTCCACGCTTTCTATCGCGTGGTTGTTTTTCTCCAGTGCTGTGCGGAGATTTTCAAGAACCTCCTGTGAAGAAGAGGACATCTCCTCCATGGCTCCCGCCGCGCTGTTCATCTGCTCATTCTGTGATTCAAAGGTGGATGAAAGCTCTTCGGCGGCTGCGGAAAGCTCACTGCTTGCGGCAGCCACGCTTGCGGCGCTTAACTTAACCATTTTCATCGTTTCGGATGTTTTCTTCGTCAGCATGTTCTGAACATTGATGATTGATGTTATTTCGCAGCCTGTTCCCGTACCCCCCGCGTTCTGCGAAATCGCCGCAAAATGGAGAAGTTTATCCGTTGTTTTCCTGAGAGAATCTATAAGCTTTCTGACATTTATGATCAAAGTCAAAGTAAAAGCCGCCACTATAAGCGATATGAGAATAATGAGTGATATGTTCATGAGAGAGTTGCGTTTTGACTCACCTGCTATATGTTCCTCGATATTTTTCCGGCTTTCATCCATCGCGTCTTCCAGCGTGTGGGCACTGCTTCTCATTACTCCCATCAGCCCTGTTTCAGGCGTCAGACCAAGCTTTGTTTCCGCCTGCACCAGCTCCAGAAAATTATTTCTGTATGACTCTGCCAGCCGCACAAATTTTTCATCATTAATACCGTTTTTTTCAGCGGCACCTAGCAGCCTGTTATAAGTTAAGTCAAATTCTTCGCTGTAGATCAGTTCCTTTCTTTGCAGAAAGTTCTTTTCATTCTGCCGCAGCGTTAAGAGTATATTCTGAGTTTCGGAGGATGCTTTGACGGCAGGCAGGTTTTCTATCTCTTGCGATGAGCTCAGCAGGCTCCCCTGCAAGCCTTCATCTTCTTTCAGTCCGATTTTTTGTTTAAGAGCAACAATTTCATCAAAAGATTTTTCATAGGCATTCAGAGACTGCCCGAATGATCGAACAGAATCATCGCCTGACGTATCTTTAAGCCTATCCTGCAGCGTGCGGGTTTTTCCTATTTCTGTTTTAAACTTGTCCACATTCCCCATGCTTTCTCTGGCGAGAAAATCTTTTTCGTGCCTGCGTAATTCCAGTGCGCTGATGTTGGTCTCCAGCAGGGTCCGTTCTTCAGAAAAAAGAAATTCTGATTTGCTTATATACACTCGGGTGCTGATGAAAATAAGTATAAAGCCTGTTATTGCTATGATTCCCAAACCGGTAATTTTCTGTTTAAGTGATAGACCTTTAATCATGCTTTTCTCCTTGCTCCGCTATTTGTGTTGCAGACACAGGCACAGATTGAGTCTTTGTGTGTATAAAGTAATTGTATACTTAACTCTTGGGATTTCAAATGATCTTGAGTCTGATTTTGTTTTCAGTGCAGAAATTATAGGGTTATAATTAATTATAAGGAGGATTTATGAGCTTTGATATAAACAGTCAGGAGATGTCTTTTCTTTTGGAGATCGCGAGAAACGCCATCAAGTCTTCTCTGGATAAAAGCCCGTTCATAATTCCTCCGGTTCCCGAAGGGTTGAATTTTAAAAGCGGATGCTTCGTTACGCTTTATCTGAACGGCAGGCTCAGGGGCTGCATAGGCAATTTCAGAAATGATATGAATATAGTAAAGAACATCGCCGACATGGCTGTTCAGGCGGCGCTTAAGGATCCCCGCTTTCCGCCCGTCTCTCAGGGGGAGTTTGATGCGCTGGAGTTTGAAATATCCGTCCTTTCCCCTATGATTCCCATAAAATCCGTTGAAGAAGCCGAAGTCGGGCGGGACGGGCTTTATGTAGTGAAAGGCTTTAACTGCGGCGTTCTGCTTCCGCAGGTCGCGACCGAATACGGTTGGGACAAGTACGAGTTCATTTCCCACACCTGCGCCAAGGCAGGGCTTTCCTTTGACGCGTGGAAAACCGATGATATAGAGCTTTACCGCTTTGAGGCGGTTGTTTTCGGCGAAAAATCCGTTTAACACATCATTATCTTGAAGAAATCCATGAAATATGATTATATACGTATTTCCTTTTTCCGTTGTGGTATCTGTTTTTTTCACATCGGCGGAAGGCTGTAGGCGGCAAACCGACAGGAGCATGTTCTTCACCGGCTATGGAGGTAAAAATGTCAAGTTTGGTAGGAAATTACGGACGGTATGATGTTGCGTTCGTGAAGGGGAACGGCTGCTTCCTTTATGATGAAGCGGGCAGAGAGTACCTTGATTTCGGCTGCGGAATCAGTGTAGTGAGTCTCGGGCACTGCAACCCGACAGTTACTGAAGCGATAAAGCGACAGGCGGAAACCCTTATCCACACCTCCAACCTTTACCGAAATCCCGAGCAGGAGAGGCTGGGCGAACGTCTCAGCAGGCTTTCATTCGGCGGGAAGGTGTTCTTCTGCAACTCCGGAGCGGAGGCGAACGAAGCCGCGCTGAAAATGGCGAGAATTTACGGCAATAAGAAATACGACGGACTGCGCTATAAGATCGTGACGATGAAAAACTCATTTCACGGCAGAACATACGCAACACTCTCCGCCACAGGTCAGGAGAAGATACATAAGGGTTTCGAGCCCATTGCGGACTGGTTTATCCATGTTCCGTTCAATGACTTTGACGCCGTGGACAAGGCATGTTCAAAAGGTGATGTTGTAGCCGTGATCCTTGAGCCCGTGCAGGGCGAGGGCGGGGTATGCTCCGTTGAGAAGGGGTACCTTGAGCGTCTGCGTGCCTACTGCGATAAAAAGGATATTCTGCTTATCTTTGATGAGATACAGACATCCATGGGCAGAATGGGGCATATCTTCGGATATGAGCATTTCGGCGTTAAGCCCGACATACTCACGACAGCGAAGGCTCTCGGAAACGGAGTGCCCATAGGCGCTGTCATAGCCAAACCCGAATGTGCCGACTACTTTGTTCCCGGAACCCACGGAACCACCTTCGGCGGAAATTTTCTCGCCTGCGCCGCAGGGAATGCGGTGCTTGACGTGCTTACGGCGGAAGGCTTTCTCGCCTCCGTGCGGGAGAAGGGCGTTTACTTCAAGGAGAGGCTTAAGGCTGTCTTCGGCTCAAAGGCAGTTGAGGTGCGCGGAACAGGGCTTATGATAGGTGTTCAGTTTCATGAAAAATCCGCCGACTTCGTGAGGGAGTGCATGGCAGAGGGTCTGCTGGTTATCCCTGCCGGAATGGAAACGGTGAGGATCTACCCGCCCGTTAATATAGACAGAGAAAATCTTGACAAGGGTCTTGCTATTATCGAAAAAGTCCTTGCGGGAGGTAAATTTTGAAAAAAGACTTTCTTACGCTGAGTGACTGGAGTTCCGAAGACCTTAAAAGACTCGTTGATGATGCCATCAGGCTGAAAAAAGAGAGAAAAGAGGGCAAAAAGCATCACCTTCTCGAAGGGAAGAAGATTGCCCTCATATTTGAAAAATCCTCAACCCGTACCCGTGTCTCATTTGAGGCAGGTATGTACGAGCTGGGCGGCTATCCTCTTTTCCTCAGCCGTAACGATATACAGATAGGGCGCGGCGAAAGCATAAAGGACACTGCGCGCAACCTTTCCAGATATGTTGACGGAATAATGATCAGAACTTTTGAGCACTCAAAGCTTCTGGAGCTTGCGAAATACGCCTCCGTCCCTGTCATCAACGGACTCACGGACGATTTTCACCCGTGTCAGGTGCTTGCGGATGTCATGACTGTTTATGAGCTTTTCGGCACATATAAGGTGAAGGTCGCTTACGTGGGCGACGGAAACAATATGGCGAACTCATGGCTTTACGGAGCCGCTAAGTTCGGAGTAGACTTCTCGGTCGCCACTCCCGAAGGCTATGAATGCCTCCCCGCCGCAGTGGAAGGGGCAAGGAAAATTGCCGAAACTACTGGCGCTAAGATAGAAACTCTGCGTGATCCCTTTGAGGCTGTAAAGGGCGCTGATGTGATCTATACTGATGTGTGGGCAAGCATGGGACAGGAAGAGCAGGCGGAGCACCGCAAGGGGATCTTCGCTGAGTATCAGGTTAATGACAGGCTCATAAAAGCCACAGGGAAAAAGACTTACTTCATGCACTGCCTTCCGGCGCACCTCGGCGAAGAGGTCACGGAGGAAGTGTTTGAGTCAGATATATCCGTGGTGTTTGATGAGGCGGAAAACAGACTTCATGCCCAGAAAGCCGTTATGGTTGAGCTGATGGGCGGTAATAAATAAATTTAAACGCATACTCTTGCGGAGGATAATAACATGAGCAGAGAAAAAATCGTTCTTGCCTATTCCGGCGGTCTGGATACTTCTGTAATTCTCAAATGGCTTCAGCTTAAAGGCTATGATGTGGTGGCGTATGTCGCCGATCTCGGTCAGATAAGCGATGTGGCACCCATAAAGGAAAAGGCGCTGAGCTCCGGCGCTGTGGACTTCCACTGCCTTGATCTTAAAGAAGAATTTGTAAAGGACTATGTTTTTACTTCAATAAAATTCAATGCTCTGTACGAAGGACGCTACCTTCTCGGAACATCACTCGCCAGACCCATTATAGCCAAAGGCATGGTGGATGTTGCTCATAAAACAGGGGCTAAGTTCCTCTCTCACGGCGCCACAGGCAAAGGAAACGATCAGGTTCGCTTCGAGCTTTCCGCAGCGGCTCTTGACCCTTCGCTCACTACAATCACCCCTTGGAGAATCCCCGAATTCTTCAACAAAATAAAAGGACGTCAGGAAGCAATGGACTTCGCTCAGGAGCACGGCATACCCGTTAAGGCGACAAAAAGCCAGCCTTGGAGCAGCGATGACAACCTCATGCACATCAGCTTTGAAGCGGGCATACTTGAGGATCCGGCGGCAAGACCTCCTAAAGAGATGTTTGAATACTCTGTTGACCCCAAGGACGCCCCTGACAAAGCCGAAGCTGTAGAGATCGAGTTTGAGAAAGGCACAGTCGTTAAGCTCAACGGAAAGTCTCTCAGCCCCGCTAATATGCTTGTTGAGCTTAATAAAATCGGCGGCAGGCACGGTATCGGACGTGTGGACATGGTGGAAAGCAGATATGTGGGCATGAAATCCAGAGGCGTTTATGAAACACCCGGCGGAACAATCCTCATGGCTGCTCACAGAGACCTTGAGGCGCTCACGCTGGACGGCGCTGTTATCAACCTTAAGGAAACTCTCATGCCCCGCTTCGCGAGCCTTGTTTACAACGGCTACTGGTTCTCAAGCGAGATGGACTGCCTTAAGGCGCTCCTTGAAAAATCTCAGGAATATGTGACAGGCACTGTCCGCCTTGAACTCTATAAAGGCAATGTAATCTGCATAGGCAGGGAATCGAAATACTCCATGTACAACATGATGGTTGTCTCCATGGATGACGATAAAGGCGCATACGACCAGACAGACGCCGCAGGCTTCATCAAGCTTCATTCTCTTCCCCTCCGTGCGCACGCCGCAAGAGCGAAGAAGTAAGGGGTAAAGATGTATTTTCAGGATGTAATTTTAAGCCTACAGAAATACTGGAGCGACAGGGGCTGTGTGCTTTATCAGCCCTATGATATAGAAGTGGGTGCGGGTACTTTCAACCCCGCAACCTTTTTGTACTGCCTCGGTCCCGAGCCGTGGAACGTGGCATATGTCGAACCGAGCCGCCGCCCCACGGACGGACGTTACGGAGAAAACCCCAACAGGCTTCAGCACTACTATCAGTTTCAGGTGCTGATGAAACCGTCACCGGACAACATACAGGATTTGTATCTGGACAGCCTGCGCAACCTCGGCATAAAGCCGGAGGATCACGACATCCGCTTCGTTGAGGATGACTGGGAATCACCCACCCTCGGCGCGTGGGGTCTCGGCTGGGAAGTATGGCTGGACGGCATGGAGATTACTCAGTTCACATATTTCCAGCAGGCGGGCGGCATAGACCTCAAGCCTGTTTCCGGAGAGATAACCTACGGTCTGGAAAGGATAACCATGTATCTTCAGGGCGTGGAATCAGTTTATGATCTCAAATGGAACAAGGACGTCAGCTACGGCGATGTTTACCATAACAACGAAGTGCAGTACTCCAGACATAACTTTGAGGTGGCGGATACGGACATGCTTTTCAAGCTGTTTGAAATGTATGAGAAGGAGTGTATACGCATAGTGGAAACAGGGCTGCCTTTACCCGCCTATGACTACTGCCTGAAATGCTCGCACACGTTTAACCTGCTTGACGCCCGCAACGCTATCAGCGTTACTGAGCGTACAGGCTATATCGGCAGAGTGCGCAACCTCGCGAAACTCTGTGCGGAAAGCTACCTCGCCATGCGCGAGAGCATGGGCTTTCCGAGACTGAAGAAGTAAAAATATAAGGGGCTGCCCTAGATTATTTCGATTATCTAGGGCAGCCCCTATAAATATAAGCTGGCATTACTATTTTCACCTACAAAAACGAAACTGCTTTTATTTGCCTGATTTCGAGTGCGCTTTTTTACAATATTTTAAAAAATTCCCAACTATTTTTCAGCTATTTTATTTCGCGGACAATTCTCTTTTTTTTGCTCTTACGCCCCTATAAGCGATTCGTACGGGATATTAAAATCTTTATGCAATTTTCTGATCATATTAATACTCAGCCCTCTTTTTCCTTTCAGAACTTCGCTGACTCTGTTGTGTCCGCCAAGTGACGGAGCTATATCACTGTTGGTGAGCCCCATCTGCTCCATGCGGAATTTTATTGCCTCAACGGGGTCGGGGGTATTTATGGGGAACTGCTCCTCCTCGTATTTCTCAACAAGGATGGAAAGTATTTCAAGTTCATCAATATTTTCCTGTGTTTCAGGCATATCCATGAGGGCATCTGTTCTTTTTAAATAGTTTTTATAATCTTCTTCTGTTCTTATCGGTTTCATCTTACACCTCTGCGGCGTTAATTTTATCGTATTCCTTGTGCGTTCCTATAAAGCGTATATAAACCAGCCCGGCGGTATAATGCAGTTTAACTATCAGCCTGTATTTGTTGCCGCATATATTGAAAACTGCTCTGTTCCCGCTGATAATGCTCACGCTGCGGTACTTTTCCTTTATGCAGTTAAAGCTTTGCCATTTTGCCTGTTTTGCTTCATAAAACCACGCCTCAAGAGCATTTCTGCTGTCAGGATGTAGTGTATAAAATTCTGTTAAGGTTTTCCGGGCAATTATTCTCATAGATAAAGATAGAGTGTAGCTGTGAATATGTCAACGGTATTTTTCCCATTTTGGGAAAAATACCGTTGTTGTCTGATTTGTTATTTGTTTCTACTCCGCCGGGCAGGTTTCCAGCGCTTCCATGTTTTTGCCTGTGGCGTTGAAGGTGAACTCCTTGCTGCCGTCTGTGGATTTGCCGAAGTTTTCAACGGCGAATTTCACGAGAACAGGCATTACCTCGCTGAGCTTATCCTCTGAATCCTGTATGAAGATTTTTCCCTGCCATATGGGCTGTTCGCCTGTTTTACCCTTGGCAAAAAGCTTTACATCCAGATACTTGGTGAAGTCATCCCTTGAGGAAGAGCCTGTGGATGTGCCGAGGAAGGTTCCGAGCGACAGTCCGCTGCCGAAGGTTCCGGCGCCTACTCCGACTCCGAAGCGAGCCTTGGGTTCATTATCCTTGCTTCCTGTAATGCCGAAGGAGGGGGCAATCACATATTCAGACGATTTCGTATCCTTCTCCCATCCGATGCAGGCAAGCTGTTTTTCCAGCATGCTCACGTAGCCCATCGCTTCAAGGTCTGTTTTTATATCCTGAGACAGCATGAAATCGTAAGTTTTTGCGGTATAATCATCCAGACCGCCGTAACCGGTTACATTTACGGTATAGCTGGCGCATCCGAAAAGACCTAATATTATTATCGATATAAGCAGAAGCCTGCGCATGTTCATCTCCTTTGATTATAATTAACTGTTAAGTATAAAGTTAGACACATCGTAATTATAAACAAGTGAATTTTACCTGAGAGGCGTTATGCGGTGACTCCGAAGGTGAGCATGCGGTACATGCTGTGGATGAAAATGACTACAAGTATAAGGAATGTGATGATATTTATGTCTGTTGAGTATGGGTCTACCTTGTCGGATGGGAGAGCTTTCTTTTTGCGGTCATGATCCATTTTATAACGGGCGACCTTGTTAATTATAAACACAGCGGCAGTGAACCCTATCAGGGCGAAGCTGTCAGCCTTGTAATATGCGTATACAGATGTCAGCGTGAGAAAAACAACAACCATCACACTCCTCCGGAAAAGTATTTATAAAAAAACGGAGGTGTGATGTCAAACGCTTTATCTGTATTTGTCCGCCAGAGCATCCAGTTTTGCAACAAGGCTTTTCACATTTCTGTCCAGTTCATTGATGGAGGTCTCTATGCCTGCCCTGTTGTTTGATTTAAGTCTGTTCATTATCTCGTTGCCGAGTTTATGCACGCCTTCGTGGGGTTTTGCGAGCGCCTGAAAGTCCTGATCTTTACCGAACAGCTCCATGCCTTTGCCGAAGTAGAATTTGCCGAAGCCGCATGTGGTGTGATCCGGAAGCTGAATTGTCGTACCGTTCTGGAAGCAGTCAAAAATGCGCTTCATGAAGGCGATATGGGCTATTTTCGCTGTCACGAAATAAAAGCCTTTGCTGGTGTAGGTGAGCTTGGCGTATTTATCCGCTATTCCGTTGAGGCTTCCGGTGAGATGGTTCGCATCCGCCATAAGCTCCATAACCACATCGTTAGTGTGTTCGGAGCCTCTGGCAACGTTTTCCACACTTTGTGCTATCTCCTCCGTGGTGGCGCTCTGTTCTTCGATCGCTGCGGAGATGCTGCCTATGGCGCTGTTGAGGTCTTCCACTGCGGCGTTTATGGTGTGGAAGCTTTCAAAGGCGTTTTCTGTGCAGCCTTTCTGTATCTCCACAGAGTCTGTGACCCCTTGTGAGCCTTTGGAGACCACACGGATGTTCGCCTGCATTTCCTTCACCATGTTTTCTATCTCTTTGGTGGATTTCTGGGTTCTCTCCGCGAGCTTGCGAACCTCGTCCGCAACAACGGCAAAGCCTCTTCCCGCTTCACCCGCTCTCGCGGCTTCTATAGCGGCGTTCAGCGCAAGGAGATTTGTCTGGTCGGATATATCATTGATAACGGAGATAACGCTGCCGATTTTGTTTGCGTTTTCGGTAAGCTTGCCGACTTCATTGCCGAGGTCGCTTATTATGCCGTTTATGCTTTCCATCGATGCCTTGGATTCCTCAATAGCCATTGTTCCGTGCTTCGCCATACGCACGCTTTCCGCGGCTTTCATGGACGAGTCGTTCACACTCATTGCTATGTCGTTGATAGCAAGGCGCATCTGAGCACTTGCGGCGGCAACCTGAGTAGCCATTGACATGTTCTCGTCCACTGATTCGCGCACCTTTATAACCGCCATGGAAACTGGCATGGTTTTCTCCGAAGCATCGCCTATGCGGTACAGAGTATCCACGAACTCGTTATCCACAAAGTCAATAAAAGTGTTCAGCGATTGCGACATATCCGCCACCATGCAGGAGCAGTCGGTCTTCATGAGGGGCATTCTAGCAGTTAAGTCTCCCTTTCCTCCGCAGAGATGGGCGAGCATGGAGCTAATTTCCTGAAGCTTGGCGACAATCGACCGGAATAAAAGGAACATAAACAGCAGGAACAGAGCTGTGCATATTCCCGCCAGAATGTATGACGGATAAGCTGCCGTTACAAAAAACATCAGGGCGGTCAATCCGAGCATTATATGGAATTTTGTTCTTATGGAAAGGCAGGTGATCAGACTCATCTATTCTCCCCTTTAATATTGATAATGAATTTTCGGAAAACTTAATAATGGTAATCTTTTATTAGCATGTTTGTCAATTAATAGTGAATCATATATAATAAATATGATTATAATTCAGGCGTCAACTCCTCTCCTTTGGAGTGTTTGCTTGGATTTTGATAGTTAATATCCGTATAAAAAATAAATGTTAAGTAAAAAGACAAAAAAAACAGGCAAAAGAAATTCTGTTTATTAATATGATCTTTGGGGTACAATATATAAAATGTCCACGGAGGGCGGCTATGGAAATTAAAAATACGCAGATAACCGGACTGATGGGTTTTCTCGGAGAATTTCTCCACGGAAAGGATCAGGGGCTCAGGCTTGCTCTCCTCACTTTTTTCACCAAAGGGCACTTGCTCATTGAAGATCTGCCCGGCTTGGGTAAAACAACCCTCGCCATCGGGCTCGCCAAGGCGCTTGGCTTAAGCTTCGGGCGTATCCAGTGCACAAACGACCTTCTGCCGACGGATGTTACCGGACTTTCCATTTATAATAAGGATGACAACCGCTTCGAGTTTCAGCGGGGACCTGTTTTCAACAATATTGTCCTTGTGGATGAGGTGAACAGAGCAACGCCCAAGACCCAGAGCGCACTCCTTGAAGCCATGGGAGAGAAGCAGGTTACGGCGGAAGGCAGCACTTACAACCTGAACCGTCCGTTTTTTGTGATAGCCACTCAGAACCCTGTCGATCAGTTCGGAACTTTTCCTCTGCCCGAATCCCAGCTTGACAGGTTCATGATGAAGATAAGTCTCGGCTACCCGAACAGGGAGGCGGAACGGATTATCCTCAGCGGCGGCAGCAGGCGGCGGGAGCTTTATGATATTGCACCGCTGCTTTCTCAGGCGGAGATTGAGATTATACAGAAAGAGATAGAGAAGGATGTTCAGGCGGCGGATAAAATCATTGATTACGTGCTAGATATAGCCCAAGCCACGCGCAGCAGCAGGTTTCTCCGCGCGGGGCTTTCCACAAGGGCGACCCTGTTCATGATACGTCTCGGCAAGGCGAATGCTTATTTCAAGGGGCGTGACTATGTTATCCCCGAGGATATTAAGGAACTCTCGCCCTATATTATAACCCACAGAGTGCTCTTCAATGAAGAGTTTCAGGGCAGCGACAGAGATTTCTACATCCGCTCACTTATAGATGAAGTGAACATGCCCGCATGAAAAAGAAGAAGCAGGGCGCACCGTCAGTTATACGGATAAAAAAGGCGGGGTGGATATACATAGCCCTGTGTATTTTCATGGGTGTGGGCGCTGTGAACACGGCGAATAACCTTGTATATATCATTGTCGCCCTGATGCTGGGCTTTATGGCCGTTTCCGGCTTCTTCGGCGTGGCGGACATGAACCGCCTGCGGGTGGAAATAAGCCTGCCTGACGAGATATACGCCGGACGGGTCTGTCCGGTGAACGTGAGGCTTGTCAATGAGCGGAGGTTTCTTCCCGCTTTTCTCATACGCATACATGTGCGGGGTCAGGAACTGCTTTTCCCATTCACAGATACAGGCGGAGAAACCGTGAAGTTCGCCGAAACAGTTTTCGGTTCCAGAGGAAGACACTCCATAGGCGGAATGTACGTTTCTACGGTTTTTCCGTTCAATTTTTTTGTCCGGTACAAAGATCTTAGCAATTCAGCAGATGTAATAGTGTTTCCTGCTCCCGTTCCCTGTTCATCCGGTTTTTCCGATTCAAAATCCGGCGGACAGGGGGAAAGAGAGACCGACAGAAAAGGATTCGACTCCGAGCTTATGTCCATACGCAATTATTCCGCAGGGGATTCCATGAGAATGATCCACTGGAAAGCCACAGCCCGCACCGGCAGCCTGAAGGTTAAGGAGGTGGCGGCTCTCGGCGCTGAACCCGTTATTATAGATCCGGACAAGTTCGGCGGCGGCACGGAGCAGAGGCTCTCATGTGCTGTGTGGCTCATCAACAGCCTGATGGACAAGGGTGCGCCTGTGGGGCTGAAAACGGCTGAAAAGCTCTATCCGCCGGATGTCACAACTCCGCACAGGCTTAAGATGCTCAGGGAGCTTGCTCTTTATGACTGAGATAAGAAATGTGGTGAATATTCTCACATACCTTATAGCTCTCACAGGCGTCATTCCACTCGTTGGGGAGACGGGAATTGCCTACACTGCGGTGTTTTTCGCCGCTACTGTTTACGGCGCTTGGGCGGAGGCGCAGAAAAAGGACTCAGTTTCCCGTCTGTGGCTTAACATACTGTCCGTTATGATCATTCTTTTCACGATCGCCCGTATGAATCTGGATAATATGGTGATTCCCGCCCTTGAGGCTCTGCTTGCGATTCAGGCGGTAAAATTCATTGAACCGAACAAAAAATTCCGTGATTTCATGCAGATATACATGATAGCAATGTTCATGGCAGCAGGTTCAGCGCTGATCAGCTTAAGCATATGGTTTCTGGCGTTCGTTTTTGCTCTGTTTCTGCTGATTTCCGTTTCAATGGTTCTGCTCACCTACATAACGGAGGACGAACGTGCGGCGATGCCTGCCAAGCACATAAAACGCATTATATATAAAACAATTGCCATACCTCTGCTCTCAATTCCCGTGGCTGTGATGCTGTTTGCCGTTCTGCCCAGAACAAATTATCCTGTTTTCCAGTTTCTAAACAGGGAGGACGGCACAATGACCGGCTTCTCGGACAGCGTGGCGTTGGGGAACGTGTCAGAAATTCAGCAGGATTCGAGGCTGATTTTCAGAGCTGAAATGCCGGAAATGATCGGCGCATCACCCTACTGGCGGGGAATAGTGATGGACAGCTTTGACGGAAAAACATGGAGCACATCACACAGCTCCGGCAGAAGAGGGCGGATACGTCCGGTGAAGAACCTCACGGAACAGACTGTATACCTTGAACCGTATGGAGATAAATATCTCTTCGGGCTGGATGTTCCTTTTCATATAGATATGCGGGGCAGCGAACGTGAGCGGGATTTCGTTTACACCATGAACCGTCCGGTGCAGAAGCGTATTCAGTACAGCGCTTTTTCCGCGTCAGAAAAATATCTGACCGAGGAATTTGATGATTATGAACGCTTTCTGGAGCTGCCTGAGATTTCTGCGGAACTGGCTGAGTTTGCGGACGGCTTCAAAAATATCGTGTCCGGCGAGGAATTGGCGGAGCTTATGCAGGTGTATTTCATCCGAAACGGCTTCAAATATTCATTGGACAGGCTGCCTGTTTCCCAAACTCCGCTGGAGGATTTCCTTTTTAAATCCAAGCTCGGCAACTGCGAATACTACGCATCCGCCGCGGCGGTAATATTGCGGAGGAACGGCATTCCCGCAAGGCTTGTGGGCGGTTATGCCGGAGGATATTACAATGGTGCGGCGGGTTATTACGCTGTGCCTCAGCGCAATGCTCATGTCTGGGTGGAAGCATACATAGACGGAAAAGGCTGGCGGCGCATCGACCCGACACCTGCGGCGCCTTCGGCATTTAACGGCGGCGAAAGAACCTTCGCATTCCGCATGCGCCTTCTGGCGGACACAGTGAATTTTTACTGGAACGCGTTTGTAATAAATTATGATTTCTCCAAGCAGGTAAAAGCGGTGCGTTCCGTGCGGGGAGCCGCCGAAAAGCTGAAAAACGATTACAGGTCAATAGCGCTCAGGACTTTAGCAGTATTGCCCTATCTGCTTGTTCCTGTCCTCTTTTTTGCAGTCTGGCGTTTCAGAAGCATATTCAGGGCAAAAGAGGACGAGGGCTACGCCCATGCTTTCCGTAAGCTTATGAAAAGAAAGGGTTATGATATGAATCAGTCAGCCGGACTCACCGAGAACAATATAAAAGATCCGGAGCTTAAACGGCTGGCGGACGAGTTTGCCGCAGTTTTCCACGGCGCTTATTACAGAGGCAGAAACCTGACAAGGGATGAAAAAAAGCGGCTTGCCGAACTCCTGCGGGTGATGAAGACTCAGCACCCGCAGTAATACAGCATGGCTTTTTTTAACGTATCGGTTATTCTCTTATCTATCAGCCTGTCAACAATTGCGAATGCGAAGTCCGGCGCAGTGGCGGGACCTCTGCTGGTTATGATATTGCCGTCTTCCACAACTTTTTTCTCAATGTAGCTTTCACCCAATACTTCTGCGTATGAAGGGAAGCAGGTTGCTTTTTTCCCTTTCAGAAATCCCTTTTCCGCCAGAATGTAAGGCGCCGCGCATATGGCGCAGATGAGCTTCCCTTTTTCACTGAAGCTGTACAGCAGATCGATCACACGGCTGTCGGCATTGAGGTTATCCGCTCCGGGCTGACCGCCGGGGAGGACTATTGCGTCGAAGTCATCAGCGTTTACGCTGTCAATGAGCCCGTCGGGCAGAACCCTGACTCCTCTGCTGGACGAAACAGCGCCTTCCTTAAGCCCTGCTATGAAAACATCCGCCTTCGCTCTGCGGAGAATATCCACTGTTCCGAGCGCCTCTATCTCTTCAAATCCGTCTGCTAGTATCAATGCGATTTTTGCCATTTGTTCCTCCTTTGGTCTATCACGGTAAAAACTACGTCCTGTGTTTTTACCGTGTACGCTCGCGCCGTGTTAAACACGGCTTCGCTGCGCACGGCGTCGGCACATCCTGTACATCTATCTCTTCAAATCCGTCAGCTAGTATTAATGCGATTTTTGCCATTTGTTCCTCCTTTGGTCTATCACGGTAAAAACTACGCCCAGTGGTTCCCGTATCTTGCAGGGGAAGCCTGAGATTGCTTCACCCTTTCAGGGTTCGCAATGACGTTATGATACGTCACTGCGAGGAGTAAAATGACGAAACAGTCTCTAAAAGTCAGGGATTCTTCGGCTCTGCCTCAGAATGACAATTGTCTTCGCCCGCCTGCGCCTTGCGGAGCAGCGATTCTCCCTGTACGGTAGGATTCTCTATGCCATTTTATTCCGCCTTTACTCTTTTACCTATAATATATTGAAAACTCGTTTAAGTTCACCTAAAATGAGCGCATATATCAGATTTTACGGAGGGCGTTACAATCATGGATAAAGACAGAGTATATCTGGATAAAAGTGAAATTCCCAAACAATGGTACAACATTATGGCGGATATGCCCAAGCTTCCCGCTCCGCCTATCAGCCCGATAACCGGCAAGCCTGTGGCTCCGGAGGAGCTTCTTGCCATTTTCCCTCCCGCTCTGCTTGAGCAGGAAATGACAGATAAAAGATGGATCGACATACCCGATGAAGTGCGTGAAATCATATCTCTGTGGCGCCCCTCACCGCTTATCAGGGCCAGAAGGCTGGAAAAAGCCCTCGGCACACCGGCTAAAATATATTACAAACATGAAGGCGTATCTCCGGCAGGCAGCCACAAAACAAATACGGCTGTGGCTCAGGCTTACTACAACAAAGAAGCCGGAATAAAAAGACTCACCACCGAAACCGGAGCCGGACAGTGGGGCAGTGCGCTGAGCTTCTCCTGTGCCCAGTTCGGCATGGAGTGCAGGGTTTACATGGTTAAGGTGAGCTACTTCCAGAAGCCCTACAGAAAAGCCTTTATGAAAATGTTCGGCGCTGAGATTTTCCCCAGCCCGTCAGAGCTTACAAACGCAGGGCGGGAAGCCCTTAAACGCAATCCCGATATGCCCGGCAGTCTCGGTCTTGCCATAAGTGAGGCAGTGGAAGAAGCGGCAGGCAGAAGCGACACCAACTACGCTCTCGGCTCCGTGCTCAACCATGTCTGCCTTCATCAGACGGTTATAGGGCTTGAAACACAGAAGCAGTTCGCCAAAATAGGCGCTTATCCCGATATGATATTCGCGTCATGCGGCGGCGGCTCCAACTTCGCCGGAATAGCCTTCCCCTTTGTGCTTGACAAAATAAACGGCAAAAAGGTTACTGCTGTGGCGGTCGAACCGGCAAGCTGCCCCACGCTGACCAAAGGTATTTATACATACGACTACGGTGATGTTGCGAAGCTTACGCCTATCATGCAGATGTACACTCTCGGACACGATTTTGAGCCGCCCGCCATCCACTCCGGCGGTCTGCGCTATCACGGGGAATCACCTCTGGTGAGCGCTTTGTACAATCAGGGGCTTATTACGGCGCAAAGTGTGCCCCAGCTTGAGGTTTTCAGCAGCGCGCTGATGTTCGCCAAGGAGGAGGGGATTGTCCCTGCTCCGGAATCATCCCACGCCATTGCCGCCACAATCAAGGAAGCTCTGAAATGCAAAGAAAGCGGAGAGGCTAAAACCCTTCTCTTCTGCCTCAGCGGACACGGGCACTTTGATATGATGTCATACGAGGCTTTCACCGACGGCAAGCTTGAGGACTACGCATACCCCGAAGCGGCTATAGCGGAGTCTCTTAAAAATCTGCCAGAGGTAAAATGAGAATACTCCTTCACCAGTGCTGCGCCCCCTGTTCGGTTTACCCCGTAAAGGAGCTGAAAGAGGGCGGGTACGATATATGCGCGTATTTCTTTAACCCGAACATACACCCGCTCACGGAGCTTTATGCCCGTTTTGAGCAGGCTGTCCTGTTCAGCAGAGCACAGGGTATTGAAATGATTGCGGATGAAACTTACGGTCTGACGGACTTTACAAGAAGCGCCGCCTTCCGTGAGAATATGAGATGCGCCTTCTGCTATTCCTCACGAATGGAGAAGGCGGCGTGTCTTGCGGCTGAGAAGGGGTTTGACTGCTTCTCCACCACACTGCTTTACAGCAGGTACCAGAAGCATGAATTGATCATTGAGATATGCGAGGCGGCTGCGAAGAAATACGGTGTGCCGTTTCACTATGAGGACTGGCGGGAAGGCTGGCAGTACGGCATAGACGAATCAAAGCGGCTTGAGATGTACCGCCAGAAATACTGCGGCTGCGTCTACAGTGAGGAGGATGCCTTTAAGGGGCGTCTGGCTAAGAAATTTGCTAAGCTTAAAGAGGAACTGTAGATATGGGCGGAATGGGTAAGATGCTGATTATTATGGGTATTGTCCTTGTTCTTGCCGGAGTGATATTCACTGCGGGCGAGAGGTTCGGTCTCGGTCGCCTGCCCGGAGACATTGTATTTAAAGGGAAGAATTTTTCCTTTCATTTCCCGATAGTTACATCCATAATCGTGAGCATTGTCCTCACTGTTGTTCTGAATATTTTCTTCAGGAGATAGATAAGTGAAGTCATTTCGTAAAGAGCTTTTCTTCAACACCACAAAAAGGATGGAGTTCATCAACATCACCAGTCACGTTGAAAAGGCTCTGGAGGAAAGCGGCATACAGGAAGGGCTGTGTCTGGTGAACGCCATGCACATTACCGCCTCGGTTTTTATAAATGACGACGAGCACGGGCTTCTGTCCGACTATGCGAAATGGCTGGAGGAGCTTGCGCCGCACGAACCTCTGAGCCGCTACAGGCACAACCTCACAGGAGAAGACAACGGAGACGCCCACCACAAGCGCCAGATAATGGGCAGGGAAGTGGTTGTCGCCGTCACCGGAAGCAGGCTTGATTTCGGCACATGGGAGCAGATTTTCTATGGTGAGTTTGACGGCAGACGCCGCAAGCGGGTGCTTGTGAAAATAATCGGCGAGTAGTGCGTAAAAGTCCGGTTGGTAATGCCGATTATTATAATTAAGACAAGGAGTGTATTTTGCATCTTCATATATCACACAACGATCTTGACGGAGTCGGCTGCGGCATACTGATCAAGAAATACCTCAAGAACGTGAACACGCTCTACCTCAACTATAATGATGTTGATCAGGCGCTTGAGGAAGAGAGCGGCGGATATGACGGCGTGATAATTACCGATGTTTCGCCTTCCAAGCGGGCTTATGAAAGCATGCTGGGGGAGACGGAGATTACTTTTATCGACCATCATCCCACATCGGCATGGCTCAAAGGGAACCACGGAGTCGTTCACGACACAGCGAAATCAGCGACAAAGCTCACCTATGAATGGCTTGAGTCGCAGGGATACGATGTTTCTCCCTATGCTGACTTTGTGGACTGCGTCAACGACTTCGACATGTGGCACATGAAGCGCGCGGACAGCCTCCAGATGAATATTCTCTTCATGAAGCTGGGCATAGACAGGTTTGAATCAAGGTTTCTCGCTGTCCCCTCTGCCGAATTCGGTGAGAGCGAAGCGCTTATTATCGAGATAGAGGAAGACAGACGTGACAGATACATCCGCAATTCCGCCAAATCCGGCTTTCAGTTTACGGACACCAAGGGGCGCAGCGCCTACGCCGTTTTCTGCGAGGAGTACAACTCAGAAGTGGGCAACTACATAACCGACGAACTCGGCGTGGACTATGTTGTTATTGTGAATGCGCAGAAAAAGAAGGTCTCGCTCCGCTCAGTCCCCGAGGTTGACGTGTCGGAGATAGCCGTGAGAAACGGCGGCGGCGGGCATAAAAACGCCGCAGGGTTCAGTGTTGACTTCGGCTTCGGTATGAAGTGCCTGCTCCGTGATATGGGGGTTTTTGAGTGAACGCGGAATTTGTAAAATCGGCAGTATTTGAGAAGGATTATCCCGAAAGCGCATTGCCGGAGATAGCGTTCGTGGGGCGCAGCAATGTGGGTAAGTCGTCCATGATAAACTCGCTTCTGGGGCGTAAAAAGCTGGTGAAAGTCAGCGCTAAGCCCGGCAAAACCAGAACACTTAACTTTTTTAATATCGAGAACGAAATAATGTTTGTGGATCTTCCCGGGTACGGCTTCGCCGCCGTTTCCAAGTCCGAGCGCGCCTCATGGGCGAAGTGCATAGAGACTTACCTCACCAAAAGGGATAATCTGAAAGCCTGCGTGCTTATTCTCGACATTCGCCGCCTCCCCTCCGAAGAGGATATGGACATGCTGGGATGGCTTTCCGAAACGGAAACCCATACTCTGGTGATACTCACAAAAACCGATAAACTTTCAAACAATCAGATTGCAAAACAGGTTCGCCTTATTGCAGAGGAAGTGGGAATTGATAAGGAACATTTCTTTCTTTACTCGTCTGTTACGGGACACGGTAAAGATAATGTCTGGGAAGCGCTCCGCTCGGTCGCGGGTCTTTAAGTTATTAATCGCATTTGTTTTTATAGTCTTTTTCGTATATTCCAACCTTTCCGCGCGCCTGCATACGCATACTGCGGAGGTTGCGCTTCTGGACGGAAAAAGACTTATCGTGCCGCTTATTGATGATATAACCTCGGCGGAACGCTCCATAGACATGACAATATACATGTTCAAGGCGGACAGGGAGAAGCCCGCCGATACGGAGCTTCTGCTCCTTGCCCTTGGAAACGCCGCCAAGAGGGGGGTTGAGGTGAGAGTGGTTTTTGATATTGAAGAGGACGAGAAGTCCTTCCTTAACAAGGCAAACAGGGAAACAGGCGCAGCCCTCGCCAAGGCGGGGGCGATTGTGCTTTACGACAGCCCGAAGAAGCGTCTGCACACAAAAATGACCGTTATTGACGGACGGATAGTTTATTCCGGCAGTCATAATTATACTTACAGCGCGTTCAATTATAACGATGAAGTGACCATGCGCCTTGAGTCTGAATCTCTGGCGGCGGAAGCCACTGAATATGTTGAGAGGTTTTTCAGGTGATAACCGGAACAGTGGTAAACAGTGCGGCGATTATCGCCGGAAGTGTGGCTGGGCTTGCCTTCGGCAAAAGGCTCGGCGAATCGGTTAAGGACTCGGTCGTAAAGGTTGTGGGGCTTGCCGTGGCAGTGCTCGGCATAAAGATGGCGTTTGAGGATCACGATTTTTTCCCCGTGATAGTCTCTCTTGTTATCGGAACGGTGATAGGGGAGCTTCTCAATATTGAAGGCAGGCTTGAGCAGCTTGGGGAAACACTGAGAAAAGCGATCAAGAGCAAGTCGGAGAACTTTGTGAACGGCTTTGTGACCGCATCAGTGATCTACTGTGTGGGCTCCTTCGCCATACTCGGCAGCATAAAGGACGGGCTTATGAACGATCCGAGCCTTTTGTATGTAAAAAGCCTTCTGGACGGCATAATATCGGTTATCCTCGCCTCCACGCTGGGGATAGGCGTAATTTTTTCCGCTGCCAGCGTTTTTATTTATCAGGGAATATTAAGCCTTCTGGCGTTTAATTTAAGATTTCTTCTCAGTGAACCCATGTACGTGAGCGCGATCTCCGTCACAGGCGGGGTCATTATTCTCAGCATAGGCATAGGGCTTTCCGGCATTGCCCGTTTCCGTACGGCGAATATGCTTCCTGCTATTTTTATCACTCCAGTTTACGATTATCTGACTTTGATTCTGTCATAGGTGTGATAAAATTAGGTATGAGCGGCAGTTATTTCTGCTGTGTCAATGCGTCACTCTCTCTAATTCGCCGTGCGCAGCGAAGGCAGGTTCATCCTGCCGCGAGCGTGTATAAAAATCCGACAGGATGTGCGGATTTTATTGTCAGGTCAAGGAGGCACAGGAAGTGCCGTCGCCGTGCGCAGCGAAGGCAGGTTCATCCTGCCGCGAGCGTGTATAAAAATCCGACAGGATGTGCGGATTTTTATTGTCAGGTCAAGGAGGCACAGGAAGTGCCGTCGCCGTGCGCAGCGAAGGCAGGTTCATCCTGCCGCGAGCGTGTATAAAAATCCGACAGGATGTGCGGATTTTTATTGTCAGGTCAAGGAGGCAATAACATGAAATCCTTAAAATCTTTTATTATCTTTCTTATAGCTGTAGTTTTTGTCTGTATACTGATAACAATGAATGCGAAAGCGGCAGACGGTGAAAAGGTTTTCACCGCAAAATGCGTCAGCTGCCACAGCCTTGAGCTTGCTCTGAAAAAACAGTACGATCAAAAGAAGTGGGCTTCCACCATAGACAGAATGAAAGGCTTCGGACTCAAGATTACTGGAAACGAAGCCTCAGCCGTGGCGGAATTTCTCGCCTCAAAGGAGAAAAAATAGATGAAGCATTTTGACATAATTAAGCCTGAGGAACTCAGCGATAACCCCTTCAGGCTGATCGGCAAGGACTGGACGCTGATCACGGCGGGCACAATCGACGCATACAACACCATGACCGCGAGCTGGGGCGGTCTCGGGATCCTCTGGAACAAGCCCGCCGCCACTGTTTATGTGCGCCCCACAAGACACACATACGAATTTATGGAAAAACACGGGGAGTTCACTCTTTCCTTTTTCAGTGAGGAGTACCGTTCCGCTCTGAACTTCTGCGGCTCAAAATCCGGCAGGGATTACGACAAGGCTCTTGAGACGGGGCTCAGCCCAATGGCTTTCGGTTCCTCCGTGGCGTTTGAGCAGGCAAGACTGGTGCTTCTCTGCAAAAAGATATATTTTCAGGATATGGACAGCCGCAATTTTCTGGATGACGGAGCAGAAAAATTTTATCCTGCTAAGGATTATCACCGAATCTATATAGGAGAAGTATTGAAGATATTCAAGGAGTAGACATGAACCTTATTTATCACAGCCAGCTGCCGGAGAGAGTAGCCTCAGCCCAGAAGCATTTCCAGTCGGCGATGACCGACGGAAAAATGATTTTGCTTGCAACTGTTTTTGTTATGGTAGTAATTGTATTTGTGCATATGTTTTTAGAATCGAGGAAGAAGTGATATGCCTGAACTGCTGTACACCCCAAAACCCGAACCCACGGCGGAAGAGCTTGTAGCATCCATTTTCAGCTACATCGGTCTTATCGCGAACGAACACAGACTGGATCAGATGCTTGTGATTCTGGCGGATATGGGGCGTGATCTGGTCGTGGCGGACAGGTGCACTGTCTGGCTTATTGACAGGCGCTGGGATATTCTCTGGACAAAGGTTGCCCACGGGGTGGACAGGATAAGCATACCTCTGGGAAGCGGCATAGCGGGTAAAGCCGCTGAGAATGACGAAGAGATCATCATAAACGATGCCTACAGTGACCCGCGTTTCGATAAAACCGTGGACATGCAGACCGGATACCATACAAGAAATATGATCGCCATACCCTACCATGATCCGGACGGAAACGTGATTGGGGTTTTTCAGGCTATAAATAAAATGACCGAAGAGGGCAATTTCACCGAAGAGGATGTGCGCAGGCTTATGCTTGCCGCCACCTACACAGGGAAGGAACTTTCCACAGTGCTTATGCAGCAGGAGATTGAACGCACTCAGAAGGAGATTATCTTCACCATGGCGGAAGCGGGGGAGATGCGCTCAAAGGAGACTGGCTTTCATGTAAAAAGGGTCGCCGAATATTCCTACCTTCTGGCTATAGGCTGCGGCATGAGCGAAAAAGAGGCTGAACTGCTGAAAATGGCATCGCCCATGCACGATATAGGCAAGGTCGCCATACCCGATTCCATCCTGCTGAAACCCGGCAAGCTCACTGATGAGGAGTGGGAGGTTATGCGCAGTCATGCCGTAATGGGCTACAACATACTCAGGCATTCGGAAAGGAAGATCCTAAAGGCGGCAGCCACGGTTGCCCTGACACACCATGAAAAATGGAACGGAAAGGGCTACCCTAACAGGCTCGCAGGAGAGGACATACATATATTCGGACGCATAACCGCCATAGCCGATGTTTTCGATGCTCTGGGAAGCGACAGGGTGTACAAGAAGGCTTGGGAGCTTGAGAAGATCCTGAATCTTTTAAAGGAGGAGAGCGGACAGCATTTTGATCCGTCTCTGGTTAAAGTATTTTTTGATAATCTTGATAAATTTATCGCAGTAAGAGACACCTATAAGGATATGCCCGGCGAGGGGCACTGAGATCTATGAAAAGAAAAACAGCAGGAATCCTGCTTAATATACTATTCGGCATCTGCCTTTTTTACACCTCCGCCTTTTTCTCATGGACGGCTATGTCAAAATTCGATTTCGGCTATTCCGCAATGTACAGCATGCTGGACATTGACGGCATGGTGAGGAAATATGCGCCGAAAAACGCCGACAGTGAGAAGAAGCTGTTTGTTCTCACCGACAGAGAGGAGCATGAGCGGCTTTTCGGGGAGATAAGCGGCTCCGTAAACAACGCTGGTGAAGGGCTTGAGAGAATTGAGTTTAGACCCATGATGACGGATCAGTCATACAAGCTTCTCACAACGCCGGAGATTCAGCATCTTATGGATGTTTCGGATGTGGTGTTCTGGTTTAAGATAAGCTCATATTTTTTCATAGTCGCCTCTCTCTTCTGCATTATCGCCATGACAAACCAGAAGATCCGCCCCGCAAGACCGCTTGTAGCCGTGCCTGTGACATTGGGTGTTCTCTGCCTTGGCGGGGTGCTGATTTATGTTTTCGGCGCAAAAGAGGTCTTCTACTTTCTTCACGAAGTGATTTTTAAGGAACATCAGTGGTTCTTCTATTATGAGGAATCACTTATGACCGTTCTTATGCACGCTCCGGATATTTTCGGCTATATTGCCTTAATGCTTGTTATATCTGCATTTGTTTTTTATACTGCCCTTATGTTCATAGCAGGCTTTCTTTTCAGCCTTAACAGAGGGATAAACTAGAAGTGCGTTTCTATCATACGCTGATCATGGTTTACGCTACGGTCATGACATTCTCCGCCCTTTACGCTCCCCAGCCGCTCCAGCCCATATTAATGAGCGAATTCGGCGTAAGCAAGGAGCAGGCGGCGCTGCTCACCACTGTGACGATGATTCCTCTGGGTATAGCACCAATAGTTTACGGCTACATGCTGGAATCCTTCTCATCCAAAAAACTTTTTCTCATCGGAATAGGTTCTCTTGCTCTTCTTCAGCTTGCGTTCTTTTTCACAGATAATTTTAACCTGCTTATAGTTATACGCTTCTTTGTGGGGATGGCTATTCCTGCGGTGCTGACATCCGTAATGACTTATATCTCCACCGTAACCAAACGGGAAACCGTACAGCGGCAGATGGCTTATTATATATCCTCAACTATTCTGGGCGGCTTTGCCGGAAGGTTTTTTTCGGGGCTCATCGCCTCATATTTCGGATGGCGGTGGACATTTCTCATACTTGCATTCAGCCTTTCGTTTGCGTTTCTGCTGATCCGCAGCCTGCACGAGGCGGAGATTCAGGTATCGAAATTCAGTGTGCGCTCTGTTCTGGATGTGCTTAAGAAGAGGCAGTTCGCTACAATATATCTGCTTATTTTCGCCACGTTTTTCACATTCGCAGCGATGCTTAACTTCATTCCGTTCAGGGTGAGGGAGATAAGCGCGGGGTCTTCATCATTCACAATAGGCGTTATGTACATGGGTTATATCATGGGCATAGTTATGTCGCTGAATGCGCTGCGGATTATAAAGATTTTCGGCGGCGAGATGAACACTGTCTTCTCTGCTTTGGTATTTTACGCTTTCACGCTGTTCCTGTTCACTTATCCGAGCCTGTATGTGATGTTCTTCGGTATGTTCCTTTTCTGCTGCGGCATGTTTCTGGCGCACTCGGTGGCGTCCGGCTATGTTAATAAAATTGCCGATGATAAAAAGGGGATAACCAACGGACTGTATGTATCCTTCTACTATGCGGGCGGAACATTCGGCTCCTTTGTGCCGGGGTTTGTGTACAGCGGCTTCGGGTGGAACTTCTTTCTGCTGTTCATAGGCTCTGTTCTGTCGGTTTCGGTGGCTGCCGCATGGTTTATTCAGGACAGACGCAGAATTTATTCTTGACTTCTCTTTTAGGATGTTTATAATCACAGACTATGGAAATGACAGTTAAAGGTTTCAATTTTACAACTGGTTTTTGGTGGTGGACGCTTTCAGAATAGGAGGCTGTCCGCTGATACTGTGATAATACAGAGCCGTGCGGCACATGCCGTGCGGCTCTTTTTGGTTTAACCGAATTTGAGAGGGAGTCGTTGTGAAAACAGCGACTCCCTCTCTTTTTTTATAGTCCTGACTGTCACATCCTGTGCAGTCAGGACACACGCTCGCGCCGCATGAATGCGTCTTCGCTTCGCACGGCGCGGCTCCATCCTTGGAGCCGTTTATAGTCCTGACTGCCGACAATCCTGTGCAGTCAGGACACACGCTCGCGCCGCATGAATGCGCCGTGCGAAGCGAAGGCAGGGTTACCCCGTCGTGAGCGTCTTTTCAAAAACACAGGATGTAGTTTTTTGAAAATGCTCAAACGGATGAGAACCTACAACGGTTTTTCGAAATAACTGAAGAATGAATAAATAAAAATTAATTAAGATAGGAGAGAATAGCATGATCTATCCCGAACTCAGCGTGTTCAAGGACATAGCGGAAGGCAAGGCGGACGGAGTAAAGTATGACCGGGCTACGGTTTACAGGGAGATAGCCGGAGACACTCTTACGCCTATCGCTCTCCTGCGCAATTTTTCAAACGAGAAAAACGTGTTTCTTCTGGAGAGTGCGAACCTTGACAAGACCTTCTCAAGGTTCTCCTTTTTCGGACGTAAACCGAAAAGGGTAATAACCTTCAAGGGCGGAACCATCACCGAGGAGAAGGGCGGCAAGAAGAGCACCTTCATGATGAACCCCATGGATTATCTGGGGCAGGAGTTTTTCAGGAGCAAAGGCTACAACGACGGACGCTTCGGAGATTTTGCAGGCGGATTCGTGGGCTATTTCGGCTATGAATCCGCAAATTATATGGGCACACTCCGTGAGCTTCTGCCTGAGCCTTCCGACCAGAATCTCATAGGCTTCTTTGAGGTGGATGAGTTTTATGTGTTTGACAACCGTATGGCAAGGATCTACGCAGGATGCTCCGTTTCCTTGCAGAACGGGGTGGAAGAGGCATACGCCAAAGCGGTAAAACGTACTGAGGCAATGGCGGGCGAGCTCCACGGGCTTAACTTCGATTCCCATGATTCAGGCATGGCAGAGCCTGTGAAGGAGTTCGAGCAGCCTGAATATATGGAGCTTGTGGAAAAGCTCAGGAGCGAGATAATCGAAGGCGAGGCTATTCAGGTTGTTCTCTCCAACAGGTTCGAGATTAAGGCTAAGGTGAACCCCGTGAGCTTCTACAGGGCGCTGCGCAACGTAAATCCTTCTCCTTATATGTTTTATCTCAAGTTCGGAAGGGATGTTCTCTGCGGTTCATCTCCTGAAATCCATCTGAAGGTTGTGGGCAAACAGGCTATTCTTAAACCCATCGCCGGAACCTATCCCATAGGTGAGGACATAGAGGGAATCAAGAAAGCCCTGCTGAACGACCCCAAGGAAATTTCAGAGCACCTTATGCTCCTTGACCTTGCCAGAAACGACCTCTACGCAGGCTGCGAACCGGAAACTGTGCAGGTTGACGAATGCTTTCAAGCTGAGGTTTACTCCCATGTAGTTCACATAGTCTCATCTGTTTCCGGAAGGCTTAAGGAGGATTTTTCACCACTGAACGCATTCATGAAAACCTTTCCCGCAGGCACAGTGAGCGGCGCGCCGAAGGTTAGGGCTATGGAGCTTATCAGCAAATACGAAAGCACACCGAGAGGCTTTTACGCCGGATGTGTGGGGTATTTCGGCTACAGCGGCAACCTTGACACCTGCATAACTATAAGGAGCGCAATGGTTAAGCCGGATAAAATGATACTCCGTGCCGGTGCGGGCATAGTGTACGACAGCAAGCCCGAAAATGAGTTTAAAGAAGTAAACAACAAGCTCAATGCTATGTTCGCCGCATGCGAAAGACTGAAAAATCTGGAGGACAGCAATGTTTTTGCTCGTTGATAACTACGATTCATTCACATACAACCTTTACGCTCTTTTCAGGCTGAACGGCGCGGAGGTTGAACTCATAAAGAATAATGAAACTATAAATGCAGATAAATACGAAGGGATTATCATCTCCCCCGGACCTTCCCACCCTGCGAACTCCGGCACAAGCCTGCACTACCTTAAAGAATACGCGGGAAAAAAGCCGATCTTCGGCGTTTGCCTCGGCATGCAGGCTATAGGCTACCACCTCGGTTATGAGGTTGGCAGGGCGAAGTCCGTTATGCACGGCAAGATTGACAGGGTAAAGGCGGAAAAAGGCGTTATTTTTGAAGGGATTGACGAGTTTGACGCAGTGCGCTATCACTCTCTCGCTGTTAAGGGCGCTGATCATCTGGTCACAGCCAGAGCGAAAAGCGACGGTGAGGTTATGGCTTTGGAGGATAAGGGCAAAATGCTCTTCGGCGTTCAGTTCCATCCTGAGTCCGTGCGCAGTGAAGAGGGCGCGAGAATGGTAACTAATTTCATAAATTTCGCAAGGGGGATAAAATGACGCTGGTACAGAAAACCGCTATGGGGCATGAACTCAGCTTTGAAGAGGCAAGTGAGCTTTTTGACGCCATAATGGCGGGGGAACTCACTGAGGCGGAGATAGCCGCTGTTCTGGTGGCTATGCGCCTTAGAGGGGAAACGCCGGATGAGATCGCCGGCGCTGCAAATGCCATGAACAAGAAGAAGATACGTCTCGACAAGGGCGACAGGATAGTCATAGACACCTGCGGAACGGGCGGCGACGGCAAATCGACAATCAATGTTTCCACAGCCGTTTCCCTTGTGCTGGCTGCGGCGGGCGTGAATATAGTGAAGCACGGAAACGTGGCACAGAGCGGCAAGGTGGGCTCCGCTGACATTCTCCGTCATCTCGGCGTTCCCATAGAGTTTGATGAGGGAAAGGACAGTGAGTATTTTGAGAAGCACGGCTATGTCTTTCTCTTCGCTCCGAAGTTCCACCCCGCAATGAAGTACGCCGGACCCGTGAGAAGGGCGATCAAGGTTCCCACGGTGTTCAATTTTCTCGGACCGCTCTCAAACCCCTGTGATCCGGACTATCAGCTCATAGGTATCAGCAACATAGATAAACTGGAAAAGCTCGCCAAGGCTATGGAAAGGCTCGGACGCACAGGGGTAATACTCTACAGCTCCGAAGACGGTTACGATGAGGTGTCAAGCAATGCGCCTACGCTCTGCTACAGGATCACCGCTGAAGGCGTGGATAAATTCAGCGTTAATCCGGCTGACTTCTTTGCTCTGTTTGAGATGCCTGTGGTAACTGACAGCGACGACGCAAAAGTAAAATTCCTCAAAGCCATATCAGGAGAGGATGAACAGCTTACGAATCTCATAGCGCTGAACACCGCTCTGGCTTTTTATGTGAGCGGAATCTGCGCTGATATGAAAGATGGTTTTGAAAAGGCAAAATCCGTGATAAAAAGCGGAAAAGTGGTTGAGAAACTCGAAAGCCTCAGAGGATAAGATGCTGGATGAAATAATTGCCAATAAACGCAAAGAGGTGGAAACCCTGAGAACTTTTCACGGCAGGCGGAATAAGCCTGTTCTGAATTTCAGGGAATCGCTCAGGACAAAGCCCATCATCGCGGAGGTGAAGAAGGCTTCCCCTTCCCTCGGCGATATAAATACTGCGGCAGACCCCGTTATTCAGGCGAAAACCTACGAACGCCTCGGCGCGGGAGCGGTGAGCGTTCTGTGCGATGAAAAATACTTCAAAGGGAGCATCAGCGATCTGGCGGCGGTTGCGGCGGAGGTCAAGATCCCCGTTCTCTGCAAGGACTTCATCATCGATGAGAAACAGATAACCAACGCCTACTCCGCAGGTGCGGACTGCGTTCTGCTCATGGCATCGGTGCTGAATAAGGAGGAGATGCTTTATCTTGCTAAAAAGGCACGGATTCTTGGGCTTGAGATACTATTTGAAGTGCACACGCTGGAAGAGATAGAAGCGGTGCTGGCATGCGAACCGAAGCTTCTGGGAGTGAACAACCGCAACCTGAAAACGCTGGAAATAAACATGGGTTACGGTGCGCACATGCTGGATATTCTGAACGGAGACTACATGAAGGTGGCGGAAAGCGGAATGAAAAAGCCGATGGATGTCGCCATGATGCGTGGAGCGGGGGCGGACGCGTTTCTCATCGGCTCCGGGCTTATGGCTTCCGACAGGCTGGAGGAGCTTTTCGCTGAGATGATGGCGGCGGCATGTTTGTAAAAGTTTGCGGTTTAAAAACATTTGAGCAGATAGATAAAGCGGTTGAGCTTGGTTACGATGCCGTGGGCTTCGTGATGCACAAACCAAGCAAAAGATATGTGAACGCAGAAGAGGCAGCAGGACTGATAAAACACGCTCAAGGAAGGATAAAGACGTTCGTTGTCGGTGTGACCTTTGATGAGGTGAAAGAAGCTGCGCATCTGGCGGATTATGTGCAGGTGTCCGAGGCTGTGAGCCTGCCGAATCTTGCTTATGCTTCGGACAGAGATGAGCGGGATGTGAAATGCGCCCTGTTCGTTTATGACGCAAGCAGAGGCTCAGGGGTTTACAAGGGTTTTCCCGAATGGCTCAGCGCATACAGAGATAAGCTGCTTATCTCCGGCGGACTGAGCCCTGAAAACGCTGCGGGCTCGGTGAGGGCGGTGCGCCCCTTCGGTGCGGATGTTTCCTCCGGAGTGGAGAAAGACGGCGTAAAAGATTATGAGCTGATGAAAAAATTTATAAACGCAGTAAGAGGAGCGGATATATGAAAGGATTTTTCGGTGATTTCGGCGGCATGTTCGTTCCCGAAACCCTTGTTCCTGCGCTGGAACAGCTTGAGAGAGAATTTAACATCCTGAAGGACGACCCCGTATTCACGGCGGATCTTCAGAGATACAGCACAACCTACATCGGCAGACCCTCTCCGGTTTACTACGCCTCAAGGCTGTCCGAGAAATACGGAACGGAGATTTATCTTAAAAGGGAAGACCTTAACCACACGGGCTCCCACAAGATAAATAATACAATCGGTCAGGCGCTCCTTACCCGCTACATGGGTAAGAAAAGGATAATCGCCGAAACCGGCGCGGGACAGCACGGCGTGGCGACCGCAACTGTCGCCGCTCTCTTCGGGCTGGACTGCACAGTCTACATGGGCGCTGTGGACGCGGCGAGGCAGAAGCCGAACGTGGACAGAATGAAACTCTTGGGCGCGAAGCTTGAGCTTGTGCATGACGGCTCAAAAACGCTGAAAGATGCCACAAACGCAGCAATGCGAGACTGGGTCAAGAATGTTGAGGATACGCACTACATAATAGGCTCTGTTATAGGACCTCACCCGTTTCCTGAGATGGTGGCGCACTTCCAGAGCGTAATCGGCAGAGAGGCAAGGGCAAGCTTCGAGGAGATGGGCTTTCTTCCCGATGCGGTTGTCGCCTGTGTCGGCGGGGGCAGTAACGCCATAGGTATATTCAAGGGCTTTCTTGACGCTCCCTGCGAGTTATACGGCATAGAGGCGGGCGGTCTCTCGGATAACGAAGGGGATCACGCCATGGCAATTGGAAAGGGTAGGGCGGGCATTCTCCACGGCTGCATAACCTACCTTGTGCAGACGGCGGACGGTCAGGTGGCTGATGTGCACTCCGTCGCCGCAGGGCTGGATTACCCGGGCATAGGACCCGAGCACTCGTATCTGCACAGCACAGGCAGGGTTATCTACGACAAGGTAAGGGATGAGGACGCTGTCTCAGCCTTCCGTGAGCTTGCCCGCAGGGAAGGGATAGTTCCCGCTGTGGAATCAAGCCATGCCATAGCGTACGTGCTGAAAAATCCGGATAAGTTCAATGGCAGAAGAGTGCTGATAAATCTCTCCGGCAGGGGAGACAAGGATTCAGAGAGGGATATATGAGAGGGATATACATAGTCGGTAATTATCCTGACAAAGACAGTTTTACCAAATGTTTTGACGCCGTCATAAGCGCCGGATATGAGTTTGTGGAAATAGGCGTTCCATTCAGCGAACCCGTGGCGGACGGTCCTGTTATAGCTTCCGCGGTGCAGGAGGCTTTAAGCTCCGGTGTGAAGGCAGGGGATGTTCTGGCGGGGCTTAAGACTCTTAAGAAGGGGGATGCGAAATTATATGTAATGACATACGCCAACATCATATACAGCTACGGAATAAAGCAATTCTCGGACGATTTTAAGGATGTGCTGTCAGGACTCATTATCCCCGATGTGCCGAATATGCTTCACAGCTATTTCTATGATCAGGGCTTTGAAATTCCGGTAATTCCCTTTGTCACTCCCGAATCAAGGGAGGAGGACATCAAAAAAGCAGCCGGACTTAAGGGGGATTTCATCTATTTCATAGGGATTAGGGGCATAACGGGCGGCAGCGTGGATCTCTCCTCTCCTGAAATCTCCGACAGGGTTAAACAGATAAAGACCTTTACAGATAAAAAGATAGTCATGGGCTTCGGCATAAAGGATAAAACCGATGCCGACAAGGCGCTCAAAGTTGCGGACGGCTTCGTGGTAGGTACTGCGGCGGTCAAGCTCCAGAAGAATACTGCGGAATACACTTCTTTCGTTAATTCACTTGTCTGAAATCACTTCCTCTCCCCGCTGTGCAATATGATTCGGCGGGGAGCGTCTTTTAAGCCTCGACCACTTTAGCTTGATAATTAATCATCCGAACGTATAATTGTTTAGGATATACAATAGTAAATCATAAATTTTTGTGAGGCTTTCCATGTCATTGCTCAGTAACATCAGAATCAGGACAAAATTGTTTATAAGTTTCGGAATATTACTTCTTCTCCTTGCGACAGGCGGTTTCGTGGGGCATAGAAGCACCCAGAGCATTGACGACCTTCTGCGTGAGGCTCTTCGGGTCAGGATGCCTGCTGTCCAGCTTCTCCTTGAGGCTGACAGGGATCTCCACCAGCTTCTCATTGCCGAAAGAACAATGATTTTCTCCAATGCGGAAAGCGATAATTTCCAGAAACTGCTGAAAGATTATAATGATAACGCGCAGCAGTCCCGTGACAGAATTAATAAATATAAAGAGACTGCCGTTACCCCCGAGGAAAAAGTTCTTCTTGAAGAGTATGAACACCTGAGAAGAGAATGGGAGGTTATTTCAGCCAAGATTGTTGAAACCCGCAGGGAGGATACCAGCGAAGGCAGAGGGATTGCTCTCATGCTCACCCTTGGTGAAGGCGCAGAGGCATTTCAGGCAATGAGAGACAAGATCGATGCCCTTACAGGGCTTAACGACAATTTTGTCGCAGAACTCGGAGTCAAGTCAGCCGTTGTTGAGAAACGGGCGTCCTTCGGGCTCACGGCTTTTGTTGTTTTCGGTCTGCTTTTCGGGCTGATTGTCGCTGTTGTTATAGCACGGGCTCTTTTGACAGGAATAAGAAGTGTTAACGATGTTCTCAAGCAGATTTCCGAAGGCGAAGGAGATCTCACGGTTTCCCTCCCTGTAAAGGGCAGGGATGAAATAGGCGAAATGGCTGAGCATTTCAACAGATTTGTTAAAAAGCTTAATCAAATAATAAACTCGGTCAAGGATTCCGCCCGTCAGGTCGCGGCAGGCAGCTCACAGCTTTCCTCAACGGCGGAACAGCTTGCGGTGAGTTTCGGTGATCAGTCATCGCAGATAGTTTCCACAGCATCTGCCACAGAGGAGATAAGTGTTTCATCGGAAGAGGTTCTGCGTTCTCTTGATGATATGAAGGAGAAAACCGCCACCGCGGACAAAAGCATAACCGCGGGCAGAAACAAGCTTCTTACGGCTGTTAAGGAGATTCTGGCGATTAAGACAAATGTGGACAGTCTCGGCTCCACAGTGGACAATCTTTCGCAGTCTTCCCAGAAGATAGGAAATATACTCAATGTTATTAACGATATAGCTGATCAAACGAACCTTCTGGCGCTCAATGCCGCAATAGAGGCGGCAAGAGCGGGTGAACACGGGCGCGGCTTTGCCGTGGTAGCTGACGAGGTGCGCAAGCTTGCCGAACGCTCGCAGACAGCCATCAAAGAGATCGACGCGATAATAACCGCACTTCAGAGCGAAGCGAATACCGCTTCTTCAAGCATGTCAAAGGCAAGGGAAAAGGTTGAAGAAGGTGTGGAAACTATTGAGGAAGCGCAGAACTTTTTTGACAATATAGTAGATTCCGTCAAGCAGATAGATACCACCAGCGGTATTATCTCCTCCAGCGTTGAGGAGCAGGTAACGGCAATCCAGAATATAAACCAGAACACTCAGGTTATTTCAGGCAATATTGAGCGCAGCTCATACTCCATTGATGAGATAGCGAGCACTGTTTCGGAGCTGAGCAGGCAGGCTGAAAGCCTTGAGTCACTGGTGAGTCGATTCAGAACGTAAGATTTAAACTTTTTAGAGTATTCTTGATAGTATTTTTAATAACACTGTTGACATGGCTGTCGGCAGTGTTATTTTATTTTCAGAGGTGGAACTATGAACAGAATCTCCGCAAATGATGTCAAAACAAAAGGTGTCAGCGCTTTGGAGAATGAAACTCTGATCACAGTGAGGGGTGAGGACAAGTTTGTTGTGCTGGATATGGAATATTATAACTATCTCCGTGGGTGCGAACTGGAAAAAGCCATTGCTGACAGCCTCAAAGATCTGGAAAGCGGAAAATATTACAAAGAACCTGTCGAAGCGCATATCAGACGCATAGCGAATGAAATTTGAGTTAATATATACGGAAAGCTACTGCCGTAAGGCTGCAAAGTTTCTCAGGAAGCATCCTGAGATAAAAGAGCTTTACGCTAAAACCCTCACTCTGCTGGAGCTTAATCCCAGTCATAATTCACTGCGTCTCCATAAGCCTGAGGGAAAGTTCAGCGGTCTTTTTTCGGTCAGTATAAATATGCAGTATCGTATATGTATTGAGTTTTTCATTTCTGACAACAAGATAATTCCGGTGCACATCGGCAGCCACGATGAGGTTTACAAATAAGATAAATGGACAAATACCCTCTGCATGAAATACCGGAATATCCGGGAGTTTACCTTTTTATAGGCAAAAAGGGCGAAATACTTTACGTGGGCAAGGCAAAGAACCTTCGCTCCCGTGTTTCGTCATATTTTGCCGATACTGATAAGCCTGTGAAAGTGCTCCGTATGGTTGAGGCGGCTGTCTCCCTGCGGTTCGTTGTGACTGACAATGAGGCGGAAGCCCTTCTTCTGGAAGCTAATTTTATCAAAACAGAGCAGCCGAGATATAACATCAGGCTTAAAGACTCCAAAAGCTATCCGTATATAAAGATCACCGGCGAACGCTACCCTAAACTTGCCGTAACCAGAAACACATCGGATGAAAAAGATTCGTACTTTGGTCCTTTTGTGAACGTGAGCGAGCTGCGGGGCATACTCTCGGAGATTTTGCGTGTTTTTCCGCTGCGTTCATGCAATGACCGAAAATTTGCTGAGAAAAAGCACTGTCTGAAGTTTCAGATCAAGAAATGCCTTGGTCCCTGTGAAGGGACAATTTCCGAAGAAGAGTATATGAGGATGGTGGAGCAGATCCGTACCTTCTTCAAAGGAGATACGGACGGAGTCAGGGAACGTCTGAAAAGCGACATGGCTCTGTATTCCGAACGCATGGAGTATGAGAAGGCAGCGTTTATAAGGGACAGGCTGCGCTCAATGGAAAAGCTTTTTTACCGTCAGACCGTGGTTTTCACCGATGAGCACCGCGCCGTGGATGTGTTCATTCCTCATACTTTTGAAAACCTTCCCGGAATCACCACACAGTTCATCCGCAACGGCAAGCTCATTGGGAACGAGACGGTGTTTTTTGAGGATGAAAACACGGAAAACATTCTGGAATCTTACATTATGCAGTTCTACGGACAGGTACGCCAGTTTCCCGATGTGGTGGTTCCCTTTGGTCTGGATGACAACTCCAGACTGGCGGAAGCCTTAAGCAAAATGGCTGGAAAAAAGAAGACCGTAATTACCAGAGGTTTCAGGAAGCTTCAGGAAACGGCGCTGGAAAATGCCAGAATTCAGACAGAAACCTACATCCGCCAACTGGGGAGACGCAAAGACGTTAATGAGAGGCTGAAAAGTCTGCTGAAAACAGACAGAGACATCCGCCGGATAGAGTGTATCGATATATCGCACCTCGGCGGCAATCATACAGTCGGCGTGGCGGTTACAGGCATAGACGGGCACTTCGCCAAAGGCGAATACCGGAAATACAAGATCAAATCCGCTGAAAATGACGATTTCACATCTATTTATGAGCTCTTTACCAGAAAAATGGAGAATATAGCCGAAGGCTCGGAAACGGCGGCAGATCTGTACATTATAGACGGCGGGATCGGGCAGCTTAATTCCGCCGTGCGTGCGGCTGAGGAAGCGGGGTCGGACTCATTGTTTATCTCTATTTCTAAAGGGCGCAGCATTAAGTTCATGAAGCATGACGGAGCGGAATCCATAGAGTCGATACATCTTTACGGGCGTAAAAACCCTGTGAACCTCAAGAAAAATGATCCTCTGCTTATGTTTGTGCAGAGAATGAGAGACGAAGCGCACAGATTTGCCATTACATATTCACGCAGTCTGGCGCTGAAAAACCTCACTAAATCGCCGATGCTTGGTATCGAAGGGCTGGGTGAAAAACGCCTGAGAAAACTCCTTGAAACAATTCCTGACATACACGCACGCAAAGGGATAACGGCGGAGGAGATCAACGCTGAAACAGGTATTCCGCCTGATGTCTGCCTGCGTGTGGCGGAATATCTCAGAACTGTCTGAACCGGAAGTCACTCTGAGCGTCGGCGAAGAATCAAATCATTGTGATCATTCTAAGAATTGGGGCATAACAGTTCCTAGGATGGAACTGCGCCGTGCGAAGCGAAGTCATGTTTATCACGGCGTGAGCGTGTATGTCAAATTCCCATGGAAGGGAATTTGGCATTAATAGTAAAGAGGGTGGCGACCCCGAAAAGCCGGAGCCGCCTTAACCCTCAAGCTGGAAGGAACTTAGCCTGAATCGCCCAATTCAGACTTCGCCGTGAGCCGACAGACTTTTCGTCAGTGAAGGGGGACTTCCCGAAAAAGCGTTCTGTCAGCTCAGTTTTATTATGAGGTCGCCCGCCTCAATCTTATCCCCTTGGTTAAGGAGGACTTCTGCGATTTCGCCGCCTGCTGCTGCGGAAATTTTAGTCTCAATCTTCATGGCTTCGGTGATAACGAGGAGATCCCCTTTGCTCACCTTATCGCCTTTTTTAACATTTATCTTGGTGATTGTTCCGGGCATTGTGGCGCATATATCCTGCGGGTTGCCCAGCTCACCTTTAATATTTGACTTTATAATGTCTGTCAATGTGTTATCTTTTATTTTAACAGTACGAGGGGTTCCGTTTAACTCAAAGTAAACTTTGCGGCAGCCCTTCTCATCAGGCATACTTTCGCCGAGATACTTAATTATCAGTGTCTTACCCTGCTCGATCCTCACTTCTATCTCCTCTTCCTTGCGGAGAGGGTAGAAGAATGATTTTGTATCAAACACTGACGGATCTCCGTATTCGGCTGTAAACTTAACGAAATCCTTGAATACTGCCGGATAAAGAGCATATGCTAGAATTTCTTCATTGTTAAAGTCACGCCCGAACATTTTTTTAAGCTCAGCATGCGCCGCTTCAAAATCATAGGGAGGAAGGGCATCCCCCGGGCGCTCGGTTATTGCTTTTTCATCCTTCAGCACTGCCTTCTGGAGTCTGTATGGGAAGCCGCCGTAAGGCTGTCCGAGCATCCCTTTGAAGAAGGATACAACAGAATCCGGATAAGAAAGTGTATCACTCTTATCATATATATCGTCAACGGAAAGATTGTTTCTTACGAGAAATAGTGCAAAATCCCCCACAACCTTTGAGGAGGGGGTGACCTTGATTATGTCGCCCAGCTCGGAGTTCACCTGCGTGTACATGTTGCGCACTTCTTCCCAGCGGTCAATTAAGCCCATTGCCTCCACCTGAACAATAAGGTTGGAATACTGCCCGCCGGGGATCTCATGCTTGTAGACTTCCGCCGTGGCGGATTTGAGTCCGCTTTCAAAAGGGAAATAATAACGGCGCACACGCTCGAAATAGTCTGATACCTTCTGGCTCCATTCCGCATCAACGGAGGATGCCTTCTTTGTGAACGCAGTTGCGGCGAGAATGGAGTTCAGGTTCGGCTGGCTGGTCAGCCCGCTCATGGAGCTTATGGCAGCGTCGACTATGTCCGCTCCGCCTTCAATAGCCATTAGTACAGCCGCCTCGCCGTTTCCGCTGGTGTCGTGTGTGTGGAAATGAACGGGAAGTCCTGTCTCTTCCTTGATTGCTTTCACAAGTGTTTTGGCAGCATACGGTTTAAGCAGCCCTGCCATGTCCTTTATGCCTATGATGTCGGTTCCCGCTTCGGCGAGTTCTTTGGCGAGTCCGGTATAGTATTTCAGGGAATATTTTGTTTTAGCGGGATTTTCTATGTCCCCCGTATAACAGATCGCCGCTTCTGCTATGCGTCCGTTCTTTTTGACCTCTTCAATGGCGGGGATCATCTGTTCTGTCCAGTTGAAACAGTCGAATATTCTGAAAACGTCAATGCCTGACTCGGATGCCTGCTTGATGAACGCTTTTACCACGTTGTCAGGATAGTTGGTGTAGCCAACGGCGTTTGAGGCACGCAGAAGCATCTGGAAAAGGATGTTCGGTATGCGCTCACGAAGCTGGTGCAGCCTGTCCCAAGGGGATTCCTTGAGGAATCTGTACGCCACATCAAAGGTTGCGCCGCCCCACATCTCAAGGGAGAAGAGCTGGCTGAGGTGTTTGGCGTACGAATCGGAGATTTTCAGCATATCGTTGGTGCGCACTCTTGTTGCCAGAAGCGACTGATGGGCATCCCTGAAGGTTGTGTCAGTGAAGAGAGTCTCCTTGGAGTTGCGGATATGATCCATAACTCCCTGAACGCCGCAGCGCATGAGAATATCTCTTGTGCCGGAGGGGATTTTCTCTCCGTAGGGAATCACGGGCACGTCAGTTTTCGGGAGGATTCGTTCAGGCGTGAGTCTGACGCCGGAGGGGTTGTTCACCACATTGTTTGCGAGGAACATAAGCGCTTTCGTCGCCCTGTCTTTGAGTACGGGAAACTGGAAGAGTTCAGGAGAGTTGTCCACGAATGTAGTGTATATATTGCCCTCAAGGAAATCCTTGTGGTTGATGACTTTTTCAAGAAACGGGATGTTCGTTTTCACTCCTCTGATTCTGAATTCGCTTAAGGAGCGGCTCATTTTGCTTACGGCTCTATGAAATTGAAGAGAATGGGTGGAAACCTTTACCAGAAGAGAATCATAGTGCGGGGTGATCTTGGCGTTGGTGAATCCGTTGCCTGCGTCAAGGCGCACACCGAAGCCGGTTGCGATTCTGTACGCCTCAATTTCACCGGTGTCAGGCATGAAGTTGTTGGCGGGGTCTTCTGTGGTTACACGGCACTGAATAGCGTAGCCTGATTTGGATACCGCTTCCTGAGATTTTATGTCAATATTTTCGCTCGCCATCAGCTCGCCTGCGCTGATGAAAATCTGGCTCTGCACTATGTCTATTCCGGTGATGAGCTCCGTTACAGTGTGCTCCACCTGAATGCGGGGATTGACCTCAAGGAAGTAAAAGTCGTTATTTTTGTCCACAAGGAACTCGACGGTTGCGGCGTTCTTCAGACCTGATGCCTTTCCGATGGCTATGGATGCCTCGTACATTTTATCAAGGGTTTCCTGAGCGACGTTGATGGAAGGAGCTATCTCTATGAGCTTCTGGTGTCTGCGCTGGACGGAACAGTCACGCTCGAAAAGATGTACTACGTTTCCGCCTCTGTCTCCAAGGAGCTGCACTTCTATATGCTTGGGTCTCTCTATGTATTTCTCAATTATTATGTCGCCGTTGCCGAACGCCTTGAGGGCTTCGCTTTTTGCAGAGTCAAAGTTTTCCGCAAGCTCTTTTTCATCGCGCGCTATGCGGATTCCTCTTCCGCCGCCGCCGGCTATTGCCTTAAGTAGTATCGGGTAGTTAATGTCCGCCGCGGTCTTTTTAGCTTCGGCGAGATCCTTTATCACTCCGGCAGAACCTCTGATCACGGGCACACCGCAGGAGACGGCAAGGTCTTTAGCGCTTTTCTTGTCGCCGAAAATTCTGATTGTTTCGGGCGACGGACCCACGAATATGATCCCCTTCTCCTCACAGGCGGCGGCGAAGTCTGCGTTTTCGGCAAGAAAACCGTAGCCCGGGTGGATTGCGTCAATGTTTTCACGCACGGCGAGTTCGACTATTTCGTCAATATTGAGGTAAGCAGCAACGGGGTCAAGCCCTCTTCCGATATGGTAAGCCTCGTCCGCTTTATATCTGTGGAGAGAGTAACGATCTTCGGTTGAGTAAACCGCAACTGTGCGGATTCCCAGTTCTGTACAGGCACGGAAAGTTCTGATGGCGATTTCGCCCCTGTTTGCGGACATAAGCTTCTTAATGCGCATAACTTATCCTTATTTTTGTTGAAAGTATTCGATAATAGAATAATGTATTATTGATGTCAAGCCCTAAGATATAAGGGTGTATGGCATATTTAATTATTTTCTTAATATTGAAACGGTGTATAAATTGGTATGGATAATAAAAAATAAAATACATGGGGTAGTTTTCTTATTTTTTAAGGATTACTGCATGTGTTGATAGGTGTAGGCTATAATTAAACAGGGGTATATTATGTATAATTACTTAATTATTGACTATGAAAGGATATAGTCGATTGATAAAATTTATTCCGCATGAAACATGGCTTTTGTTTTTTCCGAAAGTTCAACAAAACCTTTGACACTTACAAATGTCAGAATATGATACGGCTGATTCAGGCGGAGGTTTGGATGAAGAAAAAAATTATAATGCTTATGACGGCGCTTTTCGTCAGCGTCAGTGCCTTCGGTGCCACAATAGACGAAATTCTCGCTTCTTTCAGTAAGCTGCAAAGCTATAAGGCCGATTTCAGACAGATTACGGAGATAGAGAACTTCGGCAAGGATGAGTACGTCGGCAGAATTTACGTTATAAACAAATACCGCGCCCTGTGGGACTACAGCTACCCCTACAGACAGTATTACCTTTTCACATCCGACAGGGTGGACTATTACGACAGTGAGATACGCCAGCTTGTCCGCCAGAAAAACGCCGAGGGCAACCAGAACGCCATCACAAGACTTATGCTTGATATAGGCAACATCCGTAACAATTTCCACGTCACACTCAGCGGGGACAATGTGCTTAATCTTGTACCTCTCAGTGATATAGGCGTCAGATATATCAAGGTGGAGACCGACGGCAGCCGGATAACGAAGGTTATCAGCGAAGACCCCACAGGCAACAAAACCGAAGTAACTTTCACCAACATCCAGCTTAATGCCGACATAGATAAAAAGGTATTTGAACCGACAGTTCCGTCAGGCACAGAAGTCTTTGAATACAACTAAGCCGCACATTTCCATGGATGGTAAATTTTGGATTATTAAGAAAAGACAATGCGCCGTGCGTAGCGAAGGCGGGTTCATCCCGCCGCGAGCGTGTACATAAATCCGGCAGGACGCGCGGATTTATGTTATAAAGTCAGTTCTGAAAAATCCTCTCCGGCCCTCCTTTGCGAAAGGAGGGCTTTTTCTGTTTATCCGCAATAGCTTCCCTCTTTTTTTAAGAGGGATTGAGAGGGATTTCGCTGAATAGAGTTAAATTTATCTTTGTATTTGTCATCAGGCAGCGCATGCGACCGTTTTTGTTTTTTCCCTTGACCTTAGTGTTTTTCCGTAAGTAAATTAGCAGAAGGTGAGGAGGATACGCTCATGCCGGTCAACCGAATTCTGCCCGATGAAGGGCTTGCCGTAAGGCTCATGGACGATCTCGCTATTCTGGCGGAACCGTCATTCAAAGAGTATAAAACCACAAAATATATAACGGCTTTTCTGGAAAAGATCGGGATTAGTCCTTCCCATATATTTGAAACAGGCTGTTACGGAACACTGGATTTCGGCGCGGAGAAAACAGTCGCCTTCAGGGCGGACATAGACGCTCTGCCCGCCAATCCCGAAAAGACCGAATACCGCCACCTCTGCGGTCATCATCACAACATGACCGCTCTCCTTCTGCTGCTTGAAGCCGTGCAGAGGAGCGAAGCCAAACCGAAAGTAAATATACGCTACATTTTTCAGCCCGCCGAAGAGATAGTGAGCGGTGCTAAGTTCATGATAGAAAAAGGCTGCCTTGAAGGTGTGGACTGCATATTCGCCGCCCACGCCGAAAACGAGATCCCCATGGGGAAGTCTGCCGTCAAATCCGGTCCGTGCATGGCAGGCTCGCACCATATAGCCGTGACCTTCACTGGCAAGGCGACTCACGCCGCAATGCCCCACCTCGGCAATGATGCTGTCACCGCCGCTGCGGATTACGTGACAAAGGCGCAGATGATTGTCAGCCGCCTGAAGGATCCCACGCTTCCCGGGCTCATTTCCTTCGGGAGCATCCACGGCGGCAGCGCCGACAATATCATCCCCGAAAAGGTTGAACTGAAGGGTACTTTCCGCTATTTCCATACGGAGGTGAAGGCGGTCATTGAAAAAGGGCTCAAATCTCTTGCTGTGAGCATCGAAGAGCTTTACGGTGTGAAGATTGAGCTCGAAATAAAGGACGGCACGCACCCCGTGCTGAATGACCCTTCTCTCGCCGCGTTCATATGCGATCTTGCGGACGCCGAGAGCCTGCCCCGGGTTCCATACGACAAGCTTACCCTCGGCGGAGAGGATTTCTCTGAGTATGTTAAGCTAGTGAAAGGGGTTTTTCTCTGGACCGGAGCAAACGAAAAGGGGAACCATCCGCCTCTGCACAGCGGTGATTTTTATGTGCCGATGCCCACAGTAACGGCTTCGGCGAATATGTGGATTAAGCTTGCTTACGGCATAGACAAGTACTTCGTGTAAAGGAAAAGGATATTGAATTTCCGTCTGGCGTATACTTATCTTGCGCTGAAATCCGTGAAAGGGATAAGCGATGAGACGGTTTCAAAGGTTCTGGGCAGGCTCGGTACTCTGGACGGTTTGTTCGATCTCGGACTGACCGAGCTTGCCGAAGCAGGCTTCAACCAGCGTCAGGCGCAGGCGGTGTTAAGCCGCAATGTGGACAGGCAGTTTGTTGAATCACAGATAAGTCTCGCCCGAAAGCATAATATAGACATCACAACAATAGAGGAGGGCGGCTACCCGCCCATGCTCAGGGAGATACACTCGCCGCCTGCGGTGCTTTTCAGCCGTGGCAGGCTTGAACCTCTCCGCATGCCCTGCATAGCCGTTGTGGGGTCAAGAAACGCCTCCCGCTCCTCCATGGCATATACAGAGAAGCTGGCGGAAGACCTTGCGGAAGTCGGCTTTAATGTAGTCAGCGGATTTGCCGCGGGGATCGATATTCACGCCCACAGGGGCGCACTGAAGAAGGGCTACACCACGGCGGTTCTGGGTAACGGGCTTATGAGCCTGTATCCTGAAGCAAATGCCCGCTATGCGGACAGGGTATGCGAATCCGGATGTTTTCTGAGCGAATTTCCGCTGGACGAACCTCCTCACGCACGCAATTTTCCCATACGCAACAGGATAATAAGCGGGGTTTCCCATGGTGTTGTCGTGATTGAGGCTTCCACAAAGAGCGGCTCACTCATAACCGCCAGATACGCTAACGAGCAGGGCAGGGAGGTGTTCGCAGTACCCGCCTCGCCCGACAGCAGAAACCGCGCCACAAACGACCTCATCAGGAACGGGGCAAGGCTTATAGAGAACTATTATGACGTTGTAGAGGAGTTCAGCCGCCTTCTGCCGAGGGGAAAATTCATTGACAAACAAGAAGAGTGTAATATAGTCTTTGACAGTCCTGAAAAGCACAAAATCTATAACCTCCTTGCAAAAGGTCCCCTGAACAGAGACGAACTTTGCATCACGGCAGCAATGAAAGTCGGTGATATGATGGTAATCCTCAGCGAGCTGGAGCTTGAAGGGGTTATAATTTGCGACATTGACGGCAAATACAGAATAAACGGAGGCGCAGGTGGAAAAGTTTGTGATTGCACTTAATCTGGTAATCGATTACATCGACTCCTCTGACAAGGTCAGCGAAAAGGATCTTGCCGACTACCTCCAGTCCACAGGCTTTGAGGACAACGAGATAAGACAGGTGCTTGCCGTTCTCGATATGAACAGCTTCGCCCCTTTTGCGGGCTACAGATACTTCTCCAGAAAAGAGAGAAATATTTTCACGGACGAGTCTATGAACTACCTCCAGAAGCTCCATATCACAGGAGTTATGGATATGGTTTCTCTGGAAACAGTCATTGAGTCTCTTCTTGATACGGACAACTACCGTATAGGGGTGGAGCAGGTGAAAAACCATGTTCTTTTCTGTCTCATGGAGAAAAAATCCCTCTTCGCCGAAAGCGCGGGGGATTATGAGGAATACGATCACTAAGCGGGTGCGGGTGTATGGCTAAAAACCTTGTTATTGTTGAGTCTCCGGCGAAAGCCAAAACTATAGAAAAATATCTGGGCAGAAGTTTTAAGGTTCTTGCGAGTGTTGGTCACGTGAAGGATCTTCCCTCGAACAAGTTGGGAGTCGATATAGAAAACGGGTTTCAGCCCGAATATATCACTATCAGAGGAAAGAAAAAGGTTCTCGACGACCTCAAGAAAGAGGCGCAGACGGCTGAAAAAATCTTCTTAGCTCCTGACCCTGACCGTGAAGGTGAGGCAATCGCATGGCATATCGCAGGCGAGCTCGGCAAAAAGAACATGGAAAAAATCAAGAGGGTCTATTTTAACGAGATTACCAAAAAAGGTATTCAGGACGGGATAGAAAGCCCTGTTGACATAAACATGGACATGGCAATGGCTCAGCAGTCCCGCCGTGTTCTGGACAGGCTTGTGGGTTATCTGGTCAGCCCGCTCCTGTGGAAGCCTCTTAAGTTCGGTCTTTCCGCAGGAAGAGTGCAGTCCGTGGCGCTCCGCCTCATCTGTGAGCGCGAAGAGGAGATAGAGAAGTTCAAGCCGGAGGAATACTGGACGATTGACGGCATGTTCCTTCTGGATAATGACGAAAACAGGAAACTTAAAGCCAGACTCGAAAAAAAGGACGGCAAAAAGATAAAAGTCGGCAAAAAAGAGGAGGCGGACAAGGTTCTTGCTGATCTCAAAAAAGCCGCGTTCTCCGTAACAGATGTAGCGAGAAAGACAGTAATGCAGAAGGCTCCGCTGCCTTTCTCCACCTCCATGCTTCAGCAGGAGGCGAGCCGCAAGCTTGGCTACTCCGCCAAACGGACTATGATGACCGCTCAGAAGCTGTACGAAGGTATGGATCTGGGAAGTCAGGGACCAATGGGGCTTATAACCTACATGCGTACCGACTCGGTGAGAATATCCGATGAGGCGGCAAAGGAAGCGGCGGACTATATCAAAAAGGAATTCGGTTCCGACTTCCTCACAAAAGGCATGAGAAAAGCCAAAGAAGCTAAGGTTAAGGCTCAGGACGCTCACGAGGCGATCCGCCCGACTGCGGTTGAGCGTACGCCCCAATCAGTTGAAAAGTTTCTTTCCGCAGAGCAGTACAAACTCTATAAGCTTATATGGGAACGCTTCGTGGCAAGCCAGATGGCGGATGCGGAGTATGACCAGAGCACAATAACAATTACCGGCGGAGCCTATGAGTTTAAGGCTCAGGGCAAAATCCTCAAATTCCCCGGTTTCAGACAGCTTTACATTGAAGGCGACGAGGAAGCTCAGAAAGATGCCGAGGCGATCCTTTTCGATATAAAAGAGAATACCCCCGCAAAACCCGAAAGCTTTGACCCCAAGCAGAACTTTACCCAGCCCCCCGCAAGGTACACAGAGGCGAGCATCATTAAAACCCTTGAGCAGGAAGGGATCGGGCGACCCAGTACATACGCCAGTATCATATCAACAATACAGGAAAGGGAATATGTTGAGATTATGGAGAAAAAGCTCCGCCCTACGGAGCTGGGACGCATTGTCAACAGGCTCCTTGTCAGCAACTTTCCCAGTATATTCGAGATAAAATTCACTGCAGGGCTTGAAAATGACCTTGATAAGGTGGCAGAAGGCGCTGTTAAGTGGGATGAGGTACTGGACGAATTTTTCAAGAGCTTCAAGCCTGTTCTTGCTGTTGCGGAGAAACAGTTCAGCGTTAACTTGACCCTTGATTCCGACTGCCCGAAATGCGGCGGCGGACTTGTTATAAAATACGGACGCAACGGCTCTTTCGCCGCATGCTCCAAATACCCTGAGTGTGATTTCTCCTCCGATTACGAGAGGCAGGAGGACGGAACAATTAAACTTATCGAAAAACCTAAAAACGAATCAACAGGAATAGTGTGTGACAAATGCGGGAAAGAGATGGTGCTCAAAAAATCCCGCTTTGGTGAAATGCTCGCCTGCTCCGGCTACCCCGAGTGCAAGAACATCAAGCAGTATGTGCGTGATGAGGAAGGCAAGGTTAAGCTTGTGGAGGAGATGACAGCCGAGATCGAGACCCCCTGCCCGAAATGCGGCGGCAAGCTCGCCGTTAAAAAAGGGAAAAGGGGCAACTTCATAGCCTGCTCCGGCTATCCCGAATGCAGCTTCACGGCTAACATCACCACGGATGCCAAAGGGAATATATCCCCCGAGATTCTCAAGGTTGACGAAAATGTCAAATGCGAGAAATGCGGCAGTCCCATGGCGTTGAAAAAAGGTCCCAGAGGGCGCTTTTTCGCCTGCACCGCATATCCGAAATGCAAAAACGCCAAGCCTATTCAGACTCTGGAAGACGGCACCATAACCGTTAAGGAATAATTCTTTTCATGAACCCCGTTCATATTATCGGAGGCGGTCTCGCAGGGAGTGAGGCCGCTTATCAGCTTGCTAAACGCAATATCCCCGTGATTATTTATGAGATGCGCCCCGAGGTGATGACTCCTGCCCATTCAGGCGGGAATTTCGCTGAGCTTGTTTGCTCCAACTCCCTCAAATCGGAGGCGCAGGATACAGGCTCGGGGCTTCTTAAGGCTGAGCTTGAGCTCATGGACAGCATGCTTATCCGCATAGCGAAAGAGTGCAGAGTGCCTGCGGGCGGCTCACTTGCCGTGGACAGAGACATGTTCTCCGCAAAGGTCACTGAAACACTCTCCGCTATGGAAAACGTGCGGATTGTGCGCGGCGAGGTTAGGGATATTCCCGCTGACAGACCGCTGATTATCGCAAGCGGACCTCTGACCTCTGACACTCTGGCGGATAAAATAAAATCTCTCATGGGCGGCGGACTGTATTTCTTTGACGCCATATCCCCCATAATCGATTTCGATTCCGTGGACATGACCAAATGCTATTTTAAGAGCCGCTACGGCAAGGGCGATCCGGATTATCTCAACTGTCCGATGACAAAGGATGAGTACGATGCTTTTTATGATGCGCTCATGGAGGCTGAAAAGGTTGCCTTTGAGGACTTCGAGAAGATGAATGTCTTTGAAGGGTGCATGCCCATAGAAGAGATGGCGGCGAGAGGGCGCAAGACTCTTGCTTTCGGTCCACTGAAGCCTGTGGGACTTGAGCATCCCGAAACTGATAAGAGATATTACGCTGTCCTTCAGCTCCGTAAGGAGAACGGGGAGGGCACCTCCTACAACCTTGTAGGCTGCCAGACCAAGATGAAAACCGGTGAACAGAAGCGTGTTTTCCGCATGATTCCCGGGCTTGAGAATGCGGAATTTCTTCGCTACGGCTCAGTTCACCGCAACACATATATTAATTCCCCGTCAGGGCTGGACGATAGGTTCAGATATGCGGAAGGCTTCTATTTCGCCGGACAGATAACCGGAGTTGAGGGTTATCTGGAATCCATAGCATCGGGGCTTATAGCGGGTTATGATCTCGCATTAAGACTGTCGGGGGGTGAAAGCAGACCTTTTCCGAAAGAATGCGCCCTCGGCTCTCTGGGACTGTTTGTCACTGATAAATACGAAACGACACGCAAAAAATATGTTCCCAGCAGCTTCCATTTCGGCATGCTTCCCGCATTAGATGAGAGGATAAAGGATAAAAAACTCAAAAAGAACATGATGGCTGAGAAGGCTGTCAATGCCTTGAAGGATTTTTTGGATAATACTGAAATGTAGAATCAGGATGACGTGATCCTGAACGCAGTGAAGGATCTCTCAGTATAAAAGCGGATTAAGGTTATGAATACAGTCCCACTGACGGGACTGCGCCGTGCGCAGCGAAGCCGTGTTTTTCACGGCGCGAGCGTGTATCTTAATCCGACAGGATGTGCGGATTAAGATTATGAATACAGACCGTGCGATTGCTGACTTCATTCTTTTTTTGAAAAACGAAAAAAACGCCTCCGAGCACACAATAAAGGCGTATTCCGGAGATCTGTCCGAACTGGCGGAGTATCTGGAAACAGAAAAGATCAGTGATATAGAATCTGCTGACTTCTTCGTTCTGCGTGGGTTTGCCGCATCGCTTTTCGACAGAGACATCTCTAAATCCACTGCCGAGCGCAAGATAGCCTGCCTGAAATCATTCTTTAAATATCTCCACAAAAAAGGGATCACGGACGACAACCACGCCCGTATGCTGAAATTCCCCAAGAAAGAGAAGAAAGCCTTTAATGTTTTCAATATAGACGATCTCCTGAATCTGCTTGAACTTCCTGACAAAACAGAAGCCGCCGGAATGCGTGACGCCCTGATACTGGAGCTTATGTACGGAACAGGTGTCCGTGTTTCTGAGCTCACAGGGCTGAATATTTCCGATGTTGACCTGCGCGGAATGCGTATGCGTGTGCGGGGCAAAGGGAAGAAGGAGCGCATTATACCGCTGGGTGACATTCTCGGTGAGCTGATAACGGAGTACATGCGTGTTCGTGCCGATGTGCCCGCAGAGGGGCATTACCCCAAGGATGACGCGGTGTTTCTTAATAAGTACGGCAGCAGACTGACTGAGCGTTCCGTGGGGCGTATAGTGGAAAAGTATCTCAAAGCCGCGCAGCTGCCTCTGGATTTTTCCCCGCACTCATTCAGACATTCCTTCGCAACTCATCTTCTTGAGGGTGGGGCGGATCTCCGCACTATTCAGGAACTTCTCGGGCATGAATCCCTCTCAACCACGCAAAAATATACACACCTTAACCTCAGCGACCTGTTGAGGGTGTATGATAAAACTCACCCGAAAGCAAAATAAATCATTTTTTTATTCGTTCATTCCGAAACAGTTAAGGGCGCAGAGCGCCTTTCCGCCTTTGTCCGGCGTTTTTTTCACTGTGAAATATTTAAATCAGATGATATTATTCGTTCCGGTAATGATTATACCACTATTATTTACTGATTGGAATTAATATAGGTTGAGCATGGAAAAAGCATTAGTTGTTGACGACAGCAGACTTATACGCAAAAGCATTAGAACCGAACTGGAAAAGTTTAGTTATAAAGTTGATGAAGCGGCAGATCTGACTGAGGCCAGAAAAAAACTGGCTGAAAACTATTATGATGTTGTGACGCTTGACATGGTTCTGCCGGACGGCAAAGGTCTGGAGCTGTGCAGGGAAATGAAGTATGAGCAGAAGTTTGAGCAGACAACTGTGATCATCATTACCTCCTTAATTGATGATTCCGTGCGCATACAATGCTTTCAGAACGGAGCATTCGGATATTTCCTGAAAAATTCCGTGAGAGAAGGTCTCGGTGTCTTTCTTCAGAATGTGAAGGATTTTGTAAGCACCTGCTGTTTCAGCGGAATGAAAGCTCTTCTTGTAGAAGACAGCAAACTCCAGAGACACTTCATCAGCGGTCTTCTGAAAAAATCAGGTGTGACTCCCATATGTATGGAAAATATTGAGAGCGCAATGGATCTGCTGAAAAGCGGAAGCTATGTGCCTGACATTGTCCTTATTGACTACTTCTTCGGCTCAGGCAAAACCAGCGGGGAATTTGTCAACTTCCTCAAAAAAGACTACAATTTTAAAAATATTCCTATCATTGCCATGACTGTTTCTGACGACAGAGAAGTGCGCAACAGCCTTTTTTATACAGGAGTTAACGACTTTTTTCATAAGCCGTTCGACGTGGAGGAGTTTTATCTGCGCCTGAGAGCGCATCTTCTCAATAAAATACTGCTGGACGACATGGAGAAAACCAATAAGCTTCTTCAGCTTCAGGCGATTACTGACGGACTCACAGGCATATATAACAGACGGTATTTTTACGAAACACTCAGCAAAGAAGACAGCAGATTCCGCAGAACAAAAGAGCCTTACTCCGTGATACTGTTTGATATAGACCATTTCAAAAGGATAAACGACAGATTCGGACACATTCTGGGCGATGAGGTGATTAAGGAAATTTCTTCGATTGCCCGCTCGCTCACGAGAGAATCGGACACTGTAGCCCGTTACGGCGGCGAGGAATTTATTATCCTTCTCCCTGAAACAGACTGCAACGGGGCTTACACTCTGGCAGAAAAGCTCAGAAAAACCACTGAGTCGGCTGTGTTTAAAGGAATCAGTGCCCGCATTACAAGCAGCTTCGGCGTTGCCTGCATTTCAGAAACCAGATGCAGTGAAAAGCTTGTGAACCTTGCGGACGAGAGACTGTATCAGGCTAAAAATATGGGCAGAAACCGTGTTGTCGGCAGCGAAACAATAGTTAAGTAGCCTCCTGCCGAAAAAGATAAAAAGAAAGCCCCGAACGGTTTTGCCGGACGGGGCTGTTGTTTTTTAAGATAAAGATGCCGCTGTTATTTTGCGTGGCATTTGTTGCAGGATTTGCCCTGAGGAACTTTCTTCGCAACGTGGCATTCCCAGCAGAAGGTGTCGTGAGCGTCATTTTTAGTCGCTTTAACTTTGATAGCTCCTTTGAAGTTAGCTTCTCCGCCTGCTTTAAGGTTTTTCAGCGCGCCGCCTTCAGCGGTAATGTGGCAGTCAGTACACTGGTTTTTAGCCTGATGCACATCGTGGGGGAACTGAACTGCGGGTTTAGAGGGCTCGCCTGCTACCCAAGTTTTGAGGTCGATTTTCGCGGGACCTGCCGCAATTGCCGCAGCAACTGCGAAACACACGATAACCATTGCAACTATGAGTTTTTTCATAATCTTCTCCTTCATGAAATCTATCAGCATAAATTAGCATATGACATTATAATGTCAAGGCTGATTATATCTGATTTACGTATAATTTGCGGTAAAGGAAAGGTAAAATCCACAACAGCGGAGGGGGATGTGTCCGTATTATTTTGGTATAAATAGAAATTTACCTTTGTGCAAAAAGTTTTGACCATATTCTCTATCCCCCCTTGGTAAGCAGCGCCGGAGAGGTTGGCGCTTGTTGCCGTGACAGCGCCGTATTCCATTAAAAAATCCGCCAGAGGTTCGGTTTTCGGGAGCCTGACGGCAACTTTTCCGTTCAGGGTCATAAGCGGATGCAGATTTTCCTTAGCCTTAAGAACCAGAGTACACGGAAACGGGCAGTTTTTCATCAGATTCAGCGCCGCAGGCGAGAGTTCGGCTATTTCCTCAGCCTGTTCTAAAGATCCGACAAGCACAGGAAAGGGTTTGTTCATTTCCCTGCCCTTGATTTCGTAAATTTTCTCATTTGCGGCAATGTTTTTTACGGATGCGCCTATGCCGTAGATAGTGTCCGTGGGGAAGATCACGGGCTCGTTTTCTGAGCCCGCCTGAGAGAATATTTTTCTGAATGCGGGTGAATCCGCCTTCATTATAAGCATTTTACTGTGCGCCGTTCAGCATCGCCTGTACTTCTTCGTTAGCCTTATAGACTTCCTGCTTCATGTTCTCACGGTAACTCTTAAGCTTTGCGTTAAGCTCGGCGTCTGACCTTGCTATTATCTGGCATGCGAAAAGGGCGGCGTTCTTTGCCCCTGCGCTGCCGATCGCCATGGTCGCAACGGGTATGCCGCCGGGCATCTGCACCATTGAAAGCAAAGCGTCAAGCCCGCCGAGGGTGGTTGCGGAAACGGGCACTGCCACAACGGGAAGGTTGGTCTCGCTCGCCACGACACCGGCAAGGTGCGCCGCGGCGCCCGCAAGAGCTATTATGACGGAGAAACCGTTATTTTCGGCTCCTCTTGCCCATTCGCCTGTGCGTTCTGGGGTTCTGTGCGCGCTGGAAACTATAACTTCGCAGGGTACGCTGAAGTCTTTAAGAACCTTAATGGCAGCTTCGGCTATACCGAGGTCTGATTTACTGCCCATTATGATGCCGACTTTACTCATTTCTTAAGCCTCCTGAGCGCCTTAGCTCCGATGTCTTTACGGAAGTGGGCGTTTGTCCAGTATATTTTCTCAACCGCTTCGTAGGCACGCTCTATAGTTTCCCCAAGGTCTTTTCCCCTTGCGGTAACTCCGAGAACCCGTCCGCCCGTATTCACGGTTTTTTTATCGATAGTTTCCGTGCCCGCATGAAACACCTTGACTCCCGCGATTCTGTCTGCGTCCGCTATTCCGTTTATCTCATAGCCTTTTTCATAGTCTTTGGGATAACCTCCGGAAGCCATAACCACGCATACAGCGGGCTCAGCGCTCCAGTCCGCCTTTATTTCGTGAAGCCTGCCGTCTATGCACGCTTCAAAGATTTCAAGCAGATCTGAGTTAAGGCGGGTCAGCACCGGCTGAGTTTCAGGATCTCCGAAGCGGGCGTTAAACTCAAGCACCTTAACTCCGTCTGCAGTGATCATTAGTCCGGCGTAGATTATGCCGACGTATTTGATGCCGCGTTTCTTAAACTCATTTATAAGGGGATAGGCTATTTTCTGCGTTGCGAAATCGAATATTTCATCCGTGACGACAGGAGCGGGTGAGTAAGCGCCCATGCCCCCTGTGTTGGGACCCTTATCGCCGTCGTAAACAGCCTTGTGATCCTGACTTGATACCATGGGCAGAACTGTTTCCCCGTCGGAGAAGGCAAGGTATGAAGCCTCCTCTCCATCGAGAAATTCCTCCACCACCACTTTGCTTCCTGCATCGCCGAAGATATTGTCTATGAAGATCTCTTTCAGCGCGGCTTCCGCTTCCGTCAATGTAAAGGCAACCGTGACGCCTTTGCCCGCCGCGAGTCCGTCAGCCTTGATTACGATGGGAGCGCCTTTTTCATGCACATAGGCGTTCGCCGCTTCAAAATCGGTGAACTCTCTGTAAAAAGCTGTGGGTATACCCGCCGCAACCATCATTTCCTTGGCGAACGCTTTACTGGCTTCTATCTGCGCCGCAGCTTTGCATGGACCGAAGACACGGAGTCCGTGCTCCTGAAAATAATCCACTATCCCTGCGGCGAGGGGATCCTCCGGACCCACGACAGTAAGCGCTACGCCGTTTGCTTTCGCAAAGTCCGCAAGTTCCTTAAGGTCGGTGGCTTTTATGCGGATATTGGTCACTTTGTTTTCAAGAGCTGTGCCGCCGTTGCCGGGGGCGACAAAGATTTCCTCAATCTTGGGGTTCTGAGCCAGTTTCCACGCGAGGGCGTGTTCCCTGCCCCCGCTGCCTACAACAAGTATTTTCATTGCTAATCCTTATTTGATGATAGTTCGCAGGCAGGTACATCCTGTCCTGCTGCTCACACGCTCGCGCCGAACTCGGTTCGGCTTCGCTTCGCACGGCGCAGTCCCATCCATGGGACTGTTTTGCGTCATTGCGAACCCTGAAAGGGTGAAGCAATCTCTCTGTATATTTCAGAGACTGCCACATCGCTTCGTTCCTCGCAGTGACACTGTAATACGTCATCCAGTCAGTTTGAGGCACACGCTCGCGGTCAGGCAATGTGCGATTCATTCTTTAAATATCCCCCTTTTATAAAGGGGGATAGAGGGGGATTTTATAAATACACTTATGTTTGCTTTTCTGTTTGTCGTCAATTTTAATGTTTAAAGTGACGGATACCGGTGAAGATCATCGCTATGCCGTGTTCGTCAGCTGCCTGAATGACTTCCTCATCCCTGATTGAACCGCCGGGGGAAATTATGGCTGTTATGCCCTGTTCCGCCGCCTGATCCACGCTGTCACGGAAGGGGAAGAACGCGTCGCTTGCCATCACACAGCCCTCAAGAGGTTTTTTTGCTTTGAAGGCAGCGATTTTTGCTGAGTCTACACGGCTCATCTGCCCTGCGCCCACACCGATGGACTGGTATTCATTGGCGTATATGATTGCGTTTGATTTAACATGTTTTGCCACCTTCCAAGCGAAGGCCATTGCCTTAAGCTCGCCTTCCGTAGGCTTGCGTTTGGAGGGTGAAGGGAGAGCGGCTATGTCGTCAAAAGAGTGGAGGTCTCTGTCCTGAAGAAGAACGCCGCCGGTGACCTTTTTAACATCAAGCTCATTGTCCCTTGCGCCTGAAAGATCGCCTATCTCTATGAGACGGAGGTTCTTTTTCTGCTCAAGGATCTCTTTTGCCTCTTTGCTGAAGGAGGGTGCGACTATGACCTCAAGGAAAAGCTCGGCTAGTTTTTCCGCAGTGGCTTTGTCCACTTCTCTGTTAGCGCCGACTATGCCGCCGAACGCGCTCACCGGGTCGCACTCAAGGGCGCGCCCGTAGGCCTCAAGAAGGGTTGCGCCTGTGGCTGTGCCGCAGGGGTTAGTGTGTTTTATGATAGTTATTACCGGTTCTCCGCAGAAGTCTTTAATGATTTCCGCAGCGGCGTTGATGTCAACTATGTTGTTGAAGGAAAGCTCTTTTCCGTGAAGCTGAACTCCCGTGGAGACGCCTGCTTCTTTAATGAGAGGCTGAACATAGAAAGCTGAGTCCTGATGAGGGTTTTCGCCGTAGCGCATCCCCTGTTTTTTGCGTGCGGGGAGGGTATATTCATCGGGAAACTTAACGCCCAGAAGATTGTTGAAGAAGCCTGCGATTATGCTGTCATACAGAGCTGTGTGTCCGTATGCCTTTCTGGCGAGGTCACGTCTTGTTTCAAGGCTTGTGCCGCCGGATGCGTCCATTTCGGCGATTACTCTTTTGTAATCCGCACCGTCAACAATGATTGTTACAAACTTATGGTTTTTAGCGGCGCTTCTCACCATGGAGGGTCCGCCTATGTCTATATTTTCGATGATTTCGTCTAAGCTCACGCCTGCTTTACAGACAGTTTCCTCAAAAGGATAAAGGTTTACGGCTACTATGTCGATGTTTTTGAGCCCGTGCTCCTTCATGGTTTTCTGGTGTTCCGCATCGTCACGGACATTGAGAATGCCGCCGTGAACTCTGGGATGAAGGGTTTTCACTCTGCCGTCAAGCATTTCGGGAAATCCGGTAAATTCGCCTATTTCGGTGATTTTGATGCCGCTTTCCTTCAGAAGCTTGGCTGTTCCGCCGGTGGAGATGATTTCCACTCCTCTGGCGGCAAGCTCTTTCGCGAATTCGGCAACGCCCTCTTTCTTTGAAACGCTGATCAGCGCTCTTTCAGGTTTTACTATCATTTCTTCTCACTCCTTTTATGAAGAAAAAGGTCAAGCATAAGGAAGCAGACCCCTACGGATATAGCACTGTCCGCCACATTGAAAGCGGGCCAGTGGTAATCTGATACATAAAAATCCAGAAAATCCACCACTTTTCCGATGTAAACCCTATCTATAAAATTGCCTACCGCTCCGGCAATAATAAGTGTGTAAGAGAATGCCCTCAACTTCATGCTGTGCTCCTTATAGAGCAGATAAGCCACGGCGGCTATCGCTATAAGGGTAATCAGCACAAAGAAAAGCTGACGGTAGTTCTCGTTCATTCTTGCCAGAAAGCCAAAAGCCGCGCCCGGGTTCAGTATGTAAGTCAGGTTGAAGAATCCGGGTATGACCTCACGGGTTTCATGGAGCATGAATGTGTTTTTTACTATGATCTTCGTAGCCTGATCGATAAAAAGCAGGACGGTGAAAAGAGGGATAAGTGTTTTTTTCATATCAGCTTATCGCCTCTGCGCATCTGGCGCATATGGTCGGGTGCTCGGGGTTGGCGCCCACTGTGGGAACCTGACACCAGCACCTTTCGCATTTCCGGTTTGCTGATGCGCTTGCGATTACCTTCACCGTTTTGTCCTCAGACGTGTAAGCGCCTTCGATGGTGCTTATTTCCGCAAGCTCCAGCTCGGAGACTATGAAGATCTTCTCTATCCCCTCATCGGCGGTCATGATCGCTCTGTCGGCTTCTGAGAGTCCGACGATAACCTTCGCGCCGAGGGAATGCCCTATAACCTTTTCCGCTCTCGCAAGTTCAAGGGCTTTGTTGACTTCTTTTCTTATCTCTATGATTCTGTTCCATTTCGCTTCAAGCTTTTCGTCTCTGAGGTTGAGAACCTTGGGGAAAAGCTCTTCAAACACAAGCTCGCATTTTCCGCTCCAGCCGGGTATGAACTCCCATATTTCATCCGCGGTGAACGAGAGGATCGGCGCCATAACTGTGCTCATTTCCTTTGTGATGGTGAAAAGCACTGTCTGAGCGGATCTGCGAAGGTGTGAATCCTTTTTGTATGAGTATACCCTGTCCTTTATTATATCAAGGTAGAAGGAGCTGAGGTCGTTTATGCAGAAGTTCAGGAATGTGTGGTAAAACACGTGAAACTGGTATCTGTCGTATGCGCTGTAGATGCGCTCCTTCACTGCCTGCCAGCGGATAAGGGCGTATTTGTCCAGATCCGGCAGTTTATCGTATTCCACCATGTCCGTGTCGGGGTTGAAGTCGGATATTACGCCGAGGAGGTATCTCGCAGTGTTGCGGATCTTCCTGTAGGACTCCACAAGACGGCTGACTATGTCGTCTGATATTCTGATGTCTTCCGAATAATCTTCCGCTGAAACCCAGAGGCGGAGAACCTCTGCGCCGTATTTATTTATTATCTCATTGGGAGCCACAACATTGCCGGAGGACTTGGACATTTTGCGCCCCTTGCCGTCCACAACGAAGCCGTGGGTAAGTATCTCGTCATAGGGAGCTCTCCCCCTTGTGCCCACGGACTCAAGGAGTGTGCTGTGGAACCAGCCTCTGTGCTGGTCGCTCCCCTCAAGATACATGTTCACCGGCCAGCCGAGCTCCTTTCTCTCTTCGCATACTGCGGAGTGGGAAACGCCGGAATCGAACCACACGTCAAGAATGTCGGTCTCTTTTTTCAGTCTTCCGCCGCCGCATTTCGGGCATTTGGCATCCTTGCCGATGAACTCTTCCGCTTCCATATCGAACCATGCGTCCGCTCCGTGCTCACGGAAAGCGGAGAGCACTTTCTCCTGAACATCCTTGGGTATATATACCTCATCGCAGTCCTGACAAGTGAAGACAGCTATGGGTACGCCCCATGTTCTCTGGCGGCTGATGCACCAGTCCGGTCTGTGCTCTATCATGGCGTTTATTCGGTTCTGCCCCCACGCGGGAACCCACTGAACCCTCTTTATCTCATCCAGCGCCTTTTTGCGCAGATCATTGGTTTCCATTGATATGAACCACTGGGGAGTGGCACGGAATATCACGGGATTTTTGCATCTCCAGCAGTGGGGGTAGGAGTGCTCAATTTTTCCGTGTGAAAGGAGAACGCCTGTCTCATCAAGGAGCTCAACTATCTTCGGATTGGCTTTGTTTATGTGCTCTCCGGCGAATATTTCAGTGTCTTTTTTGAAGACGCCGTAGTCGTCCACGGGGTTAAGCACTTCAAGACCGTATTTGAGCCCGACAACATAATCTTCCTGACCGTGACCGGGAGCAGTGTGAACCAGACCCGTACCGGCTTCAAGGGTTACATGGTCTCCGAGGATTATTGCTGAATCCCTGTCGTAGAAGGGATGTTTGTTTTTTATCCCTTCGAGGTCGGCGCCTTTAAAGGTTTTCACTTTTTCGTATGCGGTTATTTTGAACTCGCCGAGGAGCTTCTCAAGGAGCTCTTCGGCAACTATGATGTATTCATTGCCGAGGTTTTTATTGTCTGCCTCAGTGATCTTAACAAGTGTGTACACGAAGTCGGGGTGAACGCAGACAGCGAGGTTGGCGGGGAGTGTCCAAGGCGTGGTTGTCCATATAACGGAGGAAATCTTGTCCGATGCTCCGAGCCCGAGCCTTGCCTTATCAGTGTCACGGACTGGGAATTTTACATATATGGAATGTGACGTGTGGTTGTCGTACTCAACCTCCGCTTCGGCGAGGGCGGTAACGCAGCTTGTACACCAGTAAACAGGCTTGGAGCCCTTGTAAACACCGCCGTTGTTGAAGAATCTGTAAAGCTCCTCAAGGGTTTTCGCCTCATAGACGTGATCCATTGTTATATAAGGATTGTCCCAGTCGCCGAAACCGCCGAGGCGCTTGAACTCTTCTCTCTGTATATTGATGAACTCTGTGGCGTATTCACGGCAGAGCTTTCTTATCTGTGACTTTGAGAGCTCATGCTTCTTGCTGCCGAGCTTTTTGTCCACCTGATGCTCAATGGGCAGACCATGACAGTCCCACCCGGGGATGTAAGGCGTTTGGTAGCCTTCAAATGATTTTACCTTGACCACAAAATCTTTAAGGATTTTATTCAGTGCGTGTCCGATGTGGATGTGACCGTTTGCATATGGAGGACCGTCATGAAGGATGTATTTCTCGCAGTTTTCCCTTTTTTTCATTATTTTGGAATATGCGTTCTCTTCGTCCCATTTTTTTATGCGTTCCGGTTCTCTTACGGAAAGGCTGGCTTTCATGGGAAATCCGGTTTCCGGGAGATTCAGCGTGCTTTTATAATCCATTTCGGCGGCACTCCTTATGAGATTTATTGAGGGAAAAAATACATATCACTAAAAAGAGCAATAATCAAGAGAGGGATGCGCACACGGAGCCGTTATTTGAGTGGTTTTCCGATAAGAATAAAACACAAACATATATTAACCTGAACAAAAATATGCGATACTGAAAAACGCAATAAAATTGCAGGAGCACTCATTATTATATGGCACACTTGAAAAGAAAATCTCTCGCCGTTGATTTCCGCATGTGCAGAGCCTCCGGTATCGGAACATATATCAGAAACATTATTCCCTTTCTTACCGACTCATTCGACATAACCCTCCTCGGCTGTGAGGAGGATATAAAGGCCTTTCCATGGGCGGATAAGGTTAAGATCATCGAAGCTTCATCCAAAATATATTCCGTGAGTGAACAGATCGAGCTCTTCCGGAAAATTCCGGACTGTGATGTTTTCTGGTCGCCTCATTATAATGTGCCTGTTCTGCCGATCAGGGCGAAAAAAAGGATAGTTACGGTGCATGATGCGTACCATCTTGCGGCGGAAAGCGGCATTTTTTCCCCTGTTCAGAGGATGTATGCTAAGTTTGTCATGCGCCGCGCCGTATCTGTGTCTGACGCCGTGCTGACTGTTTCGGAATTTTCAAAAGCTGAAATACTCAAATACTGCCCTTCTGAACCGGCGAAGATAAAGGTGGTTTTCAACGCTGTGGACGAAAAGCAGTTCAGCGGAGATAAAAACAGCGATGTGATAAAAAAATACTCCCTGCCGGAAGACTATATCCTCTTTGTGGGGAACGTGAAGCCGAATAAAAACCTCATTACCCTGTTGAAGGCACTTGAACTCATGAGCGGAGTGAACCTTGTCATAGTAGGCAGGAAGGACGGATTCATCACCGGCGATTCCGCCGTGGCGGAGATGGTGAACGGATCTGAAAGCCTCAAAAGCAGAGTGTTTTTTACTGGTTATGCGGATGATAAGGATATTCCCTCAATATACGCTTCTGCATCGGTTTTTGTTTTTCCATCACTTTATGAAGGCTTTGGCATTCCGCCTCTGGAGGCTCAGGCATGCGGATGTCCGGTTGTGTCTTCTCCTGCGGCAAGCCTGCGGGAGGTATGCGGCGGAAGCGTAATCTATTGTGATCCTATGTCGTCTGAGGATATAGCGGAAAAGGTTATGAAAGTGCGTGGTTCTGCGGAACTCCGTGCAGAGTTAATAGAGAAAGGTTATGATAATATCCGCCGTTTCGGCTGGCAGAAGTCGGCAGAGCAGATAAGGGATATAATAAAGGGGATGTGAGCGTGTATAAAAATTTCCCAAGGATGGTGAAATTTTTACTGAAAGTAGAAGTTAAGAGATTGCTTCATGACGAAGGCGTATGTCCCATGGAGGCACAGGAAGTGCCGACGCCGTGCGAAGCGAAGGTCTGCTTTGCAGACCGCGAGCGTGTATAAAAATTTCCCAAGGATGGTGAAATTTTTACTGAAAGTAGAAGGTAAGAGATTGCTTCATGACGAAGGCGTATGTCCCATGGAGGCACAGGAAGTGCCGACGCCGTGCGAAGCGAAGGTCTGCTTTGCAGACCGCGAGCGTGTATAAAAATTTCCCAAGGATGGTGAAATTTTTACTGAAAGTTAGACTTTTTACGGAACATATGATAGCGTTTGCTGTCTTTAAGTTAGCTTTGCTAACTATTTTAAAAGGAGCTTGTGTTTATGAAAAAGTGCATTTTGGCCGTTCTTCTGCTTGTTTCTCTCGCAGCATGCGGCGCACAGAAGGAAGCCGCGAAACCCGAAGCGGATGTTTCCGCAGTTATGAAGGAAAACCTCGGTAAGTTTTTTTCCTCAAAAAACATGAACGATGTAACTTACGAAGTTGAGGTTATTGAGCCTGTTGAAGGTGTCGAGGCTCTCAAATTCGTGAAGCTCACGTTCAAAGATGCTGAAAGAAGTCAGGAGCAGTATGTATTTACCGACGGCAGGTACATCATTCCCGATATTACCGAAGTTGCCACTGGCGCAGGAATAAAAGACAAACTTGTCTTCAAAAACACTCCCGCTGCCAACATTGACCTCAGCAAGCTTACACTCGCGTACGGCAGCAAAGACGCTAAAAACTACATAGTCGAAATAAGCGATTTCCAGTGCCCCTATTGCAGAAGAACGCACGAATACCTGAAAGAAAAACTCGCAGGTAAAGACGTTGCCATATACTTCATGCACTTCCCTCTTGCTTTCCACCCGAAAGCGGAGATTTACGCGAAAGTTTTTGAAGCGGGAATGGCGCAGAACGCTAACTTCTACGATGAGCTTTACAGCACCACACCCGATTTTGACGCCAAAACAGATGCAGAGATAGTTGACTATTTCGCGGCGAAAACTGCCGATGCGGCTGCATTTAAAGCTCTTGTGAGCGACAACGCGACAGCGGCGAAGGTTGCCGAGCAGATGAAGACGGCTCAGGCTCTGGGCGTAACCGGAACACCGGCTCTTTACTTTAACGGCAAACTTGTGGGCGGATTTAAACCCCCTATGTTTGACCTTGCCATCGAAACTTTCAAATAGAAGACCTTAAAATATAAATCCTGCGGGGGAAACTCTTCCGCAGGATTTTCCGGCTAAAGGGCAGGTCTGTTCCGTGATAATTTGTCTTGCAGTTGTCAGATAACGCTTATATAAACATTCGATACGGTGGATAGGCAGAACCTATTTACATAGAAATTGTCTTTTTTACGCTGAACTGTTATATAGTTATAAGAGCTCAGCGGAGCAAAGAAATATACAATGGATTTAAATAACGGACAGGCACTGTCCGCAATATTTTAAGGAAGGTGTAGTAATGGCAGCGCCCTTGGATTTTGAAGCCCCGATTATTGAGATAGAAAATAAAATAGCTGAAATAAAGAATATGTCATCCCTTTCCGACACTGAAATGCAGAAGGAGATGGACTCTCTCCAGAAAAGGCTTGAGAGGGTAAAAGCAAATATATACCAGCGGCTCACTCCCTCGCAGAAGCTTATGGTGGCACGCCACCCCGAACGCCCCTATACCCTTGATTTTCTCAAGCTGATGTTCACGGATTTTCTGGAACTCCACGGTGACAGGCTGTTTAAGGATGATCAGGCGATAATCTGCGGAATGGCAAATTTCAATGATTCCCCTGTGATGGTCATAGGTCATCAGAAGGGGCGCAATACAAAGGAGAACATCCGCAGGAACTTCGGAATGGCAAGTCCCGAAGGCTACCGCAAGGCGCAGAGGATGTTTGACCTCGCGGAAAGATTCAACAGACCCGTAATAACATTCGTGGACACGCCCGGCGCTTATCCGGGCATAGAAGCGGAGGAGAGGGGGCAGGCGGAAGCCATAGCCAAAAGCCTTATGGTTATGGCGGAGCTCACTGTTCCGATGATTACGGTGATTACCGGTGAGGGCGGTTCCGGCGGAGCGCTTGCTATCGCTATGGGCAACCGTGTTCTTATGCTTGAGCACTCAACATATTCCGTCATCAGCCCCGAAGGCTGCGCGTCTATCCTCTGGAAGGATGCCTCATACGCAGGGCGTGCGGCGGAAGCGCTTAAGCTCACCGCTCAGGATCTCAAAGAGCTTGAAGTCATTGATGAAATTGTTACAGAACCTCTCGGCGGAGCCCACAGGAACCACCACCAGACGGCGCACACTCTTAAAAGCGTTGTCTCCCGCCACCTGAAGGAGATTAAATCTCTCTCACCCAAGCAGGTTTTTGAACAGAGATATGAAAAATTCCGCAACATGGGTGTTTTCGCGGAGATATGATGAACGAAATCATCCGCCTTCCCGAAAGCGTTTCTAATAAGGTTGCGGCGGGCGAGGTGGTGGAAAAGCCGCTCAACGCCGTCAAGGAGCTGATGGAAAACTCAGCGGACGCTGGTGCGGACAGTATTTCGGTTGAGATCAAAGAGGGGGGGCTCTCCCTCATACGCATAACCGACAACGGGCGGGGAATCCTTAAGGAGGATCTGCCTGCCGCTGTTGAAAGGTTCGCCACCAGCAAAATAAGAGACATTGAAGACATCTACAGCATACATTCCTACGGTTTCAGAGGAGAGGCCCTTGCCGCCATTTCATCCGTAAGCGATTTCTCCATAATGAGCGCCAGAAACGGTGAGGGGAACGAACTCAGGATGAGGTTTGGCGTTCCCGAGCCTCTTCGCCCCGCTCCCTCAGTGCAGGGGACATGCGTCACAGTAAAAGACCTTTTCCGCAATGTTCCCGCAAGGCTCAAGTTTTTCGGCAGCCCGCAGGGGCTTGAGCGGGAAATAATCAAGTTTGTGAAACAGTTTGCCGTTTTTACGGACGGTGTCGCAGTCCGTGTGAAGAGCAATTCCAAGGAAGTGTTCTCCGCCGGACGTGACGAAAGCTTTCTTCAGAAGGCGAAGACCGCTCTCGGTGTTGATGATCTAGCCTACGGAGAGAAAGAATACAGCGGCGTTTCCGTTCGCATGGCAGCCAGTCTGCCCACAGTGCAGCGCTACAGAAGGGATGCGATGATAGTCGCCGTGAACGGTCGTGTGGTGAAGGACGCCGCCGTTGTTCAGGCGGTTGTTCAGGCTTACCACAGGCTTATTCCCGAAAACAGATACCCCGCCTGCGCAGTGGAGATAAAGGTTCGCCCCGAGGATGTGGACGTGAATGTGCATCCTGCCAAAGCTGTTGTTAAAATGCTTAATTCAAGGGATATTTTCGGTATGGTGCATGACTGCGTCCGTGATACTCTGGACAGTCAGAAAAATGCTCCGGCAGAAGAAGAATCCGCAGTGAACGTGATTCCTGACTGGTTCGGCGGCGAAGCGCATGAGCCGAAGGAATATTTCGTGGCAGAAGCCAGACCTTCCTTCGATATATCCTCAGTTATGGAAACCGTGCAGGAGAAGCCTGCTTACTCAAATACATACAGAGATCACCCGTCCATACAGAAATCTGTTTACGAGCAGCGCCCGTTCCGTATAATCGGTCAGGCTTTCGACTCACTTATAATCTGCGAGATGAACGGCAGCGTGTTTTTTGTGGATCAGCATGTGGCGCACGAGCGTGTGCTGTATGAGAAATTCCTCAATGAAAAGAACGTGAACATCCCGTCCATAGTGCTGTTTGAGCCCATGGTTATAGAGGCGGACACGGAAGAGATAAAAGCGGCGGAAGAGAACGCCGAGGATCTAGCCGCATTCGGCTTCGGGCTTGAAACGTTCGGCACGGACAGCATAAAAATTGTCCGTGTTCCGGCGGATATTCTCAAGCGTAACATAGAGAAAGAGATAAGGGAGATGCTCTCCGAGATGGTTGAATGCTCCAAGGGCAGGCAGGAGGATTCGAGGATTCTCACCATGTCGTGCAAATGTGCCGTGAAAGCGGGCGACAAGCTTACATTCCCCGAAATGGACAGGATAATGGCTGACCTGCTGCAAACCTCCAATCCGCACACATGCCCTCACGGCAGACCCATAACCTATTCTATTGACAAAGAAACCCTGTTCAGGAAATTTAACAGATGATTGTTCCCATAATAACGGGAGCCACAGGAACCGGAAAAACTGCTCTCGCCATTGAGCTTGCACTGCGTCACAACGCGGAAATAATCAGCGCCGATGCCTATCAGGTATACCGGGGCATGGATATAGGCACAGCCAAGCCATCCAAGGAAGAACTGGCTGTTGTAAGGCATCATCTCATAGATGTTCTTGACCCTGATCAGACCTACTCCGCGGGAGATTTCTTTGAGCATGCGGAGAAAATTGCCGCTGATATAATCTCAAGGGGCAAGCTGCCCATAATCGCCGGCGGAACAGGGCTTTATGCAGAGACACTGATAAAAGGAATTTTTAACGCTCCGGAGCGTGATGATAATTTCAGAACCGCTCTGGAGGAGGATGGGGGGAAACACGGATTCGCCCTTTTGCACGAGAGGCTTAAATCAATTGATCCTGAATTTGCCGCATCCATTCCGCCTTCCGATAAGGCAAGGATAATCCGCGGGCTTGAGATAAACCGGCTCTGTAAAATGAATGTACGTGAGGCGCAGAAGGCTTTTCACGTTAACCCCAAGCATAAATATTCCGTCTTTCTTATTACTGATGAAAGGGAACGCATGTATGCCCGTATAAATGAACGGGTTGTAAGGATGTATGAAGCGGGCTGGACAGGCGAGGTTGAAGATCTGCTTCTTAAGGGGTACAATGAAAATATGCAGTCCTTCAAGGCAATAGGCTACAGAGAGACTGCGGCGCTGGTAAAAGGCGAGGCGGATTTTGAGTCCGTTGTGTCTGCGGTTCAGCAGAAGACCCGCAATTTTGCCAAGCGTCAGGTTACATGGTTCGGGCATATGGACGGACTGACGGAACTCCGTGCCGGAGATGAGGAAAACGCGTCAAGGCTTTCCGCCTTCATACGTGATTATTGGGCTTGAAAAAAAATTAACTGCGACTTATACTTGTGAATTAACGTTATTATTACTCCCGGGGGTATTATGAGCAAAAAAGTCAATATTCAGGATGTCTTTCTTAACCATATAAGGAAAAGACGCATCGCTGTGACTATTTATTTGGTTAACGGAGTCAAGATCGAAGGACTTATAAAAGGGTTTGACAACTTTGTGATCATTTTGAAGGACGATTCTCAGAAAATGATATACAAACACGCAGTTTCCACCATCGAACCCTCTGAGGAAATCGACGAAATAGAAATGGCCTGATGGTTTTCGGCGGCGGTTTCAGAGAACCTTTAAAGGTTGCTTACTTCAATGCGGTTCTGTATAACAGGGAACATTTTCCCGAGCCTGATACCGCCATCGTCAGCATCTTCGGGCAGCCCTTATTTAAGTCTCCGGAGTTTGATTTCAGCCATACGGAATACTACACTCCCGAAATGGACAGACCTCAGTCCAAATATTTTGCGGGGTACGGGCTTATAGATTCGCCTGAAAGACTGGCGGAGTTCAAGATTAAGGCTGTGGAGCTTGAGAACAGCCTTATGAAGGACGGAAGAAGGTTTATAAACGTAGATCCCGGTTATGTGGCGCTTGAAAAAGTTGTCGCCGCCAGCACAAAGAACTTTACCCACAGAATATACATAGGCGGACGCATATACGCCGACCTTCAGCTTCAGAGAAGGAAAAACGCCTACCAGCCTCTGCCGTGGACATTTCAGGACTATACTTTTCCGCAGGCGCTGGAGCTTTTTGAAAAAGTGAGAAACTACCTGATCGCGGAGACTTCCGCGGCGGGTTTATCTGAATAAAGCAGAGGGCGGTATGGACTTTTCCACTTCTTCGTTTCTTAACCTTGAAACGGATGACGGCGCCGCTTCGGAAATTTTCTCGGAAAACTGTGTGCCCGCAGGGGATGAACCTCTGTGGGTTAAATGCGTTTTGGAGAAGAGAAGAAGTCTGGCAAAGCCTCTTTACGAATGGCTGCGGGGCAGGACTGACCTTTACGGAGCGTTGTGCACGGAGCCTTCTCTGAGCGGGGAGCTGTTTATATTTCTCTGCCGGATGATGAAAAATTCGCCTGAATTTTTTAATGCCGCCGCGGCAAACAAAGGACTCAGAACGGATATTTTCTCCGCTTTTGCCCAGTCCGCCGAGGAAGAGATACTGGAAAAGCTTGCCGATGCCGATATTCTGGTGGATGAGCCTTCTCTCGCTGTCATACTGCTGAAAAATCCGTTTATCAGCGACAAAACAGCATCAAGGGTCACTGGAATAACAGGCTGGCAGCCTGATTTTGAGGAAAAAAAAGAGCTTGAGGAAAACCTTTACGGGCAGATTCAGAAAATGAGCATCGCCCAGAAGATAAAGCTTGCCTCCAAGGGGAACAAGCAGGCACGGGGACTTCTTGTCCGCAGTCCGAACAAACAGATTTCCGGCGCTGTTATGCGGAACCCCCGCATGACGGAGGAAGAGGTTGAGTTCCTTATGAAAAGCAAAAGCACGTCGGAGCATATTTTCCGTGAAGTTGCCTTGAACAAGGAATGGATGAAAAGCTATAATATCATCAGCGCCATGGCAGTAAACCCCAAAACCCCGCTGGACATAACAATGGGGCTGGTGGGCAGGCTGATGAGTCAGGATGTGGAGCGCATTGCCAAATCAAAGGAAGTGCCCGCCACATTGAGACAGGCCGCGGCGAGAATTGTGGAGCAGAAGGCGAAAAAACCATGAAAGCAGGATTAATTTACTTTGCGCTCATAGCGGGACTTGTGCTTTACCTTTTTTTCGGTCACAACGGCGTGCTGAAATACAGGGAGCTCGTGGGGCTGAAAAATACTTATGAATCTCAGATAATGGAGATGGACTCCAAAATAAGGAGCCTTCAGAAAGAACTTGAGTTAATAAAAAAAGATAAGGAATATCTGGAGCTTCTCATAAGGAAAGAGCTGAATATGCGCTCGCCGGATGAGGACATCTATATAATGGGAAATGAAACAGTTCACAGTAACGGAGATAACCGAAGCAATTAAGAACCTGCTGGAAGGCACGTTCAGGGATACAGTCACCGTCAGAGGGGAGATAACCGGATTTTCCGTTTCTCCCAGAGGGCATGTCTACTTCTCTCTGAAGGATGAGAAGGCGAAGATAAGGGTTGCGATGTTTAAAAGCGCCTCAGTTTCTTCCCGCTCATACACGCCCAAAAACGGGGACTCAGTTGAAGTCACGGGCGAGCTTAAGCTCTACGAATCTGACGGTGCCTACCAGATAATAGCCCGCAAGATTGAGTATGATTCTGTGGGGCTGTTCTGGCAGAAATTTGAAGAGACAAAACGCAGGCTTGAGTCTGAGGGGCTTTTTGACGAAGCACGCAAGAAAAGCATCCCCGAACTCCCTGAGCGCATAGCCCTCATAACCTCTCCCACGGGGGCGGCTGTAACGGATTTTATAACCACCGCCGAAAAGACCGGCGGCAGGTTTGTGATAGACATATGGGCTGTGCCGGTGCAGGGCAAGGAAGCGGCTCTGCCGATTATAAAGGCGCTGAACACCGCAGGCAGCCTCACAAAGGTTTACGACGCTGTCGTACTTATGCGCGGCGGCGGCTCACTGGAAGACTTGGCGGTTTTCAGCGAGGAGAACGTGGCAAGAGCCGTTGCGGCGACTGAGGTTCCCTGTATTTCCGCTGTCGGGCACGAGAGGGACTTCTCCATATGCGATTTCACGGCGGATTTGAGGGTGGCAACACCGACAGCCGCAGCTGTGAAGCTTTCCGAGAGTTACGCTGTCAGGGAAAAAGAGCTTGCCGTGTATCAGGACAGGCTCGCTTCGTTCATGGAAAACAGGGTGAACCGCCTGAACCAGCGTATGGATTTTCTCGGACGGAGGCTGGGCGCTTCGTCCCCTGCGGCTAAGATAGCTTCCCTTAAAAACATGCTCGGTGCAAGAGAGCAAAGGGCAGCCTCAAAAATGAGGGAAAAGCTTTTCAGCGTTTCCAGAAAGCTGGATACGTGCGGCACGGTTATCAGAAAGCACCATCCGGGAATACGTATAGAAAGAATGAGAAACAGAACGGACAGCGCAGTAAGGCTGCTTAAAACCTTCTCGCTGGACTCTCTTAAGGAAAATAAACAGAAACTGGAGCTTCTCAGCGCGAGGCTCGGCGGGGTTAGCCCCGAAAAGGCTCTGGAAAGAGGCTATGCGCTGGTAAGTGCAAAGAACAGGTTGGTCAGGAAGGCAAAAGACGTCCATCTAGAAGATGAACTTGAAATTAGATTCAATGACGGCTATATTAACACCTTCGTCACCGGCAGGAAACTTTCGGAGGATGGCAATGGAAAGAATTCCGATAACAAGAGAAGGGTTTCAAAAGATCAAAAAGGAACTGGAGAGACTCAAAACGGTTGAAAGAAAAGAAGCGGTGGAAGCTATCGCTGAGGCGAGAAGCCACGGCGACTTAAGCGAAAACGCCGAATACGATGCCGCCAAGGAAAGGCAGGGGATGATAGAAGCGCGTATTGCCGAGCTGGAAAGCAAAGTCGGCAGGTTTGACGTTATCGATATATCCGCCCTCACTTCCGAGAAGGTCATCTTCGGTGCCACGGTGACAGTGGAAAACATTGACACGGAAGAGAGAAAAACCTACAAAATCGTTGGTCCGGATGAGGCTGACATCAGTAGCGGCACAATCTCGATCCTCTCACCTCTCGCGAGAGCTCTCGTTAACAAAAAGGTCGAAGACGAGACCATTGTTCAGGCTCCCGGCGGTGAGATAGAATACAAAATTATTGAAGTATCCTTTAAGTAAGTCTTTTACAGGCGCCCTCTGAGTTTCAGGGGGCGCTTTTTGTTCCTTTTACCTGTACTTTTATATCCCTCCGAGATTATTTTAGCTGTATAATATCTTTGTATTCAGGTTTCTTGACGCTTAGGAGGAAACTATGCGCTTCGGCAGGACAGCTTTAATAATTCTCACAGTATTTTCCACATTCTCAGTGATAAACGCTGAAACATTTGAAGAATATATGAAATCGCAGATGGATGAATTTCAGCAGTTTAAGGACGAAAGAGACAAGGAGTTCACAGCCTTTCTGAAGGAGATGTGGATCAGGGTAGAGACGGAAGAACCGATCAAGCAGATTGATGAGCCTAAGCCGATCAAAATGCCCGTTGCGCCGCCTCACGTGGAGAAAGCGCCCGTTCCCGTTGTAAAACCCACGCCGCCGAAACCGATAGTGGTTCCCGAACCGGCTAAACCGACACCGCCCGCTCCTCCCGCGCCTGTTGTCCCTGCAAAACCTGAGCCGCCTGTTGTGAAGCCTGAACCAAAGCCTGATGCCCCCATTGCGAAGCCGGAACCTGCTCCGCAGCCGTATGTTGCGGTAGTACCTCAGCCTGTGCCTGTACCCGTTCCGGCTCCTGTTGTGGCTGCTCCGCCGGCGATCAAGGGCAGACCCCTTGAGTTTGTCTTCTTCGGAAGCGCAATAAAGGTCGGCTATGATACGAAACTTCAGCTCGGTGCGGAAGCTCCCCTGAACGGAAAGAAGCTCGGCGAATTCTGGGAAAAGGCAGCCCTCTCCGACTATGAACCGCTTATGAACAACCTTCTAAAATACAGAAAAGAGCTTAAAATGACCGACTGGGGATTCATACTCCTTGTCAGTGAGACAGCAGGCAAAATAGCCGCCGACAGAAACGGTAAGGTGCTGCTCACATGGTTTATTCTCAGCAAAGCAGGCTACGAAACCAGAACCGCTTACGACAAGGACAGCGTTTACCTCCTTGTTCCGGCAAGCACCAAGCTCTACGGGGTTTCATTTTTCACGCTTGATGACAAAAGATATTATGCCGTATCCGCAGACGGCTTCATCAACAACCTAGGCAGCGTCTACACCTATGAGAAAAGCTATCCGAAGGCGGACAGGTCTATGGACTTCCGCATGGCGGATTACCCTGATCTCGGCAGAAAAGTTTCTGAGCGGGACCTGAGTTTCTCCTACGGCGGGCAGACCTTTAATATAAAAGTTCCCTACAATATGAATGATATAATCTATCTTAAATACCACCCGCAGACGGATGTGAACCTCTATGCCGAGGCAGGGCTTCCCGACTGGGCAGGCAAGCCTCTGCTTACTCAGCTTGCGCCGATCATAAAAGGTAAAACCGATGAAGAGGCAGTGAACATACTCCTCAAGTTCGTGCAGACAGCGTTCAAATACGCTACGGATGATCAGCAGTTCGGCAGAGAAAAATTCCTTTTTGCCATGGAGACGATCTATTATCCATACTCCGACTGCGAGGACAGAAGCATACTCTTTACATATCTGGTGAAAAACCTGCTTAATCTGGATGCGGTATTTTTGGATTATCCGGGGCATATAGCGGCTGCTGTCGCCTTTAAGACCAATGTGAAAGGGGATTCCGTCACTTTTGAGGGGAAACGCTACACAGTCACAGATCCGACATACATAAACGCTACAATCGGTATGACTATGCCTCAGTTCGCTAAAAACGTGCCGAAGGTTGTGAAGTTTTAAAGGGCGGTTGTGCTGACTTGTTGGCAGAGCCACCCTTCGCTCCGCACGGCGCAACAACTGTCCTGACAATCCAAAATTTACCATCCTTGGAAATTTTAGATACACGCTCGCGCCTTGCAAGGCAAGGCTTCGCTTCGCACGGCGCAACAACTGTCCTGACAATCCAAAATTTACCATCCTTGGAAATTTTGGATACACGCTCGTGCCTTGCAAGGCAAGGCTTCGCTTCGCACGGCGCAGTTCCATCCGTGGAACTGTTATTTTAAAATTTTGATTATTCTCGGCAGCATCTGCTTTTCAAAGTTGTGGGCTTCGTGACCGCCGGTTTTGAAGGGATAGAAGTTGATTCCGTATTCATCGCAGGCATGCTGAATGCCTGCCGGTTCTATCACGTCATCATCCATGTTCATGAAAATATGCAGGTTTTGTCCGTTCTTTTTCAGCGATTCAGTGCATTTGAGGTTTATAAGTCTGTCTTCATCTATATGGTCAAGCCCGTCCCCTGTGACTTTGAGCATGCGGATGCGCCGATCCAGATAAAAAGAGGGGTTTACGACTATCCCTGTGATGTTTTTACGCACCGCCATATTCAGGGCGAAGTACCCGCCGAAGGATGAACCTACCAGAGCGTCATAGCCGTCCGCATCGCTGAGTTCGGGTGTTTGACTGTAGGGGAAAATATCTACCGTGAAATGGCGCGCGAGATGGATATATTTAAGGCTGTTTTTTGTATTCACTGATTTTTCAACCACATGGGCTAGTCCCGGAAAATAAAGTATTCTCATATCCCCTCTCTGACAATTTTTATTATAACACAAATTCAAACACCGCTCTTGATTATAATGGGCAAAATTTAGTAAACTGAAAAGCCGAAATTAAGGAAGTGATTATGAAATTAGTCTCATTCAATGTTAACAGCGTCAGGAAAAGAACAGCGCATATCGCAGCCTTTGCGGCGTCAAACGGAGCAGATATAATTGCCCTTCAGGAAACCAAGACTGAAGACGAATTTTTTCCTGCGGCAGAGTTTGCGGAGATGGGATTTCACAGCGAATATTACGGGCAGAAAACCCACTACGGCGTTGCGGTTCTCTCTAAACTGAAACCCTCCGGAACGGTAAAGGGCATACCCGCCGAGGGTGAACAGAAGCGGTTTATAATGTGCCGCTATGAAACACCGAAGGGAATACTGAGCGTTATAAACTGTTATTTTCCCCAAGGGGAGAGCAGAGACACCGAAAGAAAATTCACCATGAAGCGTGAGTTTTACACAGGCGTGGCGGAATATATAAAATCAAACTTCAAAGAGACGGACCTTTACGCTCTTACGGGTGACTTCAATGTCGCCTATACCGACCTTGATGTCGGGATAGGGGCGGACAGCGTGAAGCGATGGCTCAAAGAGGGGAAATGCTGTTTTCTCCCCGAAGAGAGGGAGTGGATGAGTAAGCTGTACTCCATAGGAATGCAGGACACATACAGACTCATTCATCCTGAATCGGACGATCTTTTCTCATGGTTCGACTACAGAAGCAAGGGCTTTGAGCGTGAGCCGAAACGGGGACTGCGCATCGATACCGTTCTGGTGAGTCCCGCTCTGGCAGGGCTGACCGTCGGCGCCGGAATAGATTATGCCACAAGAGGGATGGATTCCCCGTCAGACCACTGTCCTGTCTGGGCAGAGTTCGATCTTTAGGCGGGTTTGATATGGCGAATATGCTTGTGATGCTCTACAGCTTCATTATGGGAATCGTGATGAAGCGTTCGGGGCGTTTTCCTTCGGCAACGGCGAATGTTCTGAACCAGTTTATCATCAACATTACCTTTCCCGCCGTGACGCTGCTTTACATACACCAGCTTGAGTTCAGCGCGGATCTTATCTTTCCCGCTTTGATGGGGATAACCGTTTTCGCATTCGGCGCAGGCTTTTTCCTTGTCGTGGGAAAAATGCTTAAGCTGAACGATAAGACAATAGGCTGTCTCATGCTTTCAGGCGGTCTGGGAAACACGTCCTTCGTGGGATTCCCCATGATAAACGCATTCTACGGTGAGGAGCACATAGGCATAGGCGTTCTCTGCGATCAGGGCTCTTTTTTCGTGCTTTCGACTCTGGGGATTATGATTGCCGCAAAGTATGCGTCCGGCAAAGTAAGTTCTTGGGAAATAGTGAAAAAGGTGCTGATGTTCCCCCCTTTTCAGGCTATGGTGCTGGCACTTATCCTTAAGCCTGTGGTTTTTCCGCAGTGGTTTATAGATTTTCTGCGGGCACTCGGAGCCACGGTAACCCCTCTGGCGCTTGCCTCCGTGGGGTTTCAGCTTCATCTGGGCGATATAAAAACCGCTTACGGCAGACTGAGCTTGGGGCTTTTTTATAAACTTATCCTTGCTCCGCTTGTTGTATTTCTGCTCTATGTTTTTGTGTTCGGCGCCCGCGGGCAGGCGATTCAGGTCACTGTGTTCGAGGCAGCCATGGCGCCAATGGTCACTTCAAGTATAATAGCCGCCGAAAACGGTCTGGACAGACCCTTGACGGCGTTAATGGTGGGGGTAGGCATACCTCTTTCCTTCCTGACCGCCGCAGTATGGTATTACCTGCTGCTGTGGGTATAAAAAATTTATTCAAAGGTAGTTTATGTTCATCGAAAAAATCGCAAATGAATTTTCGCTCAAAACCGCAAATGTTAAGAACCTCATCGAACTCCATCTGGACGGGAACACTGTTCCGTTCATAGCCCGTTACAGAAAGGAAATGACAGGCGGAATGGACGCCGAGGAGATTAGGGCGGTTATCGAAAGATACGAATACATCGTGCACCTTGAAAAAAGAAAGGAAGAGGTGATTGAGGCGATAAGGGAACGTGAGAAACTCACTCCTGAGCTTGAAAAGGCGATCCGTGCCGCCGAAACCCTGAAGGATGTGGAGGATCTCTACGCACCGTACAAGTCCAAACGCAAAACCAAGGGAGACATTGCCCGTGAAGCGGGACTTCTCCCTCTGGCAGACTTTATCAGAGGCACTGAGGATTTAAGCGGGCTTGAAGCGGAAGCGGCGAAGTATCTCAATGAAGCCGTGACGGATGTTCCCGCAGCTATAGAGATGGCGACCGACATAATTACCGAGGACATAGGACGGGATCCCGAAGTCAGAATCCGTATCAGAGAGCTTTACGCCTCAACCACTATGGTCTCCTGCGAGAAACGCAAGGAGGTCACTGACCGGACATCCTATGAGGATTACTACGAGTACGAAGAGAAGATAACAACGCTGCCGCCCCACAGGGTTCTCGCCATTTTCAGAGGTGAACGGGAAAAGATACTCAAAGTGAAGCTCAATCCCGATGAGGAGCTTTGTCTCGCCGCCGTGACAGGCATCTCCGCTCAGAAGGGGATGAAGCTGAACAGCATCACGCTGAAATGCTCAAACACTGCGCTTAAGAAGACAATAAGCGTATCCGCCGAACTTGACCTGCGCTCCACTCTCAGGGATGAGGCGGAACTCAAGGCTATTGATGTTTTTGCGAAAAACCTGAAGAGCCTGCTCCTTACTCCGAAGGTTAAGGGAAAGGTGATAATGGGTATAGATCCCGCATACAGAACGGGCTGCAAGTTTGCTGTTGTGGACGAGACAGGCAGGCTCCTTGACTGGGGAGTGATGTATCCTACCAAGCCGCAGGAGGATGTGGAAGGAAGCAGAAGGCTTTTTCTCAAGTCCATGGAAAAATGCGGCGTGACCGCTGTCGCCATAGGCAACGGAACAGCCAGCCGTGAGACCGAGGAGTTTGTGGCGGAGCTCATTAAGGATAAAGAACTTAAAATCACATATACCATAGTCAGCGAAGCGGGCGCTTCCGTGTATTCCGCAGGCGAAGTCGCCGCCAGAGAGTTTCCGGAGCTTGATGTAACGATAAGAGGGGCAATTTCCATTGCCAGAAGGGTGGTAGACCCCCTGAGCGAGCTTGTGAAGATAGAGCCGCGTTCAATCGGCGTGGGGATGTATCAGCATGACGTAAACCCCAAGAAGCTGGGCGAGAGCCTCGAATACGTGGTTGAAGACGTGGTGAACAGCGTGGGCGTGGATCTAAACACCGCCAGCCCTTCCCTCCTTCAGTATGTTGCAGGGCTTACCAAAAGCACTGCGGAAAAGATCGTTGCCCTGCGTGAAAGGATAGGGCGCTTCATGAGCCGCAGGCAGCTTATGGAGGTGGATGGCATAGGTCAGCAGACTTTCCTCCAGTGCGCCGGATTCCTTAAGGTTTATGACGGTGAGGAACCTATGGACGCAATGTTTATCCACCCTGAAAGCTATGAATCCACTTACTCGCTTCTTGGGAAGCTGAATGTTTCTCTCAAAAATACCGAGCTCATACGCCTTGCGCTTAAGAGTAAGAATTTAAAAAAGATAGCGGAAGAAGCAGGTCTCGGCGAGTTCACCATGAAGGATATTCTGGAAAACCTTGAAAGACCGGACAGAGATATAAGGGACAGCCTCGATCCTGTGATATTCAAAAAGGGTGTTGTAAACCTTGAGGACATCAAAGAGGGCATGACATTGCAGGGCAAAGTGACCAACGTGGTGGATTTCGGCGCGTTTGTTGATCTCGGTCTGAAAAATGACGGACTGGTGCATATCTCGCATCTTGCGGATAAGTTTGTGAAGCATCCGTCCGATGTCGTCTCTGTCGGCGATAACGTCCATGTGCGTGTACTCTCCGTTGATAAGGATCGCGGGCGAGTCTCACTCACAATGAAAACGAGATAAAGGTAAACAGTTCCATTGATGAAACTGCGCCGTGCGAAGCGAAGCCGCATTTACTGCGGCGCGAGCGTGTGTAAAAACCGACAGGATGTACGGTTTTTTACTGTCAGGTCAGATAAGGATCGCGGGCGAGTCTCACTCACAATGAAAACGAGATAAAGGTAAACAGTTCCATTGATGGAACTGCGCCGTGCGAAGCGAAGCCGCATTTACTGCGGCGCGAGCGTGTGTAAAAAACCGACAGGATGTACGGTTTTTTACTGTCATGTCAGTTCCATGGATGGATTTTTTAAAATCCTCCCCTGCCCTCCTTTACGAAAGGAGGGTGTTTTTGTTCTTATCTGCAATAGCTTCTCCCTTTTTTTAAGTGGGATTGAGGGGGATTTGAAATAGCTGATTAAAGACTGCCGACATGAACACAGGAGCAGGATGTATGGTTTTTTACTGTCATGTCAGTTCCATGGATGGATTTTTTAAAATCCTCCCCTGCCCTCCTTTACGAAAGGAGGGTGTTTTTGTCCTTATCTGCAATAGCTTCCCCCTTTTTTTAAGTGGGATTGAGGGGGATTTGAAATAGCTGATTAAAGACTGCCGACATGAACACAGGAGCAGGATGTACGGTTTTTTACTGTCATGTCAGTTCCATGGATGGATTTTTTAAAATCCTCCCCCGCCCTCCTTTATTAAAGGAGGGTACTTTTATTTTTACCTGCAATAGCTTCCCCCTTTTAAAAGGGGGATTGAGGGGGATTTGAAATAGCGGATTATAGACTGTCAGTACGAACACAGGAGTATGAAAATGGTCAAGGCGTATCGATCATGAACACAGACTTGTGTATCAGATCGATAACAGCCACATAGTTATTTTTCAGTGCAGCTATCACTACTGATACCGTCTGCGGCTATCCCTGCTCAACCTCAATCATTGAGGCGGTTTTTGAGGACATGGTTATTATAAGCCCTTCATGGGTATAGAGCACTATTTCCTGTTCAGCGTCTAGGTCAACCCGTTTTCCGCTCTCTATTCCCTCCATGATTATAACTGAGCCTATGCCTATCTCAACACCGCTGAGGAATGCGGTTATCTTCTGTCCCGCCGCTATGCCGGTAACTCTGAATTCTGTGCCCTTGGGTGAGAATGTAAGCTGAAAGTCCTTCCTGTTCACGGTATCGCCTACGATCATGGCGGCTACCGCTTCGGAGATACGCACCCTGTTTTTATGGTTGACCGTGATCACATATTCCATGGGAGGCAGGTTTTTTATTATCTTGACCTTCATCCTTTCCTTAACACCTAGCATGGCGAGCCTTGCGGCGTTTTTGTCGGATTTGCCGACGCTGTAGGTGATCACGGTGGACGAGGGGGATACTTCGTAAAACGGTTTGGGCTCTCCGCTGCCCGCACGGACGGTGATATGCTTGGCGAGCTGACCGCTGAGCACTCTTACACCGTTTTTTGTATCAATTTTGACAGTGGGGTATTTTATATCGTCCAGATCGAGCTTGGTTACGGCGCTGCCTTTGTAAAGCCCAAGGGAGGCGAGCTTCTGCGCCGAATCACCCTGTGGCGAGCTTTTTATTATGTAGCAGCGGCCGCTTTCGGCGTTTTGAAGGTTAAGCATCTACTTCTCCTTTTTTTGTTTTACACCGTATGAGGAAAGACTCAGGGCGTAAATCAGTGTCGAAAGCGTGGTTCCGTTGTGGAGCAGGGCGCTTGTCAGCGGGCTTATTCTGCCCATGAGCGAGAGAGCAACTGTAGCGGTGTTCACGCCTATGTTAAACCGGAACATCTGTTTTATCACCTTCATGGTTTTCACTGCGAGCACTCTTGCCTTGACTATTCCCATGAGGTCTTCCCGAAGAAGTATGACTGCGGCGGTTTCCTTGGCGAGATCCGCCCCCTGAGGAAGGCTTATGCCTACATCAGCGGTGAGCAGGGCGGGCGCGTCGTTCACGCCGTCACCTGCGAAGGCGATTTTGCAGCCTTGAGTTTTAAGTTTTTTTACTATGCCCGCCTTGTCCTCGGGCTTCATTTCGTAATAAACTTCGTCTATGCCGAGCAGTTCCGCCACATGCAGAGCCGAATCACGGTGGTCACCGGTGATCATAACGGTCTTTTTAATGCCGTACTTCTTAAGCTCTTTTATAACCTGAGCCGATTCATCCCGCAAGGTATCTTTGAGGGCAATAAGACCGCAGAGCTTGCCGTCTATTGCGACATAAAGTATGGTCTGCCCCTTTTTGCGCATATTACGGGCATCCTCATCAGCAAAGCAGCATACAACTTTTTCATCCTCCGCCACAAAATGGTGGCTGCCCACAAGGACGTTTTTGCCGCCGACATATGCGGAGACGCCGTGGGCTATGATGAAATCCACCTCGCCTGTCTGCTCTGTTTTAAGGCTGCGGTTTTCCGCCTCCTTTACCACGGCAGAGGCTATGGGATGTGAGTAGTACTCTTCCGCAGAGGCGGCGATTCTGACTATTTCGTTTTCGTTATATCCGTTATAGGGCTTAACCTCCGTTACGGAGAGTGTCCCTTTTGTAAGCGTTCCTGTTTTGTCGAAAATAATAGTGTCTATTTCGGCAAGGTTTTCAAGCGCCTGAGCGCCTTTGATGAATATGCCCTCAGTTGCGGCGTTGAACATGCTTGCCTTGATCGCTGTGGGCGTTACAAGCTGGAGCGCACAGGAGTAGTCCACCGAGAGAACGGAGGACGCACGCCTGAAATCCCTTGTGAGAAGGAGGGTGGCGAGTCCTGCGGCGAAGGTTACGGGAACCATCTTGTCAGCCGCCGCGAATGCCTTAACTTCGGTTCTGGATTTGTTTTTCAGCGAATTGCTTATGAACTTCGCTATGCGTGCCGTTGTGGTTTCGGAGCCGACCTTTTCGGCTTCGATGATGATTTTTCCTTCCGCCATCACCGTGCCGGAATAAACATAGTCGCCGGGCTTAATGTGAACCGGCAGACTTTCGCCTGTGACGGATGCCTGATTAACAAGCCCCTCACCGGAGGCGACTTTGCCGTCCACGGGGATCATTTCCCCTGAGCCTGCCCGCACAAGATCCCCTATCTGGAGATCGTTTACTGCGGTCTTTTCCTCGGACTGTCCCCTGACCACCCAGACGTATTCCACTTCGGGCTTGATAAGGCTTTTCAGCATTTTGTCAGACCTGTACTCGGCGGATTCCTCAAGATAATGCCCGAGATTCAGCAGGAAGGTTATGGAACCCGCGGTAAAGTAGTCTTTTCTGGCAAGGAGCATGGAGATAACGGCAGCGTCCAGCACCTCGACCTTCAGCCCTCTGGTGAAAAGGGTTTCAATCCCCTCCATGAGGATAGGCGCAGCGCCGAGATAGGTAAGCGGGCGTCTCAGTCCCTGCGGCAGGAACAGCTTGAGAAGCCACATTGTTCCCGCCCAGTAGACATTGATTAAATCGGGGGAGTTCTGGAGCTCCTCCTCCGCGTTGAAAACCGTATGGCTGAACGCTGAGAGAACATCCAGAACATCTCCCCGGACATCAGTATTTTTGTCAAAGCTGACCACTGCCGTTTTGGCTTTCTGGTTCACACGAACGGACTTAACGCCCTTAATCTGCTCCAGACCGGATTCCACAAGGGTTGCATCCAGAGCGGGGTTGCCCAGAACGGGAGCCTTGAGGCGTATACGCCCCGGCATGTCATGCACTATTCCGACTTTTTCCAGTCCGGTGAAAAACATTGAGCCTAAAATGACAGCACCTTCTAACTCTTCATATTTTCAGGGTAGAGATAATTATGGTAAATGCTCAGACCCACAAGGGCAATACCGGAGGCTATGTGGAGCTGTTTATGCCCCTTGCCCCTGCCGAAGCCTGTTACCACAGTCGCCGCCATGGCAAATATCATGGCGTTTTTAACTATTTTGCGTTTGCGCATTATGGCGGAGGCGTTTTTCTTTTTCGCCGCCGCCTTGTTTTCGCCGCTCACGTTATTCCCCTTCGACTTCCGCCTGAACGTCCCTGATCTGCTCTTTCAGTTCTTCAACGCCGGACTGAAGCCCGCCCCAAACCTTAACAACACCTTTGACTATGGCTTTTTTAACTGTGGGGTTTGTGAGAAGAAGGGCAATGCCCGCTCCGACAGCGAAGCCTTTCACATAGCTGGGTTCACGGAAGTTGAACCACTGTTTAAGGTGAGGATAAACGGAAGTGTCCGCATAATGCTGCTGAGGGGGATAGGGGTAAGGGTAGTAGCCGTACTGCTGACCTTGGGGTGCCTGAGGGTTCTGGGGATTCTGTTTCTGATCGCTCATGTGAGCCTCCTTTTTTATATATTATTCTGATTTTAAAGGTTCTTCGTTTTTCATCTTTTCGCTTACCGCCGCGGCAGCTTCGCTGACTTTTCCGGCAGCCTTGCCGACAGATGATTTCACTTTTTTACAGGCTTTTTTACCTTCTGTGTCCAGCAGGTATTTTGTGCCCGCCGCCACCGCGAATACCGCAAGTATTCCGAAAACCCCGCCGAGCCTGAGAAGACTCACAGCCGCAACGCCGACTGCTGTCGCCGCTCCTGCGCCTGCCGCGTCTTTCGCTGTTCTTTTGGCGGCTTCTTCCTTGGTGATTTTGCCTTCCTTAACGTCCTTTGCCTGTTTGGCGGCGGATACTGCTCCGCCTACTACCGCACCTGCTACTCCGCCCGCGAGGGAGGCGCCTGCGGCTGCTTTTACCAGATGGTGCATAAAATCCTCCTATTCGGTTTCTTCGGCATCCTCTGCCATTCCGCCGAGAGTTTTAGAGAAAATACTCATCAGTGAATCCTTGATGGAATCGTTGGAAAAGAGCATCGCGACGCCCGCTCCGATCAGCATTCCTTTCACAAAGTCGCTTCCTGACGCATCCGCAATTTTCCCTACAGCGGAAAGATGCGGATTTTCCTTGATCATGTCCCCGAACTTGCCGAACAGCATACCGAAGGGATCATCTCCGTGGTGCTCCTGATGATTCCCGTGATGCGCTTCGTGCGGCATCTGGGGCATATAGCCGTAAGGCTGCTGCGGCATGTATCCGTATGGCGGCGGGGGCGGCGGCATATACCCGTAAGGCATCTGCGGCATGTACCCGTACGGCGGCTGAGGCGGCATATAGCCGTATCCGTATGGCGGCGGAGGGGGAGGGGGCATATAGCCGTACGGCTGCTGCTGAAAGCCGTATTCAGGCATGCCTGTGAACTCTTCTCCGTTTGGTGCGTATCCGTAGGGTATTTCCGTTTGATCTCCGGCGGGCGTCTGTTCGCCGCCTGATTGTTTCTCCGATGCTCTGAAGGCATTCTGAGGAGTTTCTTCTTTAGCCTGTTCATTTCCCGATGCAGAGTTTTTCTGCGGTTTATCGGTGCAGCTTTCTTCCTGAACGGGATTTTCCGCGTCAGCGGCTTTTTTTCCCATGTACTGCCTCCTTAACTTTGCATGTAGGTGTCCTCGTAGCGTTTGAGTATCTCCCTGCATGCTTCAGTATCTTTTGTAGTTATAAGCTTTTCAAATGTTGTCGGATCTATTATGTTCGGGTCGTAGCGTATTACAACGGAGCGCGCCATTATGTTCACCCTTGTGTCGAGCACACCGGGGAGGCTGCTGCTTATTTGTTCGAGTTTTTTGCTCACGGGATCCTTCACCACGGAAGGGTCAACCTTGAGCCTTATCCTGCCTTCCACATGGTGGGCAACTGTGACGTATTTCTTTGCCGCGATTAAATCTTCGAGCATTTTTCCCCATCCTCTGTTAATTCAGCTGCTTCCGTTTCCACAACGGAGAGAGGCTGCATTTCGTATTTTAAAAGTCTGGAAGAATTAGCCAGAACACCCGCTGTGTGGGCTATGTGCAGAAGCCCCGCCATCACCGGAGGCAGAAGCCCCGCCGCGCCGAGGAACGCCCCAGCTACGTTTGAGCCTGTTGCCAGCATAAAGTTCTGGTGTATTACTTCCTTTGTCTTTCTGCTGAGTTTTCTTAAGTAGAGTATTTTTTCAAGGTCATCATCCACAAGGGCTATGTCCGCCGCTTCCACTGCAACGTCAGACCCGGCGGCGCCCATGGCTATGCCCAGATCCGCCTTTGCCAGCGCCAGTACATCGTTTATGCCGTCGCCTATCATGGTGACTTTATGGTACTGCTGAATCTCAGCCACTATGTCCGCCTTCTGCTCAGGCAGAACGGAGTAATGGCATTTGTTGAAACCGAGCCTGTCCGCCATTGCCTGTGCGGAGTATTTTTCATCTCCGGTAACAAGGATGAACTCCTTCACCCCTTCCTCACGGAGACCTTTTATCACGGCTTCCACATTCTCCTTCTGTTTGTTTTCAACAGTGAGAATGCCTATCACCTTGCCGTCTTCCGCCACATATATGACGCTTAAGCCGAGCTTTTCCGCCTCATCCCGCGCTTTTGCGAGCTTGGTGATGCTTATGCCGTATTTGTTCATCAGCTTGGCGTTGCCGATGAAGATCTCCCTGCCCATGGATTCGGCGCGCACGCCCATTCCGAGGATAGTTTCGCATACGGCGTGGGTGCTTTCCGTGCTGCACATTTCCCTTGCCTTGTCACGTATGGCGACGGCTACGGGGTGTCTGTTGTGGAGCTCTGCGGTGTAGGCCGAATATATTACGTCGTACTCCGATTTTCCCTTGATCGGGATAATGGAGATTACCTTCGGTTCGTCTGTGGTTATTGTGCCTGTTTTGTCGAAGCAGAAGGACTCCTGAGAACCCGCTTCCTCAAGGTATCTTCCGCCTTTTATCAGTATGCCCCTTGAAGCGGCGTTTGATATGGCAGCGCTCACTGCGGATGATGCGGCAAGTACTGTGGCGCAGGGGCACGTCATCACAAGGAGGACGGAGAACGCCCTGTAAAAACTGCGTGTGACAAGGTATGTGCCCAGAGTCATCCAGAAGCCTGTGTTTACAAGCTTTCTCGCCAGTCTGTCCGCTTCGAGTTCTATGGGAGCCTTGTTTCCGAGGGAGTCCTCAACGAGGCAGAGTATTCTTGAAAGGTAAGTGGCATCCCCTACATGGCTTGCCTGAACATATATAAGTCCGTTCTGCACATAGGTTCCGGCGAATACCTGTTCGCCTTCAAAGCGGTGCACAAGCTCGCTGCGTCCGTTTATGGAGGCTTCGTTTATTGCCGCCTCACCGCAGGTGATCAGCCCGTCCACGGAGATTTTCTCGCCTGTGTGGATAACGACTGTATCCCCCACCAGTATATCTTCCACAGGGATTTCTATCTCGTTTCCGTCTCTGTAAACGAAGGCGGTTTTAGAAGTGACATCAAGTATGCTTTTTATTGCCTTTCGGGATTTCTCGGTAACATAACCGTTCAGCAGGTCGCTTCCCGTATTTACCCAGAGGATTTCAAGGGCGGTAAGGGCTTCGCCGGCTATGGCTGCGGACGCAACGCCAGCGCCGAGGAAGCTGTTCAGGGATATTTTGCCAGTTTTGCCGAAGTCGCTCACAGCTTTTGCTATGAGAGGAACGGAGAACGCCGCTGCGATGAGCCCAAGGGGGCTGAACAGTGACTGAGTTACCGCCAGCCGGAATATTTTGGTGCGTATGAATACACCGCCGAGAACAGCGGAAAGAATGCCGAACTCCGTGGCGGTCGTATCCGCTTTCGGGCGCTCGCTCCTTACGCATACGCAGCCTTGTCTTTTGCATGCAGGGGCGTTAATCTCAGAGCGGAGAAGGGGCTTGGTTTCGGTTATGGCTTTAATAAGGTCGGAGGGCAGAACAGCGGTACAGTCATAATTTATAACTATATTGCCGCCTATGTGGCTGCATCTCGCACCGCTTACTCCTTGGAGCTTGAGCAGGGATTCCTCCACTGCCGCAGCTAAGGAAGGAGAGCCGGTCATTTCTTTATATTTAAGGCGGATTCGCCCTTTGAGAGAGTGTTTAATCGTTATCAATTTAGCCACCTAAAACTTTATTAAAAATATGGTTAACAAAGTTAGTTTCTATCTAATCATATATCCTATTTGAGATGATTTTCAAGTCAAAATGTTAAAAAATGTCAGATAAATTAAGGGAGTATTGTGCGGAGGTTCGTAACTGTCAGAGAACCGGGATATTTTCAAAATATCTGTCAATGAGTTCTGTGGTCTCTGTCATAGTTTTTGTTGTGTAGATTTCAGTTCTGAATACTGAGGATTCCGGAAGACCTTTCGTGAACCAGACAGCATATTTTTTTATCGCGTCCGAGTAATATTTTTCCTCTCTGTAGAGTGCCTCATAACGGATCATTCTGTAAATGAGCGAGTGTATCTCCCGGGGCGTGAGGAAGCCGTCCGGGTCCTTGCCCTCTGAAAGCGCCTTGAAAATCCACGGAGCCTTCATCATTCCCCGCCCGATCATTACGCCCGCCGCTCCGGTTTCTCTCATCCTGCGGCAGGATTCCGTGTCGGCAACATTTCCGTTGCCGATGACCGGTATAGGGCTTCTCTTCACTGCGTCAGCGATCATGGCGTAGTCGACTTCGCCTGAAAACATCTCTGATTTGGTGCGTCCGTGCAGGCTTACGGCGTCTATGCCTTCACCTGCGGCTATTTCGAGCACTTCCGGATAGTTTATGCTGCCTCTGTCCCAGCCGAGGCGGATTTTGACCGTCAGCGGCTTGTCAGTGGCTTTTCTGGCAGCTTTGATTATCTCCCTGATTTTAACCGTGTCCTTGAGCAGAGCGGCACCGCTGCCGCTTTTCAGCACTTTTTTTACGGGACAGCCCATGTTTATGTCGTAAAAGTCAGCATTCGAGTGTTCGTCGCAGATCTTGATGGCGTCATGGATCGATTCCGGTCTGGAACCGAAAAGCTGGAGGGCGTAAGGATTGTCCCTTTCCGTGAGGCGGACATATTCCAGAGTTTTTTTCCCGCCCCTGATCAGCCCCTCAACAGAGACCATCTCCGAAAAAATTATTCCGTCAAAAAAATCACGTACGGCAAGACGGAACGGAGGCGTGCTGACGCCTGCCATGGGAGCGGCGACAAATACATTTTTCTTAAGGCTTTCTGTGATTATGTTATCCGATTTCCGGCTGAGTGTCATAAGCTGTTCCTTCGAGGGAGAAAAACCTGCGCCTGCTGTAGAACCTGCTTGCGGCATAGGCGATCATATCACCGTTGTCCGTGCAGAGGCGGAACGAGGGAAAGTAGACATGCTCCCCTTTTTTGCAGGAGTTTCTGAAGGTTTCCCTTATGTAGCCGTTGCACGCGACGCCGCCGGATACGACTACATTATGTCTTTTCAGCCTGCGGGCGATGCGCATGGTTTTGAGAACCAGTGTTTCCGCAGCTGTCCTCTGGAACGAGGCGGCAAGGTCTTCTTTTGTATATATGCCTTTGTTGAGGCTGTTCAGCACGGCGGTTTTCAGACCGGAGAAGCTGAAGTTATCTTCCTTTTTCATCGCCAGCGGCAGAGGCACGGCGTCTCCTCTGCCTGATTTTGCCAGCTTTTCGATAGCGGGACCGCCCGGATAGCCGAGGTCAAGCATTTTGGCTACCTTGTCAAAGCTTTCTCCCGCCGCGTCATCCACGGTTTTTGCCACAAGTCGGAAGTTCAGCGCCGCGTCCACATCATAAATATGAGTGTGTCCGCCGCTGATTATCAGGGCGAGGTATGGAGGCTTAAGCTCCTTATGCTCAAGCTCAGCGGCGAGAATATGCGCTGAGAGGTGGTTCACAGGCATGACGGGTATTTTAAGACCGTAGCCGAGCCCCTTCGCGAAGCCCACGCCGACAAAAAGCGCGCCTATAAGTCCGGGGGCGTTGGTTACGCCTATCACGTCAAGATCTGACGGACGTATCGAAGCGTCCGCAAGGCATTTTTCATAAAGCGGCTCCAGCTTGAGTATGTGGTTTCTGGAGGCGACCTCCGGCACTACCCCGCCGAAAAGGTTGTGTATGTCCGCCTGAGACGCCGTATGGGTGGAGAGAACCCCTTCGGCGGTATCAAGCACCGCCATTGAGGTTTCATCGCATGAGGTTTCTATCCCTAAAAAAAGCAAAAAGCATTCCTTGTCAGTGTTATTTCCTGTGTGTCAGTTCCTTGACGGAAACTATGCGGACGCCCGCTTTCTCAACATCCGCAAGATGTTTTTCCAGAACGCTTATAGTTTCTTCCCGCAGGTGACCTATCATGATCAGGCTGCCGTTCTTTTTCGCCAGTTCGACCCCTTCCATGATTTTTTTTCTGATATATGTTTCATTGTTTTCATTGTCAATGAATTTTCTGTTCTGTCCGCAGTTCATGCCCTGCTTAAGGCAGACATCGTAAGCCACGGACTTGCCCGAGGTGTAGCTGTCAATGTAGGTGTCCGTATGCTTCTTCATGAAGCCTAGAACCTGCTCCATCTTGGTGCTGCTTTCGGTGAAGGCGGAGCCCATGTGGTTGTTGAAGCCGTCCAGTCTGCCTATCTGTTTAACGTTGTTGTCCGCCTGAGCCTCTATTATACTGGGCGGCATATTCAGGAGAACAGCGCCTTTGCCGGGGTCAGTGTCGGGGTATGACAGGGGTTCCATGGGAAAATGAAGGAACACTGTTTTCCCGCCCGCACGGGCTATCTCCGCTGTTTCGGAGTCATGGGGAAGATAGGGGAGTATGGCGAATGTTACGGGGTACTTGATCGCTGCAAGCCTTTTCGCCAGAGGCACACTGTATCCGCAGTCGTCAATCAGAAGCGCCAGCTTCGGGGCGTTTGCAGGGAGAACGACAGGCTTGTCCTTATCTTTGGGTTTTTCCGTTTTTTCAACGGGGAATATCAGTATGATGCTGCCGTTTTCCCCGGATGCGCTGAGGTTGTCGCTGAGGACTGTTTTAAACCCCATATCCTCAAGCATGGGCTGAAGCTCGTCCGTGAGTTCGTTCTTTTTGTCTTCGGGCAGGCTGATGATGTATGTGATAACGGGAACGCTGCCGTCATCCATTTTGCGTGATTTTATTGCATCGCTGCTTATTCCGAGGTTGAACATCACAAGCTTGAGAGCCTTGTCCGCTTCTTCGACAGTGGCAGATTCGTTATCTTTCGTCACTACCTCTTCCTGAACGGAGGAGAGGGGCGTTTTTACCTCTTTTTTCTCAGCGAGTTCACCTTTGCCTGCTGCCTTCATGCCGAGGAAAATTCCCAGAAGAAGAACTAAAACGGCGGCAAGAATGCCGCCCAGAATATATAGCTGTTTTGAAGAGGCGGTTTTACCCGCCCCTGTTGTTCTGCGCTTTCTCGGCGTCCCTGCCGGTTTTTTTCTTTCAGCCATTTTTAATCATTTCCCTCAGTTTTTCCACAGCGGCCTTAAGCTGCTCATCTCTCTGCATGTCGATCACGGGCTTGCTTATATCCGCCGCGAGTTTATCTATCTCATCCTGAGTGAGGGTAACGTTGTCCGAAACATCCTCAACAGCGAGATCCGGCTCTATACCCTTGTCATGGATCATTCTGCCTTTCGGCGTGTAGTATTTCGCCGTGGTAAGCTTAACCGCCGAACCGTCCCTGAGAGGTATTATCGACTGAACAGATGCTTTTCCGTAGGTTTTTTTACCGACAAGAATACCTCTTTTATAGTCCTGTATAGCCCCTGCGAGGATTTCCGACGCTGATGCCGAACCTTCGTTAACAAGGAGCACAAGGGGGGTTTTTTCCTCTCTGAGGGTAAACGTGGAGGATTTGAAGTGCTGATCCTTGCCTGTTCTGTCCTTGGTGTAGACAACCTCCTTGCCGGAGGGGAGGAATATGCTTGAGACATTGATGGCCTCTGTGAGAAGTCCGCCGGGATTGTTGCGCAGGTCGACTATTATGCCTTTATATTTGTTTTTTCTGAGCTGCTCAATGGCGGCTTTGATTTCGCCGGATACATCCTCTTTGAACTGTGTCACCCTGATGTAGGCAACGTCTTTTCCGATCATGTCGGATTTGACAGCCTTGACCTTGATTATTGCCCTTGTGAGGGTCACGTCAAAAGGCTTCGGCACATTGTCTCTGTGGATGGTTATCGCTATGTTTGTTCCGGGCTTGCCCCTGAGCTTGTTCACAGCGTCTTCAAGCGACAGACCTGTTGTGGAGTTGTCTTCAATCTTGATGATCCTGTCGCCGGATTTGAGTCCGGCTCTGAATGCGGGGGTGTCCTCAATGGGGGCTATTACGGTGAGGATGTTGTCCCTCATGCCGATGGTTATGCCCAGTCCGCCGAACTCGCCCTTGGTCTCCACCTGAAAGTCCTTGTACTCTTTTTCGGTGAAGTATGTGGAGTGGGGATCGAGCCCCTGAAGCATTCCCTTTATGGCGCCGTCCACAAGTGTTTTGTTCTCCACAGGCTCAACATAGTTTCTCTCTATCAGATACATAACTTCCGTAAACGAATCCAGATTCTCGTATCTGCTGGATTTTGCGGAAGCTGTGCCGCTTTCCCTGATGAAGATTCCCGAAGCTGCCAGAAAAATAAGAAGGGCTGACGCTGCGAGAACCGGTAAAAGTTTCTTTTTAAAGTTCATACTGTTTATCTCCTAACGGGTTTAAGCCACTCAGAAGGATTAAGGGCTTCGTTATGCTTACGTATTTCAAAGTAAAGATAGGGCGTTTCAGGCTGCTGGTCAACAGCTACGGAGCCTATTGCCTGTCCTGCGGCCACATTTCCGCCTGTCTGCACGCTGACTCTGCTCATATTGGCGTACAGAGTGTAGTAGGCGCCCGGGTGTCCGACAATGACCAGATTTCCGAACCCTCTTATGTTATCCACATATTTTACCGTTCCCTCGAAGACAGCCCGTACATCGCCGTGCTTTGACGGGCTTATTTTTATTCCTTTATTCTGGATTGTGCCCTGAAAGCCTTCAACCCTCTTGGGACCGAAAAATTCGACTATCTCTCCTTCCAGAGGCCAGTCCATTTTACCCTTGAGCCTTCCGAACAGGGTAGAATCTCCTTCTTCGGTCTTTTCTTTTTTTCTGTTTTCCTCAAGCTGAGTGCGGATTCTGTCCATCTTTTTTTCAAAATCCTGCTGTTTTCTGCTGAGAATTTTTATATATTCCCTTTTGCTTTCCTTGTCCTGTTCCATGACAGCGACAAGCTGGTTAAGTTTTGTCTTTTCTATGTTGTATTCATCTACAAGACGCTGCTTCATGCGGAGAAGATGCTGAATATCGCGGGATTTATCCTCTTTTTCAGTCTTAATCTCCTCCAGACGGGCGGATTTCGCCGCTATTTCATCCGCTTTTTTCATGAGGATCGTGTTTATTGTCTCCACAATCTCCATGTTTTTTATGGTGTCTCTTGATTCCTTGGTAAACAGCAGAAGCTTGATGTTCACGTACTCTATGTTGTCAATCAGGTAGATGTTGCTGGTCTCCACCGAGTCTTTTATCCTTGCTATTTCGCTGTTCAGCGAGCCTGTTTCCTTTTCGAGCGTCTGAACATCTCTTCTCAGCTTTGCCGATTCTCCGGTGAGCTCCGAAATCATTTTCCCCTGAACGTCAAGGGTTTCATTGAGGTTATCCACTTTGAGGGCAACGGTTTTTTTAGTATTGTCTATTTTGTCTATCTGCCTGCGTTCCTCATCCAGCCGTTTTTTTATGTCGGTCAGGTAGCTTCTGGTTTCCTTGAGCCTGTCTTCGTAGTAGTCCGCTGAGGCGTAAGCGGCAGACAGCAGCAGAAAGCAGGCGGCGGCAGCTTTAAGATTCATTTATGCTTTTCACCTTATTCAGGAAGGAGGCAACGCTTATCATGCTGGCAATTGTGCTTATAATCACAAGGTAGATATAAGTTTTCAGATAATAGAAAACATCGGGCAGAACAATGAAGTTCAGCCCCACGGGCGTAAGAAGCTTGACATTCATGAACAGCATGAACAGGTACACGAACGCCGAGGATATGAAGTAGGCAATGGTTATCTCCACGAATGAGCAGATAACGTAGGGTATTTCTATGAATGTTCTTGTCGCGCCCACGAGGTTGTAGATTTTTATATCTTCTCTGTATCGGAAAAGGCTGAGGCGTATGGTGTTGAAAATAATGATGCCGACGGAGACGGTTAGCAGGAGGGTGAGTATCACGAGGAATATTTTCACCGCCGAGCGTATGTCGCTGAAGTTCTGAACCCATTTTTCGCCGTAGCTTGCCACATCAACATTGGCGAGGCTTATAATTCTGCGCTCCATTTCCCTGAGACGGCTCACTTCCTGAAAGTCGTCCTTTACGGCTATTTCAATAAAAGCGGGGAAGAGCTCCGCCGGAATCTTGTCCAGATAGTTTATATTCACAGTTGAGTCTTTAAGGTAACTGTAAGCGTCTTCCTGCGAGTAATAGACGATGCTTCTTACTCCCTCTACTTCCTGAAGCTGTTTTATCAGCTCATCCACGGAGGTTTTGGAGGATGATTTCACATAAACCCTCATGGAGTCGACCTTGGTTATTTCTTTAAGGAAGGAATCGGACGAGCTGCCGATTATAACAAACATGCTGTAGATGAAAAGTACCGTGATGACAGTGATTACAGAGGCGAGGTTCAGGGATATGGTTTCCCTGAAAAGCCTGAATCCGTTGCGGAGAACGACACTAATTCTCATCGTTTTCCTCCCTGTCCGGCGCTGTGAAGCCTGTCTGGCTGTCGGTTCTTATTTTGCCGTATTTCAGTTCAACTATTCTGGAGGGAAAATGCTCCATGAGGCGCTGATCGTGGGTGGCGACTATTACAGTGGAGCCCTTGTCTCTGTTTTCAAGGAGCAGGCGCATTATGGAATCGGCGTTGTCGTTATCGAGGTTGCCCGTGGGCTCATCTGCCAGAATCACCTTCGGCTCGTTAATCAGCGCCCTTGCGATTGCCACCCTTTGTTTTTCGCCGCCGGAGAGCTTCCTTACCATGGTGTCACGCTTGACAAAAATGCCCAGCTTGCGCAGAAGAGGGAATATTTTATCCTCCATGACCTTCGGTTTGAGGTAATAGATCTCAAGCGCCATGCGGAGGTTATCGAAAACCGTCTTTTCCTCCAGCAGCTTAAAGTCCTGAAAGACAACGCCTATGCTGCGTCGGAGGTAGGGAATTGTCTTGTGAGTCATATTGCTGACATTCTGACCGTCCACCATGACTATGCCTCTGGTGGGGTTGAGATCGGCGTAAATCAGTCTGAGGAGGGTGGATTTTCCGGCTCCGCTCTCCCCTGTGATATAGAGAAACTCGCCGGGGGCGACCTTAAGGTTTACGCCGTCCAGAGCTTTCTTTTCGCCAAAAAAGGATACGTTGACATTGTATAGCTTTATCATTCCGAAAATCTTATGGGATTACGGCGCAAACGAATGCGCCTATGGGTTGAATGGTACATGTAAAAAACAACAATATCAAATGTTAATCACAGAAAAAGCTGTTCTGCTCTACTTTTTACAGATGATGCCGCCGCTGTCGAAAACCTCAACACGGTTTCTTCCTTTATCTTTCGCTTTGTAGAGGGCAACGTCAGCCTTGTTCAGGAAGGTGTCGGAATTGTCGGTTTCCTCTATTTCCGCCACGCCGAAACTGCATGTTATAACTCCCGCGTGAGTAAAAGCGGTGCTTTCTATTTCCACCCGCAGCCTTTCGGCTATCTCTGTTGCGCCCTGTCTGGATGTTCCGGGCATAAGCACCGTGAACTCCTCTCCGCCGTAACGGGCGAAAACATCCGTTTTGCGGATAGCCCGCTGAACAATGGAGGAGATCTCCTGAAGCACTGTGTCGCCTACCTGATGTCCGTGGGTGTCGTTGACCATTTTAAAGTGATCCACATCGAACATTATGACACTGAGCTTCTGGCTGTATCTGCGTACTCTGTCTATCTCCTTATTGAGTTCATCGTAAAATTTCTTTCTGTTGAAGATTCCCGTCAGGTAATCCTGATTGGACATGACCATATACAGCTCTTTTTCCTGCTCAAGCTTGGTTATATCGCTGAAGCTCAGCAGCCATTCCGCATGTCCGGGAACCTTGTTCACTCTTATCATGAACGATGAGTTATCGGAGTTGTTCGGATCCTTATGCTGGAGATCTCCCGTCATGATCAGCATATGATCGGTTTCGGGATGATTGATTACAGTTTTCACCCACTCGCTGAACGGTCGGTTTCTGTAGAAGCTGTCCTCCTTTTCTATGAGGAAGTAGTCTATGGAGCCGAACTTATCCTGAAACTGTTCGATATTTTCGCATTTTATGTACCTCAGGAAAGACTTGTTCAGGTAAGAGATCTTCTCGCCGTCGGTTATCAGAAGCATCTGGGGGTTGATGTCCAGTATGGTTTTGATGAACTGGTTTTTGGAATCCAGCTCCTTCTGCTGGATGACGGTTTTTGCAGTGCGTATCAGCACCTGAATGAATTCCTTGAAGTTAATCGGCTTCTTAATGTATTTATCTATGCCTATATCTATGGAGCGGAGGAAGAACTCCTCATCATTGTGTCCGGTGGTGATGATGATCGGGATGTCCGTGCTGTGCTCACGGATCTGCTCAGCCATGCTGAGACCGTCCATAACGGGCATGCGTATATCGGTTATAATTATGTCGGGCTTGTGCTCAAGGAACATCTCAAGTCCTTCCCGCCCGTTAGACGCCTGATACAGGGTCTGCGTGCGCCTCTGTAGGAATCGGGACAGCCGCTCCCTGATGGAGTCCTCATCTTCAACGTAAAGTATTGAGAGTTTGTCTATCAGCCCGCTTTCCGCTTCAATCACCGCTAAACCCCGCTAAAATTGTTATTATAATAATATTCTACACCATTCGGCGTAAATTTCTAACTAATTTACCGGAAATAGGAAAAATTGTCTATTACATTGACCTCTGTCTGCCTGTTCATATATATGCCACTCCATTCCCCTCTTGAATTTGGTTTTTCAACCTGATACTATCTGCTTTTCAAGGAAAACTCGGAGGACGTAATTTGAAGGCTGTCATTAAAACCCTTATCGATAAAGCAGTTGAGGAAATATTAAAGGAAGGCGGGCTTGAAGCCGAGCTGCCGGAATACACCGTTGAAGTGCCGAACAACAAAGACCACGGTGATTTTGCGGCGAACACCGCCCTTAAGCTCTCAAAATCCTTAAGAAAAAATCCGTTCGATATAGCCGCAGACATAGCCGGAAGAATGAAGCATCCCCTGATCGAAAAATGCGAGCCGGTACGCCCGGGTTTTATAAACTTCTCTATATCAAAAACATTTTACACTGATCTTCTCCGTGACTGCATAAGCTCCGATGTTCCGTTCATGTCCGATATGGGCGGCGGAAGAAAGGTGATGGTGGAGTTTGTCAGCGCCAATCCCACCGGACCGCTTCATATAGGACACGGGCGCAATGCCGCCTACGGCGACAGCCTCGCACGTATACTGAAAGCCGCCGGATTTGAAGTAATGACCGAATATTACGTCAACGATGCCGGCAAGCAGATGAGCAACCTCGGCAAAAGCATTTACGTGCGCTACCTTCAGGTGTGCGGCAAGGATGCTGAGTTTCCTGAGGACGGCTACAAGGGTGACTACATAACAGACATAGCTAAAGAGCTTCATAAAATACACGGAGATAAACTCCTCTCCATGGACGAAAAGGAGGCGCTCAATCTCGCCTTTGAATACGGTCTTGAGGACATAAGAAGCGGGATAGAGGCGGATCTGGAAGAGTTCCGTGTCACATTCCAGAGATGGTTCAGCGAAAAATCGCTTTATGAAAGCGGAGAGGTTGAGGAGTGCTTGGCAGAACTCCGCACCCTCGGTCATGTCTATGACAGTGAGGGAGCCGTGTGGTTCGCTTCCACTAAATTCGGCGATGACAAGGACAGGGTGGTCAAGCGCCAGAACGGCGAATATACCTACTTCGCTTCCGATATAGCTTATCACCGCAACAAATTCAGAAGAGGGGTAAGAACCAGCATAGATGTATGGGGAGCAGACCATCACGGCTACGTGAAAAGGCTTGCCTCTGCCGTTTACTCTCTTGGGATAGAGGATTTCGATTTCAATGTTTCGCTGATCCAGATGGTGAACCTCATTAAGGACGGTGAGCGTGCGTCAATGTCCACCCGCGCCGGAGAGTTCATCACGCTGAAATGGCTCATAGATGAGATAGGCGTGGACGCGGCTAGGTTCTTCTATCTCATGAGAGACTTCGAGGCGCAGTTCGATTTCGACATTGACCTTGCGAAGAAACGTACCTCCGACAACCCTGTCTACTATGTTCAGTATGCTCACGCAAGGGTTTATGGGCTGTACTCCAAGGCGGCTGAGCAGGGGCTTAAATGGGAGAAGGGCGCAGAACTTCACCTCCTTGAGCTTGATGAGGAAAAGGAAATAATAAGAAAGCTGTACGAGCTCAGGGGGATTGTCGAAACGTCAGCCTTCCACAGACAGCCGCACAGAGTGATATACTATCTTCAGGAGCTGGCTTCAATGTTCCACTCCTACTACTATAATAACGTTATCATAAACCCGGAAAGCCCCGAACTCTCCGGAGCCAGACTGAGCCTCTGCGCGGGTGTTGCCGCCGCCGTGCGCTTCGGTCTTGATCTCCTCGGAGTGAGCGCGCCGGAAAGGATGTAACTTGTCGGACAACAGGGACAACTTCGGCAGGAAGATACAGTCGGTTTTTCTGTTTTTTCTGCTTTTCGGAATGGCGGCGTATTTCTTTGTTTATGTGACAGAGAAGGTGTCTGAACCGTCAAAAATAACAATCGCTCAGAAGCCTGCGGAAAAACCGGATGAAATGACGGATCCTTCCACCGGCGGTGAGATAGTCTACAAGCTTATCGACAACGGCAGTGTTGATGTTTCCGAAAGGGCGGCAGGGGAAAAACCCGCAGGAGAGGAGAAAAAAATATCCGCTCCGCTGCCTTTTGAGGAACCGGAGGAGAAGCCCGCCCCCCCTCCTGTCGGGAAGAGGGAGCCTGAAAAACCCAAACCGGCGCCTGTGGCAGAAAAGAAGCCGGCGCCTGCTCCAAAACCGGTTGAAAGGAAGCCGGAACCTCCGAAACCTGCGGTGAAGCCTGCTGAAAAAAAACCTGAGCCCAAGCCTGTCGTTAAGGAAACTCCCAAGCCCGCCGTTAAGGGCGCTTATGTGCTCCAGCTTGCCGCCTATAAGGAAGAGGCGACTGCGAAAGCCGAGCTGAACAAGCTGAAAAAGAGTTTTCCCGATATTTATTATGTTAAAATAGATTTAGGAGCAAAGGGTGTCTGGTACAGGCTCCGCTGCTCACCCAGCGCAACCTACGGGGAAGCGCAGAAAAAAAGGGATGCCGTAAAGGCGAAATACCGTCTTGAACCCATAATTGTAAAGTCGGATCTATGAAGCGGATAATACTGCTGTTTGCCCTGCTTTTGCCCACGTATCTGTATGCGGGCTCCGTTACCCTCATAGAGAAGACCCGCCCGCTTCTCAACGGTGTTCAGGTGTTTGTGCTTGACCCTGTTTATGAGAAGGATCCGGGAAGGTTCTTTGATGAGGTGAAGAAGCAGGGGGGGAACACGGTTTTCTTCCGTGTCTTCCAGAACTCATCAGACAGACACCATTTTCTCAAAGACAGTGAGTGCGAAACCGGAGTCTACTTCCGGACAGAAGAAGCCTGCGTGGCGGATGATCTCCTCGCCGTGATGACCGAAGAGGCACACAAACGGGGAATCAGACTTTACGCATGGATGGCTACCCGCACCCTCTCATTTCTTAAGACCCCTCTCCTCATGGAAAAAACCTTCGCGGACGGTCAGGGCACGGGCGAAGGTTACGGTGCGAGCATTTTCATGTCCGCAGTCAGGCGGAAGCTTGTTCGTCTTTTTGAGGATCTTGCCGCTTACGATATAGACGGAATCCTTTTTCAGGATGATTTTATAATGCGCCACAGGGAAGGGGCGAGCCTCTCCGCCCTGCATGCCTATTATATGGACACGGGGGTTATGCTCACTTCAGGCGACCTTTTCGGCTGCCTTGAAAGAGAGAACCGCACGAAGGTCTCCGGCGGCTGCAACGAGACCTATATTCCGTGGGCATACTGGAAAGCGCAGAAAATGGCGGACTTTTTCGGGGAGCTGAGGCAGGCTGTGCTGGTGCGCAATCCCTCCGTGCGTTTTGCAGCGAACATATACTACGAAACTCCAGTTGATGCCATGAAAGGGATAAGCTGGTACTCTCAGTCGGTGGATATGCTGCTGGACGCGGGGTTTGACTATCTGGCTGTGATGAGCTACCACGACCAGATGGCAAGAGAAATGAAACTGGATTATGACGGAACTAAGGAATATGTGAACGGAATGCTTGAGAGCCTTGTCGTTAATGTTGATGATAAAGAAAGAATTCTCATGAAGCTCCAGAGAGTTTCATGGGCGGATAAAAGCGGCGTAGACCGCGGAGAGCTTGAGGGTATATGCCGTCTGATTGACTCATACGGCAGTATCAGCAAGGCTATAGTGCCTGTGAATAAGGCATCCGAAATATTCGGCGGCTGTTTCAGGTAAGAAAAGGAAGGTTTATTTATGAAAGTAGGTATCATCGGCGGAGGGATCGCGGGCTTGTCCGCGGCTTTCTGGCTTTCACGCGTGGAAGGGGTATCGGTCACTCTTTTTGAAAAAGATGACAGACTTGGCGGATGTATAGGAACCGCCAGTGAAAACGGGTTTACAATCGAAGCAGGTCCCAACGGCTTTCTGGACAGCAAGCCGCATACTGTACAGCTTTTTAAGGACGCAGGTCTGGGCGACAGGCTTCTGCCAAGCAATGACGCAGCACGCAAACGCTTCATCATGCGCTACGGCAGAATTATAAGAGTTCCTGAAAACGCTCCGGCGTTTTTAAAAACGGATCTGATTACTTTCAAAGGGAAACTCCGGCTGATGGGTGAGCTTCTTGTTCCTCAGAAGAAGGACGATAAGGATGAAACTGTAGCGGAGTTCGCTGTCCGCAGGCTTGGACAGGAAGCGGCGGATTACATGATAGCGCCGATGGTTTCAGGAGTTTTTGCGGGGGATGCGGCAAAGCTCAGTCTCAAATCGGCTTTTCCGGTAATCTGCGAGCTTGAGTCCAAATACGGCGGTCTCTTCAAGGGCATGCTTAAAAAACCTAAGAAGAAAAGCGGTCCGGCGGGTCCCGGAGGAGTTCTTACCTCTTACATCGGCGGACTGATGCAGGGCATAAATGACCTTGAGGAGAAGTGCGCAGGGGTTGAGATAATCAAGGGCTGCACCGTGAACGAGGTTCATAAGGGCGAAAACGGCTTCAGACTCGTTACTGCGGGGGGCGAATACTATTTTGACAATATAATCTCCGCCGCTCCGGCGTATGAGGCGGCTAAGTTTTTCGGCACGCTTGATAAGGAACTGGCGGAAATAATGGCGGGAATACCCTATTCCCCCGCGTTCGTGGCGGGTCTCGGGTTTAATGAGACAGATGTTAAGGACGAGCTGGACGGCTTCGGCTATCTCATTCCCAAGCTTGAGAATAAGAAAATTCTCGGCGCTCTTTTCACTTCCTCTATCTTCCCCTCCAGAAGACCGAAGGACAAAAAACTCGTCAGGGTTATCATGGGCGGAGACACGGATCTGGGCAGGTCTCTCATGGCGAAAAGCGATGAGGAGCTTGTGGATATAGCGTATGACCAGATCAAGGATACATTGGGTATAACAGCAAGACCGGTGCATTACAGGCATTTCCGCTGGGATAAAGCCATCCCGCAGTATTATCCGGGGCATGCCGAAAAGGTCAAGGCGGTTGAAGACATCTGCGGACGTATCGGCGGCGTGTACGTGGGCGGAAACGTTCTGAACGGCATAGCGCTCAACGACTGCACCCGCAGAAGCCTTGAAATAACCGAATCAATCACCCGTTCACTTGAAAAACAGGCTTAAGAGGGTTAAAATATAGAATTATTTGGAGGAGTTTCAATTTTTTCATACTGAGAGAACCTTTTTTAACGGAAAAGAAAGGTTTTCTCTGACTCCTTCCAAATAAAACGGTAAATTTTTACCGTAAAATCAGGGAGGTATTTCAATGCCGAAGATCGGAGTTGTTTTAAGCGGCTGCGGAGTTTTTGACGGAGCCGAGATACACGAGGCGGTTCTTACACTCTATTTTCTCCAGAAGAGCGGCGCGGAAACAATCTGCATGGCGCCTGACATTGAACAGCTTCATGTTGTGGATCACCTCAGGGGTGAGGTCGCCGCGGGAGAAAAAAGAAATGTTCTCACTGAGGCGGCGCGCATCGCAAGGGGCAATATAAAAAATCTTGCTGACGTGAAAGTGAGTGATTTTGACGCACTCATATTTCCCGGCGGGTTCGGAAATGCGAAGAATCTCACTGATTTTGCGGTAAAAGGCGCCGATTGCGGCATCAACCCTGATGTCCTGCGCATAGTCCGTGAGACTGTTATGGCAAAAAAGCCTCTGGGCGCTGTGTGCATAGCTCCAGTGGTGATTGCGAAAGCCCTTGAGGGAACAGGCATAAAAACTTCCGTGACGATCGGCAGCGATTCGGACACAGCGCATGCTGTTGAAGCCCTCGGAACAACTCATGTGAACTGCCCTGTGAAGGATTTCGTGGCGGATGAAAAGAATAAAATAGTGACCTCTCCGGCTTACATGCTGGGGCGAAGCATACCGGAAGTTGCCGAAGGAATTGAGAAAACAGTGCATAAGCTTCTGGCAATGATATAATCGGATTGCCGTTTTGCGGCTTAGCGGTTTGATGCAGTTATGAAATAAATTTTAATCCGGATATTCCGCTGTGTTCTCTTTTGTGCGGGGTATCCGGATAATTTTTTTAATATGACTGTAAAAAATCATTGAGCAGTGAACGGAGTATTGACACACAGGTATTTAGGGTATATAACGCTATATACCAACGTACATAACGGTAGCATTGTATGAAAATTAAAGGTGAGTTGGGTTTTGATGCGGCGGATAATTTTTTTATCAGCGCAGGCAGAATAAACCTTCTTAAGGCTGTCGCCGAAACGGGATCAATATCTCAGGCGGCAAAGCATGTCGGACTCAGTTATAAGGCGGCATGGGACGCCATACAGGTGATGAATGAAGTGAGCGAGAGCCCGCTTGTCCTTAAAAAAACGGGCGGCGCGGGCGGCGGCGGCGCTGAGCTAAGTCCGTACGCGGTGAGGCTTGTCGCTTCTTACGATTTGGTAAACAATAAATTAAGCGTGATCATGTCCGAGATACAGGAGAACATCCATGATCTGGACGATCTTCTGATCGCGCTTCGGAGGCTGAGCGTGAAAACAAGCGTAAGGAACCAGTATTTCGGTAAAATTAAAGAGATTAATCTCGGTCAGGTCAGTGCGGAAGTGATCATCGCTATCAAGGGCGGAGACGAAATAGCCGCTAGGATCACAAAAACAAGCGTTGAAAGGCTCGGGCTTAAAGTCGGCGGAGAGGCTTTCGCCATGATAAAGGCTTCCTCAGTAATAATCGCAGACCCGTCCGTTAAGGATAAGCTCAGTGTGAGAAACTTCCTCACAGGTTCAGTGGAAGATCTTGACGCAGGTGAAGTCAATGCCTTCGTAACAATCAAGCTTGAAGGCGGAAGTGAGCTGACGGGTGTGATCACCAAGGAATCTCTTGCCGCACTCAACCTGAAAAAGGGCGGTAAAATATCAGGCGCCTTTAAAGCCTCCTCCGTCATAATAGGCGTCAACGACTAATTCTCTTTAGTAATAACATATCAGAATATTGCGCCGTTTAATTACGGACAATATTCTGCCGTCCGGAGGCGGAAAATGCTGGAGATTGATGTAAAAAAACAGCTTGGGCAGACATTTATCGATGTTAACGTGCAGATCCCCAGAACGGGTATAACTGTTTTTTACGGTCATTCCGGCGCAGGGAAAACCAGCCTGATAAATATGATCGCAGGGCTCCTTAAGCCGGATCAGGGGCGTTTATCCGTAAACGGAAAAACCTTTTTTGATTCAGACAAAAAATTCAGTCTTCCTCCCGAAAAACGCAGATGCGGCTACATCTTTCAGGACAAACGCCTTTTCCCTTATCTGTCGGTTAAGAAAAACCTTCTCTTCGGCAACGGAAAAAGGGAATCCTCCTTCGGGCTTGACGAGGCGGTGAGGCTTCTTGGCATAGCGCATCTTATGAAGCGCAAGCCTGTTTTTCTTTCCGGCGGAGAAGCGCAAAGGGTGGCGATAGGGCGGGCTCTGCTTTCAAATCCCGAAATTTTCCTTATGGATGAGCCAATGAGCTCACTCGATTCCGAAAGAAAGGATGAGCTTATCCCTTTCATAGGCAAGCTGCCCGCAGCGAGCGGCATCCCCGTTATTCTTGTCACCCATTCCTATGATGAAATGATACGTCTTGCGGATTATGTTGTTGTTCTCAAAGGCGGCAAGGCTGTGAAATGCGGTACTGTGAATGAGGTTTTCCACAAACCCGATAAGGAGATATGCCCTTACTGCTCCGCTCAGTTCACAAAAAAGTTTGTTACCCCTGACAGGCGGTTGAGGGTGTCGTAAAACAAATACTGCCCCATGGAGGGGGCAGCGCCGTGCGGAGCGAAGGCGGGTTTATCCCGCCGCGAGCGTGTATATAAATCCGACAGGATGTGCGGATTTATGCAGCGAGGACAGACGCAGCGCCGTGCGGAGCGAAGGCGGGTTTATCCCGCCGCGAGCGTGTACATAAATCCGACAGGATGTGCGGATTTATGCAGCGAGGACAGACGCAGCGCCGTGCGGAGCGAAGGCGGGTTTATCCCGCCGCGAGCGTGTACATAAATCCGACAGGATGTGCGGATTTATGCAGCGAGGACAGACGCAGCGCCGTGCGGAGCGAAGGCGGTTGTTGCCTAGAGCAATTGCCATTGAAACGTCATGCTGAACGGAGTGAAGCATCTCAGACCGATACGGGGTTTTTCACTGTGCTCAGAATAAAGCATGGTTTTATCAGGATTTCGGAGGAATAATTTATGCTCAAAAAACTTATAATAGTCACAGTTGTTTTTGTTATGTCCTCATGGGCGTTTGCTGCCGATGAAGTCACTGTCGCCGCAGGTGCGGGCTACAGAAAGCTTGTTACCGAGATGGCGGCGTACTGTGAACAGAAAGAAGGCATCAAGGTAAATATGTCCTTCGGCAACCTTGGTCAGGTTATCGCACAGGTTAAGGCAAGCGGGCTTATACCCGTTGTGATAGGAGATAAAAACTTCTTCACAAGAGCCAAGCTTGAAATAACCGAATTCCAGCCCATCGGTAAAGGCAAGCTTGTTCTTGCGTGGAGAAAGGGGATAGATATTGCGTCAGTTGATGAAATAGCTACGGACAAGATAAAACGTCTCGCCATCCCCAACACCGAAAACGCCATCTACGGCATAGCCGGAACTCAGTATATGGCGGGTAAAGGACTCACTGATAAGGTGAAGGACAAGCTTCTTGTGGTTGCGACTGTTCCGCAGGTGAACTCATACGTCGCCACAGGCGAGGTTGACGCCGGATTCTCAAACCTCACGGACACAATGGGCATAGCCGATAAAATAGGCGGCTACATCGAGATAAATGAAGGCTACGCTGAGATCCCCATAGTTGCCGCTTTCCTTAAAGAGAGCGAAGGCAATGCCGCCGCGCTCAGACTGAAAAACTGCCTCGCCGATGCCGAATCCGCAAAAATAGCCAAAAAACACGGATTATGATCGATATACTGAATGATGAAAACATAGCTTTCAGCATTCTGCTTACCGCCAGAACATGCCTTGCCGCGCTTGTGCTTCATTGCGCGGCGGGGCTTCTGCTCGGCTATTACCTCGGAAAAAAGAAGGGCGTGCTTGCGGGTTTTGTCGATTTTCTGGTGACTCTTCCTCTCGTGTTCCCTCCTGTCGGAACAGGTTTTATTCTGCTTTATCTTCTCGGGCGCAATGGGCTCATAGCCGCGCTCACGGGGGGCGCAGTCAGCCCGGACATCATTTTTACCGAAAAAGGCGTTATCATAGCGGCATTCATAGCCGGACTGCCTCTGGTGGTTAAGCCTGTGCAGTCCGCCATTGAGCGTGAGGTGCTTAAGCTCGCAGAAGCGGCGAGAACACTCGGCAAAACCGAATTTCAGACATTCTTCCTTGTGGTTGTGCCTTCTGTCAGGCGCAGCCTCGGTGCGGGGCTTATTCTGGCAGCGGGGAGAAGTCTGGGCGAAGTGGGGATAACGCTGATGGTGGGGGGCAACCTCATAGGTAAAACCAACACGGTTTCACTGGAGATTTACAATTCTGTTATGGATGCCGACTTTACCGGAGCGGCTTTTCTTTGTATACTGCTGGGAAGCATCTCTCTGGCGGTGTTTTTCTCGCTGAAAAAGCTCTCCGCTCTCTGAAGACGCTGCTTGAAGGAGGCGTATTTTGATTATTTACGATCAGCTTATTGAAAGAATTCTGTCCGAAGATGTTCCGTACGGTGATATAACAACAGAAGCGATGGGCATTTCCCATATAAAAGGCATAATGGAGTTCAGGGCTCGGTTTGACTGTGTTCTGGGCGGAGTGGCGGAAGCCTGCGCAGTGCTGAAAAAAGCCGGAGCCGAAGCGGAAGTCCTTTTTCAAAGCGGAAGCAGGGTGGAAGCGGGAACGCTGTTTATGACCGCTAAGGGCACGGCGGGAGAACTTCACGCAGGCTGGAAAGCTGCGCAGAACATCATGGAATATGCCTCGGGCATCGCAACCCGCACGAGAGAAGTTGTGGACAGCGCTAAAAAAGGGAACCCCGCCGTTGTGGTCGCCTGCACACGCAAGAGCCTCCCCGGGGCTAAGACTCTCTGTATGAACGCTGTTGAGGCGGGCGGAGCTGTTCCGCACAGGCTGGGGCTTTCGGAAACCTTCCTGCTGTTTGAGAACCACACTGTTTTTTTTAAATCCGAAGCTGAGGCTTATGCCGCTCTGGAAAAAGCCTGCGCCAAGCTTCCCGAAAAGAAGCCGGCAGTGGAGGCTGATTCACTTGATGCCGCTCTCAGAGCCGCAAGAGCCGGAGCGGGCAATATTCAGTTTGATAAGGTCAAGCCTGAAACACTGAAAGAATGGATAAAGCTGATAAAGGCTGAATATCCGGGCATAATCATAGCAGCAGCAGGCGGAGTAAACGCCTCGAACGCAGAGGAGTATGCCCGCACAGGGATAGACGTGGCTGTCACGTCATCAGTTTACTGGGGCAAGCCCGCCGATATTGAAGTGGTCATGCGTCCCCTTTGAACTTTGTTCATTTATAATTTTCCTAACAATTGACCCGCTTGAAAAAACTCCCCGCTTCATGTATGGTTTAATGGCGGCGTTTTGTGCGCCGCAAACTACGGGTGATTTATGAAAATTCTGCTTACAAACGATGACGGAATCTACTCCGACGGCATATACCAGCTTTATCTCAAGCTGTCTGAGTTTGCGGATGTCACCGTTGTCGCCCCGCTCACGGAGCAGTCCGCCGTGGGGCACGCAATCACTATTTACGATCCTCTCCGCACTGAGGAATTTTACAGATACGGAAAATTCTTCGGCACGGCGGTAAAGGGAACCCCTGCCGACTGTGTGAAGATAGCACTCTCCAATATACTCGCCGAAAAGCCTGACCTTGTGGTCTCAGGCATTAACCACGGGGCAAATGTCGCTACTAATGTCATATATTCCGGCACTGTTTCCGCCGCAACCGAAGGCGCCATGCTCGGCATAAAGTCTATCGCTGTGAGCCTTGCCTCCAAGAGATACCGGAACTTTGAGCCTGCGGCGAAAGTCGGCGCATTTTTTGCGAAAAAGCTGTACAATATGAACGCTGATAACGGAATGCTGCTCAATATTAATGTTCCATCACTCGAATATGAAGACCTGAAAGGCTGGAAATACGCCATTCAGGGAGATACTAAGTTTCTGGACAGCTTCGCTGTAAGGGAAGACCCGAAGGGGAACAGATACTTCTGGCTCACTGGCGAGGAGTACAAAAGAGACGAGCGTGAGGAATCGGACGATTATGTGATCTCTCGGGGATATGTGAGCGTCACTCCTCTTATGTTTGATATGACGCATCACGGGCTTTATAATAAATTAAAATCAACGGAGGACGGCGGTGAAATTAACTAGGCTTTTTATAGCTCTTATCGTGGCTGTTTCGCTTTTCAGCGGTATAGTGGGATGTGAGGGCGGGTGCTCAGACGCTACTTCGCCCGAAAAGAAGACTGAAACCGAATAATGAAAAAATTTATACTCTCCTGTCTGCTTTTTGTTTTTGCCGCTGTTCCGTCGTTCTCGGATGTGCTTATTCCTGAGTTTGCGTTCACGGGCGAGGATATTTCCAAGTTCAGTGTGGCTCCGTCCTATATGGATGTTTCGCTGTCGTTTAACGTGGCTTCCGGTTTTGACACGTACATCAGGCAGGAAAGCTTTAAGCTGGAAAGCACTCAGGAGAAGGAATACACCTCCTCCGAACCCGGGGGAATGTACTCCGGCAGTTTCGGCACAAGTCTCTCATCCGTTTTCGTGGGTGAAAGGGCGTACCGAAACAATATTGTGAAAAATTTCATCCGTAAGGAGTATATTCCGGTGATAGATTCCTACGGCAGATACAGGGAAAAGCTTGTCGGAACACCTTTCATACAGGAATGCTCACTGCTTTACGCACTCTCCCTCATGGAAACAGGCAACCTCACCGGCGGCACGGATATTCTTAAAACTGTTATAAAGTCCGGCGGTCCGGCTGGAGACATAGCCACGGACAGTCTTTTTTCATATTATTTCAATATTAAAAATTATCAGGCTGTTATAGCCGCCGGCAGGGAGCAGCCCAAGTTCACCGAGTATTCACTCTACACATACCTTTATTCACTTATGCAGAGGAAGGAATACGGGGAAACAGAGAAAACCGCCGCAGCTCAGAAAGAGCTTTTCGATAAATACCCCTATATGTACGACTTTGCCGTTGTTGCGGACTACCTTCTCGGCAAACCGGAAGAGGTGGCAAAGCTTGCTGACAAGGCAACTGCGAACACCGCGCCTATGATAGCGGACACCCTCATTTCAAAGGGCGATAAAACAGCCGCTGAAAAGCTTGTAAGCTCAATGTCTGAGGGCGAGGCAAAAAATGTTCTGAATGCCAAGCTCGCCATTCTGGACAGAAACATCAACAGGGCAGCGGAGCTCACCGGAAAACTGACAGCGGATGAAAACAGGCTGAACGTATTCTTCTTTTACGTAAATCAGATGTTTCCCGCCCTTGATCCCGCCTTTGGCGACCGGATCAAGTTCGACAAAAAAACCAACAACGATTATATCAACTACTATAACGGGCTTGCAGCCATGGCAGGGAAAGACTACCCGCAGGCAGTGCGCCGTCTGGACAGTATAATATTCAGCCGGGACCTGATTGAAAGCGCCTATTTCTACCGAGGTATATCCTATTTCCGCACGGATATATCCAAGACTGAGTTCCTTCTGCTGAAGTACATAGATTCCAGTGAAGAGGATGAAAAGGTCAAAATAGCCCGCTATGTTCTGGGGCAGATATATTATCTGCGGGGCAGAACGGCGGATGCGCTGATGCTTGTGGAGGACTGCTTCACGGACGACTGTAAGCTGCTTAAGGCGGAGATTGCCATTGGCGGTCATCAGTATGAGGCGGCGGAAGGTTTTCTCGGAAAGATTCAGGGTGAAAAGGCGTCCAAGCTCCGTGCGGCTATTCTTTATAATAAAAAGGATTTCAGCGGCGCATTGGCGGAGCTGAAAAAAGTTCCGCATACGGAAAAAGAGACGGACTATCTCCTGATGCTCACTTACCTTAAGCTTGATCGGCATGACGAAGCGGTGAGCATATACAAAAAGCACTTTGCCGATATGCAGTTTTTTGACACTCTGACGGAAAATCTTTTCCTTGCGGGGGATTACAGGCGGGTGCTTGACCTTCTGGATTCCACGGATAACGAGCCGAAAAACCTTCTGCTGAGAGCAAAGGTTTACACATCCATGAAGCGCTATGACGATGCGGAGCCTATCTACCGCACGCTGATTGCGAAGAATTATGCCATTTTCGACTCTGTTTACGGTCTGCTTTCAGGCTATGCAGCCAGAAACATGAAAACTGAATTTCTCAAAACAGGCGAAATGTCCCTCACAGGGCTGGGCAGGTTTGAAAGAAAGGATTTCCTGCTTATTCAGGCGGCTAGGCTTGCCATAGACCTTAAAGAGATAGATCTGGCGACTAAGATGGTGAACCGCTTCTTCGGCGAATTCCCCGATTCTCAGTATGTGCGTGAGGGTTATCTGCTGAGGGGCAGGCTGTTTAAAAACACTGGCAGGCTTGAGCAGTGCATAGCCGACGCGGACAGGCTTATGGCTCTGGGCGGGTCGAAAGAGGATGCGCTTTTCCTTAAAGCGGACTGCACAGAGGCGAAGGACTCAGCCGCCGCGGTCAAGATATACATACAGCTTACAGAAACATCCGACAGGTTCAGGGAGCTTGCCAACAGCAAAATTGCCGAGGTCTCCAAAAATCCGGCTGAGGTGCTGAAAGCGGCAGAATATTTTAAGGATAAAGACGCCGAGCTGTATTATGCGGGACTGGAGAGGTTTCTTTCACTCCTTGACGGGGCGGAGCTTGTGAAAAACGAGCAGACGGTTAAGGATATGCTGGCAGGAAAAAACGTTTCAGTTATGCCCGGCGGATATTTCCATCAGGGCAGAGTACTTGAGGCAAAAAAACAGCCGGAACAGGCGGCGGCAGCGTACATGAAAGGGTATTATCTTTTCCCCGAATCAAAATACGCAAAACAAAGCTTGAGGCAAACTGTCGATATATATAAAAAGCTGGGCAAGACTAAGGATGCTCAGGTGCTGGAGAAAAAGCTCAGCGGTAAATGATGGCGGATAACAGCGAACTGGAGAGGAGACTGCCGCGTCAGGCTTACGCCTTCCTCGCAGTGACTGTTGATATGTCATTGCGAACCCCCTAAAAGGTGGAGCAATCTCTCATGCGAATAGGGATAAACTACAGGATGTAGTTTTTTTCAAACTGTACAGTCTTATGACCGTTTGCGGCATAAGACAGCATATAAGCGTATAGTATATTTAAGGTATTTATAAGAGAAGGTAACCGCATGAACGCAACAGGTTCCCATGGAAGGGAACCCGCCGTGCGAAGCGAAGGACGGTTTATCCGTCCGCGAGCGTGTGTAAAAAATTTCCAAGGATGGAAAATTTTTTACAGGCAAGACAGAAGAGGAACCCGCCGTGCGAAGCGAAGGACGGTTTATCCGTCCGTGAGCGTGTTTGAAAAAACACAGGATGTAGTTTTTTTCAAACTGTACAGCCTTATGACCGTTTGCGGCATAAGACAGCATATAAGCGTATAGTATATTTAAGGTATTTATATAATTGGAGGTCTACTGATGTTGGATTCATTCGTGCAGATTATGGAGAAGGGCGGAGTGCTCATGTATCCGATTCTGTTTTTGTCCATGATTTCACTGGGGATATTCCTTGAGAGGCTGTACGCTCTCAGGAAAGAAAGATACATGCCGAAGCTTTTCCTTGAGAAGCTTTTTGAGGCACTCGGCAAGAAAGACCTTGAAGCCGCCAGAACAATAAGCAGCGCGGACGCAAGCTCCGCAGCGAAAATTGCGTCCGATGTGCTCAACAACCTTGATCTTCCTATCTCAAGGCTTATGGAAGCCACAGAGGAATCGGGTCGCTACGAGGCGCGCCGCCTTGAAAAATACCTCCCCACTCTTCAGACCATAGCCAGTGTTTCACCGCTTTTAGGTCTTCTGGGAACGGTGTTCGGTATGATTAAAACTTTCATAGTGATAAGCTCTCAGGGCGTGGGCGATGCTCAGGCTCTGGCGGGAGGCATCTCCGAAGCATTGATAACCACTGCGGCGGGTCTCAGCGTCGCGATTCCCACTATGATTTTCTACTACATCGTGAGGAACAGGTCTGACAGAGTCAGCCTTGAGCTTGAACAGGCAACGAGCAGAATGATCAATCTTATATTCAAAGAGGGCGGACAGTGAAATTTTCCAGAGACGACCGCAAGCAGAGCCTTGATATAAATATTACGCCTCTGATAGACGTGGTCTTCCTTCTGCTTATTTTCTTTATGGTATCAACATCTTTCATAGTCTCAAGCTCAATTGATGTTGATTTGCCCAAGGCGAAAGGGGACCCTGTGGAGGTTAAGAAAAACATCCGCATTTCCATAAACAGCGAAGGCGGAATCCATATAAACGGCGTGCTTTATCCTGATGATAAGGTGGCGGGAATTTTGGACAGTCTTAAAAACGAAAGCGCTGAGGCGACAGTGGTTATTGAGGCTGACAAGTCCGCAACCCACGGCAAAGTTGTTTTTGTGATGGATGCTGCCAGAAAAACCGGATTCGAGAAGTTCGCAATCGCGGTTGAAGAGGAGTAGTCTTGGCACGGCTTTTTCCGTTTGTTCTGATCTCAATTCTGGCGCATATCGCCCTTCTGGGCTTTATTCCGAAGTTTGAGGTCAATTTTTCAGACAGATCGGAACCTGTTGAGGTGGAGATAATTCCGCCGAGACCTAAGATTCTGCCCAAACCTCCGGTTAAGGTAACAGGGGTGCCGGATAGACCTGCGGAAAACCCTTTCAGGAACATTGAACCTACTATCACAATGCCCGAACTTGATATTCCGAAGGTCGATGTGGACACAGACTATGAGGTTGAGATCCCTGATCTCAAGGTGAGCCGAATAACCACGGATTCCGAAGCCAGAGTTGACAACAGGCTGCTTTCCGAGATTCAGTCCACCCGTGAAACCGTGGATAAGGAAACCAGAGCCGGACAGGGTGAAAAATCAGACGCAGAAGCAAAGGAATACGCCGACAGCAGCTTCTTTGTGCTGGAAAATATAAGCAATACCAAGCGCCGCATAACCCATGTGCCGCCTAAGCCCTCGTTCTCCCTTGCCAATAACACAAAGGTGAACCTGCGCTTTAAGATAGACAAACAGGGGACAACCTACGGAATAGTTCTCATAACCAGAAGCGACTCAAACATAGAGAAACTGGCTGTTGAATTTGTGGAGAGACTCAAGTTCAACTCAGTTACATACGCAACCAACGATTCCGCCGAAATAACGCTCTACTTCAAGGTCAGATAATGGATTCTCTCACGGATAAAATACGCTCTCTCATTGCCGCCAAAGGCATGATAACTTTCGCAGAATTTATGAATATGGCTCTCTATGAGCCCGGACAGGGGTACTACCAGAAGAAAAATCCCTTCGGACATCAGGGGAGCTTTTATACCTCGGTCAACGCTTCCGCCTCCTTCGGGCGTACACTGGCAAACGCTTTTTCCGATACAGCCGAAAGGCTCGCTCTGCCTCCCTGTTTCTGTGAAATGGGTGCCGGAAGCGGCATGCTGGCAAACGATATTCTTACGCATCTGAAAACGGTTAAGCCCGAATTTTACTCAAGACTCAGCTATACGATTATAGAAAAAAGCGGGTATCTCATTGAATGCCAGAAGGAACTCCTCAAGGAGCATGACGGCAGGGTAAGCTGGAAAACCTTTGAGGATTTCAGCGGCTTTGAGGGCGTTTTTTACTCTAACGAGCTTGTGGACGCTTTTCCCGTGCACAGAGTAATCAGAATCGGGGAAGAGCTTAAGGAGCTTTATGTTATTGAACACGAAGGCGGGCTGACTTTTTACCCTGAGAAGCTTTCAACCCCGAAAATTCAGGAATATCTGGACAGGATAGGGCTGAGGGTCACTGACGGGCAGATTGTTGACCTGAACCTTGATATGATCGGCTGGGCGCAGGCTCTTGCCTCTAAGATAGACAGAGGCATGGTTTTCACAGTTGACTACGGCTATCCGGCGGAGAATATATTCGCCTCATACCGCAGGGACGGAACGGTGACCTGTTATTATAAGCACTCACAGAACAACGACTTTTTTGACAGAATCGGCGATCAGGACATTACCGCTTTCGTAGATTTTACATCCTTGCAGAGCTACGGCAGGGATGCGGGTCTTGAGCCTGTTTCCCTTACTCCGCAGTGGCTGTTTCTCGTTCAGTCCGGTATTCTGAGTGAGATAGAAAAGGCGGAGACGGATCTTCAGAAAGCGTCCGTGAAAGCGCTGATAATGCCTGAGGGCGGCTTCGGAACAAATTTCTTTGTTTTGGCGCAGAGCAGAAATGTGGAGATTCCGGAAGACTTCCCCTACCGTAAGGGAGCCAAGGAAACTCTTGATATTCTGGCGAAAATGAACGGTTTCTGAAAGCATAAAGCCGAAATAAGCACACCATGCCCTGAAACGGAAGCTGTTTCAGGGCTTTTTTTTAAATTTTAATTCTTTCTTTGCTGACCGAAAGGCAGCGCCTTGTGAAGCGATGGTTTGTTAAGCAGCCCCAAGGGTTTTCGGGAAACCGGCAGGAAGCGCAGTTTCCCGTATTACATCCTTATATCAGCTTCTGCACTAGGAAGAACAGCAGGTAGAACAACAGGAAAAAGCATATAACAAAGGCTGAAAGCCCTATGGACCAGTATTCCACAAGCCCGTCCACGTAACCGTCCTCAGATTTTGCCATCTTCTCTCTCAGTCCTTTGAATCTGCCGTCAGGAACCATGAGGAGCAAGAGCCCCACAGGGTTTCTGGTGAGCATTCCGAGGGTTTTCGGTATGTAGCCGAAGAAGAGAGATTTGCCGAAGTTCATGAACCTGATCAGTATGTTATCCACAAGCCATATGAACAGCTTGTAGCCTTTTCTGTAGAAAAAATCGAAATCGAGGTTGACTGATTTTATCTCAGCGGGATAGAGACCGCTTCTCAGCAGCAGAGTGAACGCCAGTACGGAGAACAGCAGCAGCTGGAGCTGGAATATTGTGTGGTCTGCGGTGTATGCGTTGTAGGTTACCTCATAGGGAAGTATCCGGAACAGATAGCCCGGGAAAATACCGAGGAAAATATTCAAAAATGCGAGGAATCCCATGCCTATGAGCATGTTGAGGGGTGCTTCCTTCGGTTTCAGTCCGCTGTCATGCCCGAAGAAAGCGAAGAACGGAATCTTGATTCCCGAGTGGTCGAGAACGCCCGCAGAGGCAAACAGGAGCACAAGCCAGATTACCATGAAGCCTTCCGTCGCCACGGATGAAAGTATCATCGATTTGGTTACGAATGCCGAAAACAGCGGGAAGGCTGAGATCGTCATTGAGCCGACTATGGTGAAGACCGTGGTAAAAGGCATGTACTTGTAAAGCCCGCCAAGCTCGGTGGCTTTTATTTTCCCCGTCTGATGGAGAACAGCGCCCATGCCCATGAACAGCAGTGATTTGAACATTATATGCACAAAAGCCTGCCCCACAGCGGCGTTTATCGCCATTTCGCTCCCCACGCCTATGCCCACAACCATGAAGCCGAGCTGGTTGATAAGGCTGTATGAGAGAACCTTGCGCAGGTCATTCTCAAGCACTGCGTAGAATATAGGGAAGGCTGTCATCACCGCTCCGATAACGATCAGCGTTTCTTCTCCGGAGAAGCCTCTGGCAAGGGTGTAAATCGCCGTTTTGGTGGTGAAGACACTGAGCATTACCGTTCCGAGGAAACTTGCCTTGGGGTACGAATCCACAAGCCATGTATGCACGAAGGGCCATGCTGCGTTAACGCCGAAGCCTATCATGATCAGCCCTGTGGCAAGGTCTGTCCAGCCCATGTGAACAAATGCGGCATTGCCCGTGGTGATGATATAGATCACTATGCCGATGAGGAGCGCAAGCCCGCCCACGAGGTGGAATATGAAGTAGCGGAAGCCTGCCCCCACTGCGTCTGTTGAGTCTTTACGCCAGATTATGAATGTGGAGGCGACTGTCATTATTTCCCAGAAGATGTAAAGGGTGATCAGGTCATAGGCGAAAACCGCACCCAGACCGCCGCCGGCGTATATCAGTCCGATTATGAACTCTTTATTGCTCTTAACGTGCATTCCGTAGACCAGAACGGCTATGGAAACTATGTGGAAGGCGTATCCGAAGACAAGAGAGAGCTTGTCCACCCTGAAAAGGGCAAGCTGATGACCCAGAAACTCATACTGGAGGTAGACCCCGTGAGGGATCATGGCGAGGTTAATGAGACTCAGCACCGGAACGGCTATAAGCAGCGCATTACGCAGGTTTCCTTTGAGAAAGCCCGCAATCACTCCGCCGAGCATGAAAAAAACAAAAGGAGGAATGAGAAGCCCGCTACTCATAGTAGTTCTCCTTTCTCATGATCAGCGGGCGTATTACGTATTTAGCGAAAAGCACCAGCCCCACGTATGAGATAAAGCCGTAAACGGCGTAAAAGCCTGTTTTTTCCTCAAAGAAGAAGTAGGCGTGCTTGTGGACGAACATATCAGCGAAAAAGATAACGGCGCACAGAACATAAAGAATAATAAGAATTATCTTTATATTCCGGGGGTTATCGAAAATGTATTTCTTTTCGGTATCCTTCATGAGTAATCCGCCCCCTAGTGAGATAAAAATATATAAGCGAGGTAAATAACCGCTGCCGCGAGCACGGCGCCGAAGACAGGCTTGTAGCCCTTTACCGCACCGTGTTTAAGCTCTTCCAGTTCCTTGTCATGTTTTGCAGCCATAAACCCCTCCTACTCTTTAAAGAGACCGCTGACTATTAAGTCTGCGAAGTTTGTGAGAACCTGCGGGAAGAAGAACAGAAGCACCGCTATGCCCGCAGTTATGCACATGGGAATGAGCATGGCTGAGGGGGCTTCGGTGATCTTGTCGTCCATGCCCGCGTCCAGAGGCTTCATGTACGCCGTGTAAATTATCGGCAGGAAGTACAGGGCATTGAGGAATGAGCTCACCGCGAAGACCACTGCCACGGGGAGCATTCCCGCCTCCACAGCTCCTGATACGAAGTAGTATTTGCTTATAAATCCGGAGAGGGGCGGTATGCCTATGAGACTCAGAGCGCCTATGGTGAACACAGCCATGGAGACGGGCATTTTTTTGGCGATGCCGCTTAGCTGACTGATGTATTTCTTATGCAGTGCCACATAAACGGCGCCAGCCCAGAAGAAGAGGCTTATCTTCGAGAAGGCGTGTATTGTTATATGGATTATGCTTGCCTTAATGCCGGAGGGTGAAAGCAGAGCCGCACCGACGACAATGTATGAAAGCTGGCTTATGGTGGAGTATGCGAGCCTTGCCTTGATATTGTCCTGCCTCATGGCGATGAGTGAGGAGACCACTATGGTGACGCAGGCAAAGGCAGCTAAAAACGCTCCTGCGCCTATCTCCCTGAGAAGGTCAACTCCGAAGACATAGAGTATTACCCTCAGTACCACAAAGACACCCATCTTCACCACTGCGACAGCGTGCAGAAGCGAGCTGACCGGAGTCGGCGCAACCATTGCGTTGGGCAGCCATGAGTGAAAGGGCATTATCCCCGCCTTGGCTATGCCCGCTATGTAGAAGGCGAATATAACACCGAAGAAGAGACTGTGTATTCCGCCTGTGTCGCCGAAGACGCCGCCGAGCCTGAAATTCATTGTTCCGGCGGTGAAATAGGTGAAGAGTATAGCCGGAAGAAGGAAAGCTATTGAGGTTCCCAGAAGGTAGATAAGGTAGATCTTGGCTCCTCTGAAAGCTTCTTCGTTTTCCTCATGGGCTATAAGCGGATATGTGAAGAGCGTGAGCGCTTCGTAGAATATGTACATTGTGAACAGGTTTGCAGCGAAGGCAGCGCCTATGGTAACTGAGAGCGAGCCTGCGAAGCATATGAAATATCTGGTTTGAGCGTGCTCCTTAAGCGCCCTGACATAGCCTATGGAGTAAAAGGAGGTGAGAATCCACAGGAAGGACGCCGTGAGCGCGAAGAAAAGCCCGAGGCTATCCACCTTGAAGGCTATGTCAATGCCCGGGTAGGCGGTGACTATCTTGAAGTATATCTCCTTTCCGCCGAGAACAGCGGGAACCATGCTGAGGACAATTAAAAACTTCGCCACAGCTGCGAGAATTGTCCAGCTTTCGCGCAGGTTCGGATTCCTGCGGGAGAAGTATATGGGGATTATGGCGACAAGCGAAACCAGCACGGCATAAAGAGGTGCGGAGGAATGTATTATTTCCATGTCACACCCCCGAGAACCGCCTCAGCGGCTTTGCCCGCCATCTCCACGGGGAAGGTGGCGAAAATGCCGAAATATATGCAGAGAAAGGCGACAAATGCCATGGGGATAACCATGCCCATGGGTTCACTGAGCTTCACCGCCGCAGTGTGTCCGGAATGATCGTGGCATTCATGCCCGCCTTTGAAGTACATAACAAAGATCACCTTGCCGAAATAGATTGCCGTAAGCAGTGAACTGAGCAGCACCACGCCGATTGCGTACCAGTGACCGGAGCCGATTGCGCCGATTATCAGATACCATTTGCTGACGAAGCCGACAGTAAGAGGCACGCCTATTATAGAGAGGGAGAAGATTGTAAACGCCGCCGCCGTGAAGGGCATCCTCCTTCCCAAGCCTTCAAAGTCGCATATCCTCTCAGAGCCTATGTTGAACACAATCAGACCCACAACAAAGAACAAACCGCCCTTCATAAGCGCATGGCTGAATATGTGAACCACGCCCCCTGTGAGCGCTTCTGCGTTGACCATCGCCGCCGCCAGAAGGATGTAGCCTATCTGCCCCACGCTGGAGTAGGCGAGCATTTTCTTTATGTTTGTCTGCGCTATGGCTATCACCGAGCCTGCTATGATCGAGAGCGAGGCGAAGAATATTATTATGCTTGTCATGGGTATTGAGCCGAGGCTGAATTCAATGTCAAACACTGAGTACATCAGCCTTATCAGCACATACGCGCCGACCTTGGTTGATGTGGCTGCCATTGCGGCGCTCACGGCGGACGGGGAGTAGGTGTATGCGTCCGGCAGCCAGAGGTGAAGGGGGAAAACCGCCATCTTCACAAACAAACCAACTATTATGAAGGCGTAGGCTGTCAGCACAACGCTTGAGCCGTGCAGGGGCTTTACCCTTTCGGCGAGATCAGCCATATTCAGCGTTCCTGTCACCATATAAAGGTAGCCAATACCCAGAACAATGAATGTGGCGGCGATAGTGCCTATTACCAGATAGTTGAAGCTTGCCATGGGGGCGTATCTTTTGCTGCTGGTGGCTATGAGCGCATATCCGGCGAGGGATGTTATCTCAAGGAAAACGTAAACGTTGAAAAGGTCGCCCGTGACAGTGATGCCAAGCATGCCGACGATGAACAGGATGAACACCGAGTAGAAGGCAGGGTGCTTGTATTCGGGAATCTCTTTTTCCACAAGCTCTTTGCCGAAGAGCAGAGACACAAGGGATATAAACGAGATAACAGCCAGAACAAAGGCGTTCAGCATGTCTATTCTGTATTCGATGCCTATCGGCGGCGCCCAGTTGCCCATGAAGTATGATATGGGACCCGAGGCACTGACCTTGGCAAGGATTGTCATAATCATGGCGAAAGAGGCTGTTACCACTGTAACTGCCGCATACCAGCATATTTTTCTGTTAATCATACCCAGAAGGGGAATGATCGGAACAAAAATCAGAGGAAGCGTAACAAGAAGAGCGGGGAAATGGACAGATATGTTCATCGGCATGCGCTCCCGCCGGAATCTCCGGCTTCGATTTCCCTTATTTTGTCGTCCTCTATTGTTCCATACGCTTTATAAATCCGGATCATCAGCGCTATGGCGACTGCGGCTGTGCTCACGGAAACAACTATCGCCGTGAGTATCAGAACGTGGGGAAGAGGGTTGTCATACCTGACTGCTCCTTCCCAGATAATCGGCGCAGTACCGTCCTTGACCTTAGCCATTGATATATAAAAAAGGAAGACGGATGTCTGGAATATACTTAAGCCAATAATTTTTTTCATCAGGTTATGCTTGGCGATAACGGCGTAAAAGCCTATCATCATCAGACACACCACAATAAGGTAATTGTATTTGGCGGCAATAAAATCAATCATTTTCCTTCCCCGCGATCTCAAAGAATATCGTGACCATAACCGAAGCAACGGCTATACCCACGCCAAGCTCTATGCCTATCATGCCGAGGTGGTTCCCTTTTTCGGCGGAACCGAAGGGAAGCTTTCCGTATTCCAGAAACAAACCGCCGAAGAGAAGGGTGATAAACCCTATTCCGGCGTATATCATGAGCCCTATGGAGCAGGTGATGTCGCTTATTTTCTTCTTAAACTTTTCTCTCGCTTTTTCCTTGCCCACAGCAAGAGCTATGAGGATGAAGGCGGAGGCGAAGATAACTCCCGCCTGAAAGCCGCCGCCCGGGCTGATTTCACCGTGCGCCTGAACATAGAAGGCGAACAGGAGGATAAACGGAACCATACATCTGGCTACTGTGCGCAGGATTACATCATCTTTCATTTTCATCCCTCCTTCTCAAAAGCAGAATCACGGAAATAGCCGCAGTAAACACCACCGATGTTTCCCCGAGGGTGTCATACCCTCTGTAGCTGGCGAGAACGGATGTAACTATGTTGACGGAGCCAGTCTCATGCTCCGAATTTTCGATGTAGTAAGGCGCAACATGCTTGTTTATGGGTGCTTCGGGGTTATTGTAGGCGGGCATGTCGACTGTTGCGTAGAAAAGCATGACCGCTGTGACCGCTACGATGAAAACAGGCATGTATTTTGACGAGCCTGTTCTTTCTCTGGATGATTCAAAGCGGTTCATACGTGTGAGCGCGCCAATCATGAAAACTCCGGATACTCCCGCACCCACCGCCGCTTCGGTAAAGGCAACATCGACCGCGTTAAGCTCTGTCCACACAAGCGCCATGAACAGGCTGTAAACCCCAAGATACATTATGGAGTTGAGTATGTCCTTCGCCTGAATTGCCGCTATGGCAATTATCACAAGAAAGAGAAGCAGCATAAGGTTAATCATTTCTCTTCCTCCACGGTTTAAGCCCTTCCACCCATGCGGCTTTTGCGATTGCGTGCGCCGCCGTCGGGTTAGCGATGTAAATGAAGATTATCACGAACAGCATTTTGAGGCTCAGTATGTTGAAGCCCTCATAAATTATCAGCCCGATGATGACCAGTGTCTGCCCCAGAGAGTCGGCTTTGCTGCCAGCATGAAGTCTGAGGTAGAAGCCCGGAAGCCTCAGTATCCCTATTGAAGCGGTTATGACGAAAAAGCAGCCGACAAAAATAAAGATACCGCTTAATATGAGTTTAATTTCCATGATTTCTCCCCCTAGTCCAGCCTGCCTCTCTCCATGAAGCGGAGGAGGGCTATAGTGGCAATGAAGTTAATCAGCGCGTAGACAAGGGCGAGATCCGAGAAATGGGGTCTGCCGTAAATGTATCCTAGAAGCAGGATAAGGATGATGGCTTTAGTGCCTATCAGATTCGCCGCCAGAATCCTGTCAAAGACCGTAGGTCCTTTGAGCAGTCTGGCTCCGGAGATAAACACAGATAAAAGAATGATTACCGCTGCGGTTTCAAACATTTCCGTTCCCCTCGATTTTAAGCACTCTGCGTTCCATCTCTCTGCTTAAAAGACCGTTCGCGTGCTCCGGTGTGAGTGCGTGAACAACAAAAACATTATCATCCTTAATGTCCAGCGTGACGGTTCCCGGCGTGATAGTTATGGAGTTCGCCAGAATGGTCAGTCCCAGATCGCTCTTCAAGTCAGACTTGAATTCCACGATCTGCGGATCAATGGGCAGTGAGGGACTCAGGATAATTTTAACTACCTGAAGGTTGGCTATTACAGTCTCTTTCATGAGCCAAGGAAGATAGAGGAGAATCTCCTTAACGATCCTTATGTGATCCTTCCTCAGTCCGCGCAGAAAGAAATCATGGCTCAAATACGCGGCAATCAAGCTGAAAATGACAGCGAAAGCCACCAGAAGTCCGCCGAATTCTCCTGATAACATGAACCAGAAGATGAAAAGCACCAGAAATGTGAATATGAATGTCATCCCCGCTCCTTAAAACAAAACAGGTTTATAGTATCAGTTTTGAAGGCTTAGTCAATATTTTTCGGAAAAACCGTATACGCAGTTTTATTTTTTAAGATATTGTAAACAATGCAAATAGTCAGTCTTACCGAAAAGAACTAATCCCCCTTTATAGAGTTTATATATGAAATATATATCAAAATACTATAGCTGATACGGCTTAATGTATATTGTATACAGTGTACCACTGATTTGCGAAGTTAAGCATTATTTAATAAAAATTTTTATAAAAATTTATTGTTGCAGTATCCGAATATCCGGCGTATAAATTCAGCAAGTTAGATATTTCTAAGAAGGTGAATTATGACTGAAAAGCTTATTCTGCTCGCCATATTGGCAGGCGCCGTGTACGTTCTTTACTACAAATTTTTTAAAAGCAAGGGTTGCGGCTGCGGCGATGGTAAAAGCTGCTGCGGCGGAAGCAAGCACGAGCAGTAGTCAAACACCGTGGACAGATTTTCTCTTTGAGGTATATTATTAGTCACCCAAGGAGATATTCTTATGCACGAACATATAGGTATAGCCCTCAGAGGGGAAAAGGTTCTCTCTCTAAGGGCTGAGGCGGCGGAGGATCCTTCCGGACCGCTGATAAGGCAGCTCGCCAAAGATATGCTCATCGCTATGAAAACCCACGGAGGCGTCGGTATCGCAGCGCCTCAGATAAGGGTTTCCAAGCGTGTCCTCATAATCCACTCCAAACCGAACGAACGCTATCCCGATGCGCCTGAGATGGAGCCTGTTATAATGGTGAACCCTGAGATAATCTCATATTCCGAATGCTTTGACTCCATGTGGGAAGGATGCCTGAGTGTGCCCGGACTCAGAGGACTTGTACCACGACAGACCGGCGTCAGCGTGCGGTACCATGATCTCACGGGGAAAGAGCAGGAAGCCTGTCTTCAGGGTTTTCCCGCAAGAATTTTTCAGCACGAGTTTGACCATCTGGAAGGAATACTCTTCCCTCTGCGGGTGGCTGACTGCTCGGACATTTATTCCGAAAACGAGTACAGAAGAAGGATTCAGGGTCTGCATGATTGATGACAGAGTTTTCAGTGAGCTTTATCATCCGGTGCTTATTCCGCGTACTGTTCTGAAAGCTGCGCAGGGAAGGCTGAGCAAAACGTTTAAACACGCTGTCGGTGTGCCTTTTCAGAATTTCCTTCTGTATATGTGGCTCAAAAGTTATCCAGCCTCGGGTATTATCGAGCGTTTCGGTCTGCCGAGATACGGAGCGGAGAACAGGTACAAAGATAACCTGACAATAAAAGCATCACCTGAATCCCTTGAGCGGATGGCTGTTTTCAAATCAAGGCATCACCGCCGCAGAATGGCGAACCGTTTCATCTGGGACGGTGACTGGGATATGGGCAAGACGCTGTTCAGGGATACAGACCGATACCTCCGCATATCCGATATATGGGAAAACAGGCTTGATTTGCGGAAAAGCAGACGATATGCCGAATTGACGGAAATGATACGCTGCGGCAGACCCTATATCGAATACAACAGAAACCGCATGGGTATTTACCTGAACACGGAAGGGAAGGTTTTACGGTATCTGGAAATATATCTTGAATTTATGAAGCAGCTTGAAACGCACGGATACGAAAGCTCGCTGGAGAAAGATCCTGTCTGTGCGGCAGTGGGCAGGAACGGAGAGCTGATCAAGACGGCGAAAGGGCTTCACCGTCTCGCCATGGCGCAGGTCTTGGGTATGAGGAGCATCCCTGTGCGCATAAGGGGTGTCCATCGTGAATGGTGGGAGAGAACCGCAGGAAAGGAAAATGACACGGATAAAAAGATTCTGCGAGCCTTGGAGCACCTCGGTTAATTCATCTCAATAGTTTTTTCAGCTTTTTCTTGAAGTTTATCCTCATTTTATAATTGTGAAGCCATTTCAGGGCATCCTGCACCGAATTATTGGGATTGTCTCCCGAGAACGCGGCGTACTCACGGATCAGTGTTCGCATGGTGTCATCATCCGCCCAGAGTTTTATAAAATTTTTCAGCCTTTCCTCATATGTGAGTTCCCTGAATTTCATGCGGTTTATATCAACCAGTTCAAAGTTCCAGCCCGAACCGTTTCTGCTGACCAGTATATTCCCCGGGGAGTAATCCAGATGCAGGATGTTCTTTTTATGGAGCCGGAAGGTGAAGGCGGCGAAGGCTTTCAGGAGTCTGCCGCGGTCTTTGATTTCTTTGTCCAGCAGAACTTTCCTTATGGTAAAATCGCTATCCGAATAGGCAGAGACATAAAAGCTTTCCCGCATCAGTCTGCCTTGGAAGAACTCTATATAGCCGAGCGGATCGGGAGTGGGAATGCCCAGTGATTTCAAAGTTACGGCATTCGTGAAAGACCTTTTCGCCTTGCTGTCCCTCAGAAAGGAATACGCAAAGCGGTTCACGGGCGAGGGAACCTTAAAGGATTTCAAAACCAGATCCCTGCCTTGATAGCGGATCACTCTGATTTCGTTCCGGGCTTTCTGCAATACTCTGAAATTTTGTTCAAACAGATTTTTGATGTTGAGCAACAGCTCTTCACTGCCGTTCGGAGCGTCTGCTGTCTCGTACCTGAAATAAGTCAATTTGCCTCACGAAAATTCTGTGCCTAATCATCAACTTTCTGCACATTAAAATAAATAATGTACTTATTGATTATTGTTTCAATAAAAACAGTGTAAATATTTGTAACAAAAAACTGACAAATGGTTGACATTACAGGAATAGGCAATAAGGCTGGCTAAGCGTGGGTTCGTTTTCCCGTTATGTAGGCGATGCGGTATGTGACAGGGACCGTTTCTCCGTCACCGAAGAAAGATTCGTAAAGTTCACAGAAACGGCGGTATGAATCCTTGCCCGCGGCGGCGGTTCTGCCTGTGAACCTTGCTCCGGTGGCTTTTTGCTTCTTCAGAAATTCTTTTACATCAGGAAACCTGAGGACATAGTCGTGTATTTCCAGCCTGTGGGTTATTCCGTTTATGCGCCCGAACAGATCATCATAAAATTCCGCAGTTTTCAGCGGATAAACGCTGCCGAAGCCTGTTATCCTGTTGAGAACTGCCATTTCAGTGAAGGTTCCGTCGCAGAATACGGAAAAATAAAATCTGCCGTCCTTTTTGAGGGTCTCCAGAGCGGCTGGAACGGAAACCTCCGGCTGCTGAAACCATTGCAGAACGGAAGAACTTACCAGTACATCGGCGCATTCCTTCCCGAACGGAAGCCTTTCCCCGTCCGCCTGAATGAAAAGACCGGAAAAGGAAGCGGAAGCCTTGGACATGGAATATGCTATATCAAGACCGATGAATTTTTCCGGTCTGCATTTTGCGAGGAACATTTCAGTGAATATGCCGCTGCCGGTGCCTATCTCAATTGCAGTTTGCGGTGCCACGGCTTCCGTGAGGTCAATCAGCTTTGACGCGGCGATTTTCTGTATGTCCGCAGAGGAATCATAGCAGTCCGCCGCTTTGTCAAAGAATCTTTTTATGTGTATTTTCATAGATAATTTCAGCTATGAGCTTTTCCCTCATGTAGTGTCCGCTTTCAATTGTAATGAGCTTTTCGCCGCGGAGCATGTCCGCCACATCCTCACTGGCACGGAAATTAACTATCATATCGCCTGCGCCCTGCACAAGGACAACCTTATTCTCCGCGCTGCATCCTTTTACATCCGCCCGGCTTTCCAGAAGAAACTCAAGTCCTTCTATAAGCGCCGTAACGGTTTTTTCATCCGTTTCAGGCGTGAATCCGTTTAAACCGCATTTATCGTAGAAATCATTAAGAACTGTCCGTGGGTCACGCTTCATTTTTTTTATCATCAGCATAATAGCCTGAGAATGAAAATAATCGCAGAAGCTTACGAAGGGAGCGAAAAGAAATATTTTTTCATATTTATCCGTTATTCTGTCAATATTTTTAAGAATAATGTGCGCTCCGGTTGACCATCCGGCGAGTATTTCCCCGCCTTCGTCCAGAGCTTTTGCGATTTCGTTTTCCGAATGAGTGACAAACGGGAGATAAAATGGATAGCGTTCAGATATTTGCGGAAAAAGAGCGGGGAAGCCTGCCCAGCCGGAAACAAATTTAAGCATTTTTCAGCCTCCTGACGGAAGATATAACATGCTGCACCTCTTCATCATTCAGATCCAGACGAACAGAGAGGCGCAGCCTAGCCGTGCCGTCCGGCACGGTGGGAGGGCGGATGACTCCCGCCTTAATCCCTGCCTCTTCAAGAAGCGTTCCCGCCTGCTGAACTTTGAAGTTATCTCCTATTATAACAGGAATTATCTGCGTTGAGGAATCCGCCGTATCAAACCCTGCCTCATTGAGGGCAATACGCACGGTCTTTGCTTTCTCAAGCAGCCTGTGTCCGCAGGATGGGTTATCCCTCAGCCATTTCAGTGCGCCCAGATTAGCGCCGATTACAGCGGGGGGAAGGGATGTGGTGAATATGAATGCCCGCCCTTTGTTGCGGATATAGTCAATGATTTCCGCATCGCCCGCTATGTACGCGCCGAAGGAACCCAGAGCCTTGCTGAAGGTGCCCATGTGAACATCTATGCGCTTTTCAAGTCCGAGCTCACGGGCAAGCCCTCTGCCGCCGCCCAGTATGCCCGTTGCGTGGGCTTCGTCCGCCACAGTGAGCGCTCCGTATTTTTCCGCCAGTCTGACGATTTCCGCCAGATCCGCCCTGTCCCCGTCCATGCTGAACACGCTGTCGGTGACGATTATCTTCTCTTCCGTATCCTTATACTGCTCAAGGAGCTCGGCGAGATGAGCCATATCGTTGTGGCGGTAGCGGATGTGTCTTGCACCGCTGAGTTTTATGCCGTCTATTATGCTGGCGTGGTTGAGCTTATCCGAGAAAACAGCGGTGTGTCTGCCCGCCAGAGAGGTTATTACGGCAAGGTTTGCCATGAATCCCGTATTCAGCACAAGACAGCTTTCCGTCTCCTTGAAGTCTGCCATCTCTTTTTCCAGAGAGTTATAAAGCGAAAAGTTTCCGGTAACCACCCTTGATGCTCCGCTGGAACAGCCGAACGCCTTGAGCGCGGCGGCGGATTCATCAACCAGCTCTTTTTTTTTGGAAATACCGAGGTAATTGTTTGAGGCAAGGTTCAGAAGGCACTTTCCGCCGGAGATAATGTATTTCCCCGCCCCTTCGTCTATGTCGGGCAGGCTGCGGTAAAGCCCTTCGGCTTTTATCTTTTCCAGTTCATGTTTCAGTTTTTCTCTCATATTCTTAAGGATATAACCCATGCTTGCACGGTGTCAACGAATATAGTAGACTCTCAGGCATGAAAACAGATTCTAAATGCCCCACAAATATCTGGCATCCGTGTACACAGATGAAAGACCTTGAAGCTCACCCGCTGCTTGAAATTGAGCGTGGAGAGGGAGTTTATCTCATAGATAAAAACGGCAAAAGATACATAGACGCCGTATCCTCATGGTGGGTAAACCTTTTCGGACACTGCAACCCGAAACTCACGAATGCCCTGAAAAAACAGGCGGACAGGCTTGAGCATGTCATATTCGCCGGAGCTACCCATCAGCCTGCCGAAGAGGTCGCGGAAGGGCTGCTTGCTCTCACACCTCCGGAGCTGAACAAGATCTTCTTTGCGGACAACGGCTCGTCCGCAGTGGAATCCGCCATGAAGATGAGCTACGGCTACCGCAGAAACACAGGCAATGCCCGCAAGAACCGCTACGCCTTCCTCACTGACGGCTATCACGGCGAAACTCTGGGATGTCTTTCCGTCTGCGGGGAGACCATGTATGCGGATCTTTACGGCGACATAATGATCGATAATATCAAGGTTCTGGGACCGGACTGCTTCAGATGCCCGTGCGGGAAAAAACGCGGCGCATGCTCTGCGGACTGCTTCGGTTTCATGGAAAAGGCGCTGAGGGAAAATTCAGAAATACTCACCGCTGTTCTCATCGAACCGCTTATCCAGTGCGCCGGAGGGTTTAAGATGTTTCCTCCGGAATACCTTGTGAAGCTTCGCAGCCTGACCACAGAGCTTGATATACACCTTATTTTCGATGAAATAGCAGTCGGCTTCGGCAGGACAGGCACAATGTTTGCCCTTGAACAGGCGGGGGTATGCCCCGACATGCTCTGTCTTTCCAAAGGCATAACCTCTGGTTATCTGCCTCTTAGTGCCGTTCTCACGACTGATGAAATTTTTTACGGATTTTATGACGACTACTCCGCAGGAAAGGCTTTCCTCCACAGCCACAGCTACACGGGCAACCCCCTTGCGTGCTCAGTTGCGGCGGAGACACTGAGAATCTTCCGTGAGGAGAATGTCATAGAGACCAATAAACCAAAGTTCGCCCATATGCGCAAATGTATTGAGGACGTTTTCAGCGGGCATCCGAATGTGGGTGAGATACGTCACACAGGCTTTGTGACCGCCGTGGAACTGGTCAGAGACAGAAACGGAAATGTACCGTTTGACTCAGGACTCCGCACAGGCTTTCAGATATACAGAAAAGCGGTTGAAAAAGGCGCTCTGCTTCGCAATCTCGGCGATATTATCTACTTTATGCCGCCCTATGTGATAAGCAGAGACGAGACGGAAACCCTTGTGAGTATAGCCCGTGAATCGGTGAGAGAGGTGCTGGGGTGAGGCTGTTCATCTCCGGTTCGGGAACAGGGGTGGGGAAGACATTTTTCTCCGCTCTGCTGGCGAAGCATTTACACGGGCAGGGCATGGATGTTTCCTATATCAAGCCCGTGCAGACAGGCTATCCTGCGGATGATGACGCTGCTTTTGTAAAAAGCTTCTCAGGCATAAAAAAAGCGAAGACTCTTTTCACGGCGGAACCGCCTCTCGCACCGTGTCTGTGCTTTGACAGGTTTCCGTTTGAGGAGGCTGCTGCGGCTGTAAAGGCGGATGATTCGGAAATCGTTATAGTTGAGGGAGCGGGAGGGATAGCTGTCCCTCTGGATTACATCCGTATGACATGGGAGATCCCCAAGGAGTGCGGGCTTGAGGTGATTATTGTAATTCCAGACAGGCTGGGCTGTGTGAACGAGGCTGTGCTTAATTACTCCTTCCTTATGGAAAAAGGAGTGAGATTTAATGGTTTCGCCATGAACAGACACTTCTCCGCCGCGGAAAGCGACAGCAAAAATTCGGGGATAATTGAAAGAATCATCCCCGCTTCAATAGCATATTTTTTTTGATCAGGCTCTTTATTCAAACAGAGCTGATACGTCAGCGTTGTAGCTGATCCGTCCCTGACCTGCGTTAGCCGCTCTGTTGGACTCGGCGATTGTTTTAAGCAGGCTGTCGGTGTCACCTTCCTCAATATTTGCTTCCAGAGCCGCTATGACAGCCTCAAGGTTTGTGCTTCCCTCAGTACCGAAATAACTTGAACCCAACTGGAAAAATTTTTCCAGTGCCGCCTTCTGCGCTTCAGTTGTTGCCGTGTCTTCTGACGAGTAGCTGTTCAGCATATCCAGAGCCGCCTGAGAGATCTGCACCTTATCCAGAACGGAAGTTGATGAGTCTGTTTCATCTGCGGATTTGCCTATGAGGAGCGGATTGGCGCTTTCCTTTGCCGATTGAAGGGCGGAGGAAGAATCATTTTTAAGAAGTTTGTTATACTGCTCCAGCATTATGCTCTTGGCTGTGACCTGCATTTTTTGCCTCCGAAATGTTTTCGTTTTTTTATAAGTAGCAGTCCGCATGCCAATTTGCTATATTGCACGGCGGAGGACAGATAAATGACAAAGACACCCGTGGAAAAGCTTCTGAGTCACCGTTTCAGGGGTTATGCCCCCGTTGAGCATACCTTTTCCGGCTTTCTTGAGGCGGCAAAAAGCTCCGTTAAATATTTTGAGATAGACACCAGAGCCTCAAAGGACGGTGTGGTCTATGTTTTTCACGATCCTTACATTCATGGGCATATCTTTCCTCAGACCGGAAGCACGGTTATCGACAGCATAAATATATATAATGATGAGCCTGTTCCCCGCCTTGACGACGCTCTGAGGATATTCAAGACAGATTTTTCTTCGGATACAGTTTTTTGCCTTGATATTAAGGACATAGGTTTTGAAAAGGAGCATATTCGCCTCATAGAAAAGCACGGGCTGGAAAAACAGGTTGCTATAGTTTCATGGTGCGCTCTCGCGTTGATGAATTTCAGCAGGGAAGGTTTTTCCGCCCCGCTGTTTCTTTCCTATCAGAGTCTGTTTTCCTACGGACTCAGAGGGCGGCTTACCGAATTTCTCGCTCAGAACCGTATAAAAGTGAAAAAATACAACGTATTTACCGGAAAGAATGTTTTTGAGTCCATTCCGCGTGAGCTTTATCAGGGCTATTTTCATTCTCTGAGGTGCCGCACCCTGCCTGATAAGCTTCTGAAAGTTATCCGGAAATCCGGCGGCGGAGTATGCGTGGCGAAAAACCTTATCTGTCCCGAACTGGTTTCCTACTGTAATGAAAACGGACTGAGGCTTTGGGTTTATTCCGTTAACGAGATAAACGCCTACAGGCGGTTTGCCTCTATGGACGGGGTGGATATGATCTTCTCCGACAGGGCGGAAAGCATTTTTAAAGAACTCTGAACATAAAAAGAGGAGCCCGAAGGCTCCTCTTTCTGTTTTGTTATTTAAGGAGATAAAAAGGTGTTGTGTTATTCCGCACCCACTCCGAGGTATGTTCTTATTTTTTCCTGCTCGAATTTTTCCTGCGATTCAGGCTCGGGCGCAGTCACTGAGCCAATGAAAGCCGCAATGAAAGCCACTGTCATGGAGACAATCGCGGGGTTTTTCAGCGGGAATACAGCCTGCTCAAAGCCGAGCAGACCTACCCATATAACAGGGCTGAGAATTATGCAGACGGACGCTGAAACAGCGCCGGCTATGATTGACCATACAGCGCCCCTTGTGCTGAACTTTTTCCACGTGATGGAAAGAAGCAGAGCGGGGAAGTTCGCGCTTGCGGCGATGGCAAATGCCAGACCAACAAGGAAGGCAACGTTCTGGTTTTTGAAAAGAATGCCCAGCGCAACTGCCGCCACGCCGAAGATTACCGTTGCTATTCTTGCCACCTTAACCTGCTCAGCCTCTGTCGCCTGACCTTTCTTAAACACGCTTACGTAGATGTCGTGGCTCATCGCGGATGATGCCGCGAGGGTAAGACCCGCAACAACCGCGAGGATCGTGGCGAAAGCAACCGCGGCTATGAAGCCGAGGAAGGGTTTACCGCCGAGAGCCGCGGCGAGGATGGGAGCAGCCATGTTGCCGCCCTTGTCTATTCCGGTAATGAAATCCTGTCCGACAAGCACAGCCGCACCGAAGCCAACTATGGGAATTACGAGGTAGAAGTAGCCGATGAAGCTTGTCGCGTATGCAACGGATTTTCTCGCTTCTTTAGCGTCAGGCACCGTGAAGAACCTCATAAGGATGTGAGGCAGACCGAGAAGACCGAACATAAGCGCCAGACCGAGTGAAAGAGCCTCTATGGGGCTTGTTACGAATCCGCCGGGTTTAAACATTGTTTCAAACCCGTACATGTCGCCCACTGCGCCGAAGAGATTTCCGGGGTTGAAGCCGAACTTGAAGAGAACAAGCCCCGCAAGAACAGTAACACCGAAAAGAAGAAGAACCGCTTTGATTATCTGCACCCATGTGGTAGCGAGCATTCCGCCGAAAAGAACGTACAGAAGCATAACTGTTCCCACGAGGATTTCAGCCAGCTCGTAAGGCATGCCGAACATGAGCTGTATAAGCTTGCCGGCACCCACCATCTGCGCGATTGTGTAGCAGAGAACCACGAGGATTCCGCCCACAGCGGAGGCGATGCGTATCGGACGGTTTTTAAGTCTAGAGGAAACAACATCCGCGAAGGTGAATTTACCGAGGTTTCTGAGAGGTTCCGCTATGAGGAACATAAGAGCAGGCCAGCCCACAAGCCAGCCGACAGCGTATATTGCGCCGTCGTAACCCCGCAGGGCAACCATTCCTGAAATACCGAGGAAAGACGCTGCGGACATATAATCGCCCGCGAGAGCAAGACCGTTCTGAAAACCTGTAACACTGCGCCCCGCGGCGTAAAATTCACTTGTGGTCTTAGTTTTTCTTGCCGCCCAGTATGTGATCATAAGGGTTCCGGCAACTATGATGGCAAAGAAAAGGAGCGATATGGGATCTGCCTTGCCCGCCTGAAAATTTGCAAGTCTCTGAGCAATAACTTCATTCATGTGTGGTATCTCCTATTTCAGCATCTTTTTGAGTTCTTCGACTTCTTTGTCGTACGAGTTGTTTGCCCAGAGAACATAAGTAATTGTGAGTACCCATGCGATAACTATCACTGCGACGAACAGTGCTATTCCAAGAGTAATATTCGGTGTAACCATTTTGATCATCAGTTCCTTATCCAGCGAAATAAGAAACAGATACCCGAAATACACTACAAAGAGGATCGCCAGCATAATATAGCTGAAAGTCCACCTCTTTCTGACTAGGTTTTTGAACCTGTCAGAGTTCACGATTTCGCGAGCGTTCATAAAGACCTCCTACCTGTTTTGAGAAAAGTATAAAACTATAAGCAGTTTCAGTTATGCGGTTTAATTCCTGTTTAAATCCGCATGCGCCTTAAAGTAAAACTACTTTATATAATGTATGTATTATTAAATTATATAGACACTATTTGTCAAGAAGATTTTATAAACCCTGATACAATAAAATGTTATAAGTATGTTGATATGGAGTATAAAAAATTAATAAATCAGTATGTTTATTTAAAGTTATTTGATTAATTATTAATGAGACATCGGTATATAATTAATGATAAATAAATATGTTTATAAATAATTCGTTTAATAAAGAAGTTTATTTTTGGTTCAAAAAGGGTTCTGTAGGTGAAAAATGCAATACATAAATAGTTTATCTTGATATTGCGAACGAGTGAAGGCTTTTTCAAACATAAATGAGATTTGTTCCGGCGAATGCAATTAATAGTGTATTAATTTCTGATGGGTTTAAAATTAGTCTGTTAAAAAAAGACTGATATGTATATAATCAAAAGGAAAAGCCTGCCAGCAGCTGTTTCAGCAGCTGTAGAATGGCGGTTGATTATGCCGTATGCTTGCTTTGCTCCCGCATCTGAGCGAAAAAATTTTCGGAGGCTTTATGGAAATCAGTTCCATGAACGGAATAACCGACATTCTGGACAGACTCACAAGATTTTATGTTTTCAAGGGTATAGAATATTCCCGTCTGAGGCTTCTTCTGGAAAAGAGCGAGTTTGTTTCGGTGGAGCAGGGCGAGGCGCTTTTCAAAAAGGGCGAATCCTACCACAAAGGCGTATATCTTGTTTATTCGGGCGAGGTTGAGCTTTACAGCGATTCAGGGCTGAAGGCTGTTGCCGACGCTGGTGATTTCGCAGGTCTTTCCAACTTTGTGGGTAAGTCCGTTTACCACGTCAGCGCCACGGCGTCCCTGAACTCCGACCTTATTTTTATACCTGAGCTGAGTATCTATAAGCTGATGGAAGTTTCCGAAGAGTTCAGGGAACGCTTCTACGGGCTGGTTACGAGACGTATGAACGCCATCACCGGAAAAGATACGGGCAACATAGAATCCAGCACCCACAGACCTGTCGGAAGCTATATGACCAGTCCTGTGATAACAGCTCAAACCACGGATACGGTCATGGAGGCGGGCAAGGTAATGTCTGAGCACAATATAGGCGCTCTCGCTGTTCTTGACGATAAGGGGGCGCTTGCGGGTCTCATTACCAGTAAACATATGGTTCACAGGTTCCTCTCAAATATAGAGAGCAGCCTTCAGGCCCCGTATGTCAAAAACTTTATGGAAAAGGAACCTCTTGTGCTGCCTGCGGAATTTCCCCTTGCGGAAGCTCTGGGAGAGATGCAGATGAAGGCACAGGAATACGCGCTCATATCCATGAAGAACAAGCCGGTGGGAATCATTTCCAACAATGATATAATGCGCACCCTTTTCAGGAACACATCTATTCACAACACATACATTGAAGGCGTTTCGGGAATTGATGAGCTGCGTGCCTCCTATGCGGGGCTTTATAAAATAGCCGAGGGTCTGGTGGGAAGCTCAAGGCTCACCTATGACGTTCTGCCTGTTCTTTCCGCCGTCCACCTTAACATACAGAAAAAGGTCTATCGGCTCACAGCGGAAAAATTCGCCGCGGAAACAGGGTTCGACATAACAAAGGTGAAGCACTCGCTGATCATAATGGGCAGCGGCGGACGAAAGGAGATGATGCTGGATCCCGATCAGGACAACGGCTTCATCTTTGCGGACGATGTTTCGGATGAGGACATAGCGATGTTCCTCAAATTCGGAGCATTGTTTACTGATAATCTTGAGTTTGTGGGCTACAAAAAATGTCCGGGCAACGTTATGGTTACCAACCCGGAGATGTCCATGAGGCTTTCCGAATGGAAAAACAAGGTGCGTGACTGGGTGGACGGTTCTGCGGGGAAAAGCATTCTCTGGAGCAACATTGTTTTCGATTACGATGGTCTTGCGGGGGATGAAAAGCTTGTGTGGGAGCTCAGGGAATACATCAACATGAAAATATCCCAGAAACCGATATTTCTCATATTTATGCTGGAAAACGACTCCAACCAGCGCAGACCTATCAACCTTTTCGGCAAGTTTATAACCGAAAAGGACGGCGAGCATGCCGGTAAGATGAATATGAAGATCGCCGCTCTGGCTTTTATAGTGGATGTTACTCGTGCCTTTACTCTCAAATACGGACTGAATGACCTTAATACGATCGAGAGGCTGAAGCATCTGCGCCGCAAGAAGATTCTGTCGGATGAACTTGTTTCTCAGACTCAGGATGCCTATGAGATTCTGGTGGATATAACTTTGAATGAGCAGATACGTCAGGCGCATTCCGGTGAGAAAATAAACAAGTTTGTCAGCCCCGAGAGCCTGTCAATGTATAATCAGGAGAAACTCCGGAAGGCGCTTAACCATATGTCGAAGTATCTGTCGGTGGGGCTTAAGTATTTCAAGGGACATCCTTAACTGAATTTATGAAATGAAGCATGGTTTTGTTCCAGTCATTCTGAACGCAATGAAGAATCTTTTTTTGGGTATTTTGATTACTCAGAGTGACCTGTGACTGGTAAAAATGACTCTGACAACTCCATGGATGGAGTTGCGCCGTGCGTAGCGAAGACGAACGAAGTTCGGCGCGAGCGTGTACCCAAAATTTCCAAGGATGGCAAATTTTGGATTATAAAGACCAGATGTTGCGCCGTGCGTAGCGAAGACGAACGAAGTTCGGCGCGAGCGTGTATCCAAAATTTCCAAGGATGGCAAATTTTGGATTATAAAGACCAGATGTTGCGCCGTGCGTAGCGAAGACGAACGAAGTTCGGCGCGAGCGTGTACAGTAGTCCGGCAGGATGCACGGATTACAGTTATTAAGTAAGACGGATTGACTGGCATAAGTTTCTGATATAATCTCAACTCTATGAAATCGGACGCCAAGCGGATATTTTCCAACGCATCATCTCTGTTCATCCTTCAGCTTATAACATATGCCATATCCTTAGCTGCCGTTCCTTATCTTGTCCGTGTTCTGGGACCTTCCAAGTACGGACTTGTGATATTCGCCCAGTCGGTTATAACCTATTTTATCTTCCTTGTTGACTACGGCTTTGACATGTGGGGAACAATGCGCATAGCCGAAAATCAGCATGACAAAAAGCGTCTTTCCGAAATATTTCACAACGTAATGACCGCCAAACTTATGCTGGGCGGTGCGGGTTTTCTGATTATCCTTATTTTCATTGCCTCCGTGGGCAAATTCCGTGAGGAGTGGCGCCTTATTCTGCTCTCCTTCGGCATGATAGGCGGGCAGATACTTATCCCCTCATGGTTTTACAGGGGTATGGAACGGATGAAGTTCATAGCTGTCTGCCTTGTGGCGGTGAAAACGGGGTATCTTATTCTTGTTCTCCTCACCGTGAAGACCGAGGCGGATTATGTTCTCGTGCCGCTGGCTAATTTCATAGCTTATTCTCTTGCCGGTCTGTACGGCATATGGACTGTATACGCCAAATTCGGATTAGGCTTTTCCCTTCCTGTTTTCAGCGAGGTTATAAAGGGAATAAGGGAAGGCTTTATCTACTTCGCGAAAGCGATTACAGATAACTTTGCCAAGATTACCAATACAGTGCTTCTCGGTTTCATCGCCGGAGATGCGGCGGTGGGCTTCTACGGCTCCGCTGAAAAACTCATGGATGCAGTGCGGGCGATGCTTTCCCCTGTGTTTCAGGCTATCTTTCCGCACTCCCGCAGGACGGCAGCCAGATCAAAGCATGAATGGTTTATTTTCATAAAAAAAGCAGGTACAGCGATGGCTGCTTTTGCCGCTGTTCTTTCCGCTTCCATATTCCTGCTTTCCGATTTCGGGGTAAGGCTTGTTCTGGGAGAGGAGTTCATGGCGAGCGTGCCTGTTCTGAGGATGCTTGCCGTTTATCTTTTCTTTTTCTCGATTAACAATATAATGGGTGTTCAGACTCTGGTATGCTTTGACAGGGGGAAGGCGTTTCTCAGCCTCACGCTAGCGGCGAAGCTTCTGGGACTTGCGCTCTCTTTCCTTCTGATTCCGGCATTTTTTGAAAAAGGCGCAGCGTTTGCACTTGTTTCGGCTGAGGCGGCTTACAGCCTTTTTCTTTTCATATATATAATTAAAAGCGGACTCCTGAGCGATGTCCGCAGGAGCGGTAAATGAAAGCGGCTTTTGTGGTGAGCCACCTCAGAACGGAGACCTTTTACGGAATATCAAAGCATATTGATGCCGAAATCTATTGGATCTCAACCGGAGATCCCTATTGGATCAGCTTTCTTAAGGCAAACGGAGTTGAGGAAGACCGTATTCTTGATCTTTCGCCCGCCTCATTCAATAATGATGCGGATATTTCCGAAGTCCTTGAGATGGAGGAGCATTCATCCTACAGGGCTTCCGCTGTCATCATGTCCGACCGCCTCCTCAGCCGCAAGCCCAGAGAAGTCAGCTATTCATACATCGCCGCTGTGTACTCCATGATTAAAAAATTCATAGCAGACAATAAAATAGATGTTATCTTCGGGGAGTCCACATGGACTGCGGAACTTACCGCCGCCGCCGCTGCCGAAAAATGCGGAATACCATACCTTACTCCCGCAACAACAAGGATTCCCAACGGCAGGTTCACTTTCTTCAAAGGCTTTTTTCAGGATAAGCTGTTTCTGGATAAGCCTGTTTTTGATTCCGATCTGGAAGCTGCCGAAGAATTTTACGACAGATTCGTGAACCATCGTCCTGTGCCGGACTACGCTCATATCAAGAGGGATTTTTCTTTGTTCAGTGCGGAGAACTTCCGCAAGATTAAGAAACATCTGGCATATATGATGTTTCATAAAGATAAGGATATGACCCGTCCGGATCTGGATTACCTTTTCGATCAGCGAATATTCCGCCGCAACAACTCCAAAAGACTGAAAAGACTCAGGCTTTCCAAAGATATATCTTTTCTGACAGGGCAGAAATACTGCGTTTACAACCTCCATATGCAGCCGGAGGCGAGTATCGATGTTCTCGGTGCTTACAACTCGGATCAGTTTCATATAATACAGAATATTGCCCGCTCTCTTCCGGCGGACGCTGTCGTCATAGTGAAGGAGCATCCTCAGGCCGTGGGTGACAGAGTGCGGGAGTTTTACAACGCAGTGAACGATTTGCCCAACGCCGTGCTTGTTCATCCCGAGTCCGACAACTGGGAACTGACGGCAGGGGCTTTTGCCGTGATTACGGTTTCCGGCACTGCGGCTTATCAGGCAGCGCTTCTGGGTACCCCCTCAGTTATTTTTGCCGATGTTTTCTTTTCAGAGCTGCCTCTTGTGCACAGATGCCGCAGTCAGGAGGATCTGCCGGAAATTCTGAAAAAGTGCATGGAATCGGACAGAAACCCTGACAGAGACGCATGCACAGCTTTTTTGGCTAAGCTCATCAAAAACTCTTTCGAGGGCTCTGTTTACGGCAGGGAAGTCAGTGATGCTAATGTTCAGGACGCCAACTTCAAAACTGCGGCGAAAGGCTTCAACACAGTTCTGCACCAAGTAAAAGCGGAGAAGCCTAAGATAGTCCGTTAATCCTTAACCAGATACTGCTGATTGTTGTAGTAGCCTTCCAGAAACGCAGTGCGGGCTTCATCGGGGCTGAGGTATGTCTTGCTCACTGCCACATCCGCCGAGTATTTCAGCTTGGCACTCATTACGTCTATGCTTTCGCTGGCCTCATCCTCAAAGCCTTTTCCGGTTATTGTGAGTTTTCTGGCGTAGTTGTCGGAGATTATGCCGCCGAGGAGCGCCTTAAGCTGAGGTGCGGACATGCTCCCTTTGGTGTTGCCCATGCTCACGGTTATATCCATCTTAAGTCCCTCCAGTGTGCCCATTATGGAACCGAGCTCACGTCCTGACTCACTGGTGAGCACAGTGTCCACAAAATCCGCCGTGGGGGCTTCCACGCTGATCTCAAATTTTCTGAAGACTTCCCAGTTCTGGATTTTGTTATACGCATCGCTTATGAAAACAGGATCAAGAACAATGGTATTTTCATCAGCAAGCCAGCGCAGAAACTCCGTGAAGGCTCCCTTGCCCGCTGTGCCGGATGCGGTGAGAAGAAGCCTGTCCTGCGGAAGGGCGAGACCGTAGGTTATATCGCCAAGAGTGCCTGAATTGAGAGGGACTTCGCTGAGTTCGCCGTTTCTGTCATACCATACCGGCCAGCTTGACTTCTCCTTGATAAGCCCGAAGAGATAGGCGGGGAAGCCGTTGACCTCAAAGGATTCAAACAGCTTAAACATTATCTCTCTGCTTTTTGTCTCGAAAAAGCCGTAGTCCATGCCGCTGTCGAACAGGGTGGAGAGCTTTTCGGAGAGTGTCATGAAAACTCCGTCCTCCTGAGATTCTATATTAAAGAAGTTTACGTTGATCCGCTTTTTTTCAGTCATTTCTTTCCTCATTGCATTAGATTATGTTTATACTATCAGCAAAACTGTGAAAAATAAAGGAGGCGTGTATGAGCGCTATGGCATTTGTATCCATAACACCTCTCGGCGAGGGTGAGAGTGTTTCGGAATATGTGGCGAGGGCGGTCAGGGTCATCAAAAACAGCGGGCTTGAGTGGCGCCTTACACCCATGGGGACTATTATTGAGGGGGAAAATACTGCGGCTGTTCTCGGAGTTGTCAATTCCGCCGTGGAGGAACTCGGCGACTGCAACCGCATCTCTGTTTCCATAAAGATCGATTATCGCAGGGGCAGAGAAGCGGGCATGAGCCGCAAGGTGGAAAGCGTGATGGAAAAAATAGACCTGTAGGAAAAATTGTTCATTTTTGTTTTGAGTGAATGATCTTTACCCGCGCTTTACCCTAAGCGTGCTAATAACCGAACACCTGTTCGGAATGCCGCCTTAAGTTATGCGGCTGAAAGCCGATTGGGAAGGCATCGGAGATGTGTCATGCACCAGTCTGAAAATGACTTACTTAATGATGAACCCCAAAACCCGGCAGCCATAGACAGGCTTGAGAGAGTCCTTGAAAAATGCAGAGAGCTTGCCTCTCAGGAACCGAACGGCTGCGCCGTTGTCAACCGGCTGGCAGAGGATTTGGAAATAGTTTTGAGCAAAGCGAAAAGATTGGTTTGAAAGTATTTTTCATCTGAACTGCTTTGTGTGGTATAATATATTATGACGGCTTTGTGAGAAAGCCGCTGGATTGAGGGCTCCTACGGATTAATCCGCAGGAGCCTTCTGCGTTATTGTCGGATTTTGCCACACGCTCGCGGCAGGGTAAACTTTCCTTCGCTTCGCACGGCGCATGTCTTGTCTTAATAATCCCCAATTTTCCATCCATGGAAATTCGGGATACACGCTCGCGGCAGGATAAACCTGCCTTCGCTTCGCACGGCGCATATCTTGTCTTAATAATCCCCAATTTTCCATCCATGGAAATTCGGGATACACGCTCGCGGCAGGATAAACCTGCCTTCGCTTCGCACGGCGCAGTTCCATCCATGGAACTGTTTATGCTCCGATTCTTAGGATGATCATAATGATATTTTCGCCCGTGCCTAAGCTCAAAATATCATTGCGAACTTTAGTGAAGCAATATCTCATTCATGTAAGTACGGCAATTTTTTCCCGGTTTTTTTTGGCATGTTTCCTGCTTAAATAGTCACAGAGATTGAAAAAGGGCAGGATAAGAAGATGCAGACCGCCGAACAGGTTAAAACAACACTTTTTACTGAGAGGCGTAAAGCAAGACTTATTCCATTGTCGGAGATAAGGTTCTGCGACAGGGTATACAGATACCCGGAAGACTTTCCCGCAGAAGTGATAACCACGCTCATTGAGCTTGTGGCTCATGATGAAATAAGCATGAAAGAGCTTAATTATCTCCACCTTGTGCTGATAGAGCTGCCGAAAACTGCGGCTGAACAGCGAAAAACAGCATACCCTTTTTCAGATATGCAGGAAGACAATTTTGCGGAAGGCGGTCTTAGTTTTGCGGAATATGTGGATTACCAGATAGAACGCATGAAAAGGCTTGCTGAAAACGGAATCGGCGAGGAGTACTCCAAGCGGATTCGTGAACTCCTCCTGCGTTTCAGGAACCTTTAAGACGGTTCCGCCCGCTCCGCCTCTCAATACATATGAGGGCGCAAATATAAAATTGCGGCAGCGGGGAAGCATTAACTACGGCGTCGAAAGCGTGATTGCAAAATCACGTAAATACTGTCCTGGGGGTGCAGCGATGCGCCCCCTTCCTAATTTATCTCTATCCACTCCAATCTGCCGGAAACGAAGTTAACCAGATACTTTTTCACTGGTTTTCTGTAAAGCCTTGAGAGAATATCCGCATAGCCGTTTATTTGCTCAGTGTATTCCGCAGTCATCTTCGCGGTTATGCTTCCGGTTTTGAAATCCAGACAGTAGACCGCCTGATCCTTCACCGAGTAAAAGTCCACGGTTTTTATCCCCGATTCGTCAGAGAAGCTTCTCTCACGAAAGATTTCGGCGTTTTCGGTTATTTCTTTGAAGAACGGTTCCGAATACAGCATGAGCAGTGAGTATTTTATTCTTTTCTCATCCTCATCAGTGAGATAAGGAGCATGCTTAATCACGGTGAAGCGGGCTGTTTCCTCTGCCTCCTGCTCATCAAACCGCACACAGAGAAAAATCGCTTCGTGCAGCGCTGTTCCGAATATTTCCCCCTGAAAGTCCGTGCTTTCCTCCGTGATGGGGTATTCCGGTACGGGGCGTGGCACGAATTTCTCCGTTTTACGTTTTTTCTCCTCCGGCTGCTGTGCGAAGGACTTTTTATATTTTTCTCCAAGTACACAGGGGATTTCGATGCTGTTAGCCAGAAGCTGCTCCAATGAATTTGCCGTGGGCTCTTCCTTGACAGGGATGTAAAGCTCCCGTTTTGCTCTTGTCACAGCCACATAAAGAAGGTTCAGCCTGTCGTGGTATGCGGCTTTTTCCTCAGCCCTGTATGCCTCAGTGAAGCCGCCGCTGACGAAGGAGTTCAGCTTTTCGCCGTGGTTGAATATTATGCTGTCGGCGAGCATTGAACCGTCTTCGGAGTAGAAGATCATCCTTGAATTGTTGGCGTTCGGTTTCACGCTTATTTCAAGATCGGAGATGATGACGGCTTCAAACTCAAGCCCTTTTGATTTGTGGATCGTCATGACCGTTACAGCGTCGGATTTTCCGGCTGAAAGGGCGTTTTCGGATTCCGCCCTGCGTCTGAATTCCTCAAAAAAAGCGGGGAGATTCGCTGTTACGGGAACATTTGCCGATATATCGCACAGCTTTTTGAAGTTGGGGTCGCCCTCAAATCTTTCGGCAAGGAAAAACTCATTAACCGCCATGGCAAAAGCCGCCCGCCCGTTCATGCCGTTTGTTTTTTCAGCAAACTCCTTAAGCTCCTCCTGAATTTTTTCGCAGAAGCCCTCTTTTGCCGCCTCTTCCTCTGAGTTCACCGCCGGACCCGTCATTCGGAAGGCGAATGCGTTCAGGCTGTCGCCGTAGAATATATGATTGAAGACATTCATAATTATCTTAAACGGCGCACTGTCCGTGAGTTTCTGCCTTGTTTCGCTCCGTGCGGGTATCCCGTTTTCGTTCAGGTATTCGGTGCAGGTGTCCGCCTTGCTGTTTGTTTCGGTAAGCACGGCTATGTCAGCTGCTCGGAAGCCGCGTTCCAGCAGGTCTTTGACACGCCCGAGGATGTATTCTTCGTTGCTGTCCTTTTCGATAAACTCAACGGAAACATGTCCTTTTTCATCGCTGTTACCCTTTTGCTCAGTGTAGCGGAAGGTTTCATCGTGAAGTTTTCCGAAGAGAAGGTTGGCAAAATCCATGACCGCTTTTGCGCTTCTGTAGTTTGTGTCCAGCTTGTGCTCGGTTATGAAGTCGCTGTAACTTTCTGTTACGGTGTCAAAAAGCCTGCTCTCGCCGCCTCTGAACCTGTAGAGTGTCTGCTTCGGGTCGCCCACGTAAAAGAACGATTTCACCGCGTCCTGCTGTCCGACACCTGCAAGCGCCTGCTGAACAAGCGGTTCGAGTATTTTCCACTGGGCAAGGCTCGTGTCCTGAAATTCGTCTATGAGGATGTGGAGTATGCGCCCGTCCAAACGGAAATAGAGATATTCAGTGTCCTCGGCTATGCTGTTTTCCACAAGCATGCGGTATGCTTTCATGGTGATGTCGGCGAAGGTGAGAACATTCCGGTTTTTTTTCAGGCGTTCAACCTCAGCGAAAAACAGTGTGTAAAACCGGACAGAGAGGCGGATCATCAGATCTCCTTTGGTTTCCAGATATTTACCCATGTTTTCAATGACTTGATAATAGGCTTTGCGCTGTTTGTCATCATAGTCGAAGGTTTTGAAGTTACCGTTTACCGGGTCGCACGCGGCGTAAAGAGCTGTGTCTGTAATTTTTTTCAGATTTGCGGTTGCCGCCAGACCTTCAGCCTGAGTCTTCTGTTTTCCGTTGAGTTTTGAGGCAAGCAGCTCCGCACCGAAGGTGCGGGAAGCGTCAATTGACTGCTGTTTATAGAAATTAAGGCTGTTAATGAGAGCCGTGAAGCTTTCGGAATCTGTTTTGTATTTCTCTGCCAGAACAGGCAGACCGATAAGCTGATTCTCAAAATTTGACTGCTGTTTACGGATTTCATCAATCATCGCCTTGGGGGTCTGCTCCAGTGCGCGGGCGGCGTTTTTCAGCGTGTCTCCGGTTTCTGCCGCAAAAATCTGATATGTTCTGAAAAATGCTTCCGCTTCAAGCTCTTCCTTCTCTTTATCCTGAATAATCGAAAACCCCGGGCGCACATTCGCCTCAAAAGGAAACTGGGAGATTATGCGGTTGATGAATGAGTCTATGGTGCGTATGCGCATCTGGGAGAAGTTTTTCAGCACATAGTCTCGCACGGGTCTGGCTTTTTTTTCAAGCTCTTCATCGGTAAGATTATTATGCTCTCTCAGTATCTCCCTTTCCCCTTTGAAGTCCGCGCGGCTGCCGTCCGCAAGGGCATTGAGCACCTGAATGATCCTCTCCTGCATTTCTGCTGTGGCTTTCACTGTGAAGGTGAGGCAGAGAATCTGCTCCATCTGCGCGCCGTTAAGGAGAAGGTTGATATACCGGAGGGAGAGATTGAAGGTTTTTCCAGTTCCAGCGGATGCGACGAGGGCTATATTTCTTCTGTTATCAAGGTTCTGCATCAGCTCCTCCCGCAGAGATCCGCATAGTCGCAGTAGCGACAGTCGGACTGCCTGTCGGTTCTCGGGTATGCCTGTTCGGGGTCAGCGAGGCGTTTCAGCATCTCCTCCAGAAACTCCCTGAACTCATCCATGCGGCTTACGTCAAACGCTTTCACGGTTCTGAACTCTTTTTTCAAGTCATACCAGAGGATTTCGTCAGGCATATGCCCGTGTTTGTGCATAAAAAGCAGAGCGTAAAGCGGCATCTGCACGTCTTTTATCTTTTCCGGCTTAAAATCCCTGAAATCTTTGACAGTTTTCAGTTTGTAATCGATTATGGCTGTTTTGCCGCCGTTTTCGTCCGTTCTGTCCAGCCTGCCTTTCAGACGCATTCCGTTTATCTTCGCTTCCAGTTCGTCCTCTTCTGTTTTCGGTCGCCATCCTTCGCTGAACCTGTTTATTTCATTGACTGCGAATAAGTAAAGACGTTCCGCCAAATCCTCTGCCTGTTCCTTTTCCAGCGGGTTGACTCTGTATGCGTCAAATTTGCCTATGGCTTCCAGAAAGCCGCTGTAAATCCGCCCATGGAGCTCTTCCGCAGTTTCAGGAAGACCTGCGGAGTATATGTTTTCCAGAACGCTGTGGATTGCCTTGCCGTATTCGTAAGGGGGAATGGAGTCCTCCGGTCTTTCGGCAGGCTTCAAGCCTATGATGTATTTAGCGTAAAACCTGTAAGGGCAGGCAATATAGTCGTTGAGCATTGTAGCTGAAATTCCGCGTTTTTTGAGCTTGCCCGCTATACCTGCATCAGGCTTGAAGGAGGTTTGCTCATACAGTCTCAGTCCGTTTTCCGTTGTGCTGAATATGCGGAATCCGGAGGATGAGTAGGGGCGCACTCGGAGCCTTCGTTTTATTATAATCTCTTCCAGAAACGGGCTGCGGTATGATGAGCCTTTATCACGTGAAATACATGATATGTATGCGAATTTACTTTTAGCTATTATCTGGCTCATATAGTTTTTGATCAGGTGCTCCCTGTCCAGAAATGTGGGCAGACGGAGGCTGCACCGGATTTCCGTGTTGAGGAACAGATCTTTATCACTGGAAGGCGGAAAAACATCCGCATTCATATTGGGGATAAAAACCGCGTCAAACTGCATGTTTCTGGTTTCCAGAAGCCCCATGACAGTCACCTCGCCTCCGGGGCGGTGAAAGCCGAGACGCGCGAGCGCTCCCATCAGCTGGGTGAGGGCGGTATGCAGCGGAAAAATATCCATAACCGGAGCATAGACGGTTATCAGTCTTTTGAGCTCCTTTATCACAAGTGTTCCGTGCTGTTTCTCACGCTGATCCTCAGCGTTTTCGTTAAATATTTCCGCAAGGTTTATCAGCTTTTTAGCCGCATCAGTGAGTGTTGTGTGAGTCTCTTTGAAGAAAGGGGTGAGGACCTTTCGCACGGAAGGGAATCCCGCCGTTTCATCAAAGGTCACGGCAAGACGCTTCATGCCTATCAGATCCTTGATGCGTTCTGCCAATGAACCGAATCCTGTAATTTTTTTCAGGAATGGCTGGGCAGTCAGCTTCTCCATTGTCTCAATGCCTATTAAGCCTCCGGAAAGGAGATTCTCTTCCGCCGCCTTCCTGATTATGTCCGCAGTCTGGTATATTTCAGAGTATGTTCCGTCAGTGCCTGCCGTAATATTGAAAAGGTTGTAAATATCGTTTTCTATGAAGTAGGCTTTCATTTTTTCATCAGGCAGAATCACCGCCATGCGGTTGAAGTCTACCCCTTTTGCCGCTGTCTCGTATATTTTTTCCGTGATGAACTCATACTCTTCCATGCGGGAACCTGTTTCTATGACCTCAATGCTGCCTGTGGGGGCAGCGGGTTCATCGTCCGGCACGGCTGTGCCTAAAGTTTCCTCAATCTCTTTGTGGTTAATGGTCTTATCTCCGATAAAGTGAAAGAAAAGGTGTACGGAGCCTTTTTCGGAGAGTGTTTTCAGCGTCCTCATCTCGTGCCTTGTAAGGAAGCCGGTTATCAGAAACACATAATCGGTGAACCTGTCTGTAAAGAATTGATTAAACTGAGGATTATCGAACATCTCGGAGGAGTCGCACAGTCCGTTAGCTCCCAGAATCCCTGTGTATGCCTCCCAGAGCGCATGGAGAATGCGGGTCTGTCTTTCGTAATCAGTATAGAGGGCATGTTTGGCAAGCTCTTCCGCTGTTATCAGTTCACCCTTTATCTCCCTGAAAAAGCGGAAAAAGGCGCTGCCTGTCTCCGCGAATGTTATAAAGTTTTCCATGAAGTCCGGGTCGGTTCGTTTAAAGAGGGCAAGTTTTTCGTCTCTGCTGAGCCGATCTGCCGCCTGTCTCATGAAAAAATGCCTGAGTTCGGGCGGCACAACAGGTTTTTCCGTGCGGAAAAGGAAGCTGTTGAACTCCGGTATGCTGAGTATTACGGGGGATTTTTCAGACGTATTAAATCTGAGCGCCAGAGAGCGTTTGTTTCTGCCGGTGGGCAGTACGCAGCAGACATTCCCCGAGAGAAGTCCGGAGCTTTTAAGATATTCCGATATAACGGGAATAACAGGTTTTGCCGCAGGGGTTCTGTATATATGAATCATAGTGGAATTTTAGCATCTGAGGGGCAGGTTGTTCAATCTTATTATTTCTGTCCGATACGGCTGAGAACATCTTTGATTTCGGCAAATACCATATCCGGCGTTATGTCACCCATGCAGGAATGGTTTGTCCTTCTCGGGAAACTGCCGTTCTTTATGCAGGGGGAGCACTTCTTCTCAAGCCAGATGTATCTGCTGAGGTGGTTGGTTATGGGGTATCTGTTAAGCGGGCTGGTGGGACCGAATATGGAAACAACGGGTATACCCGCGGCAGCGCCGAGTATCATCGCTCCGCCGTCATTAGCGACAAGGACAGTGCAGCGTTTCAGAGCGGCGTATGAGCCTGCGACAGGGATTTTCCCGCAGAGGTTTTTCACCCTTGCCTCATCGAATCCGCCTGTATCAAGGAGATCCTTATCACTTTTTGAGCCTATCACAAGAACATTGCAGTCACTTTCCGCCACAATTTTTCTGATCAGCTCAAGATACCCCCGCCAGCGTCTGAGGTCATCCTCTGCTTTCATGCCTGAGCGCCCGCCCGGGGCAACGGCTATGACTCTTTTCTCAAAGAGTCTTCCCGTGAGGCTTGCGACCCTTTCCGGTTCCGATTCGCTGTGATAGACATTCATCACATGCCCGTCCGGTTTGAAGCCTTCAGCAAGCTTGCAGAGCTCAATATACGCGTCAACCTCGTGAAACTCGTCCCAGTTTGTGAGAGCGCGGGTGAGGTATTTGCTTTTGCCGTCGCTGAAGCCGAAGCGCTCGGTAATTCCGGCATTTTTGGCGGCATGATCCCAAGCTCCGTCACGCTGCATAATGAATATTTTCTCTGCCCTGCATGACTTTATCAGGTTTGTGACCTTGAACATGGTTCTCATGCGGGTTACAACCCCGCCTGTGTAAAAGGCATCGTCATCAAAGGTTATAAGTCTGTCAATATTGGGATTTCCGAGAAGAGCCGCTTCGCATGTTTTACCGATTATGTAGATGATTTCTTCATGGGGAAAGGATTTGCGGTATGCTCTCAGAGCGGGGGTGGTCATTATGGTGTCCCCAAGCGCTCCGAGTTTGAAAAAAACAGTAACCGGTCTTCTGTTCAAGGTGCGCTCCGATATGTTAGTGAAGATAAAAGAATTTTATACTCAACTTAAAAAATTTGGAAGAGTTATTGAAAGGAGATAACAAAAAAGGCGGGAGCTGAACCCCCGCCCGGTTTGGTGTCAGTGGGTCATGCTTCTGACGTACAGGGTTTCCCTGCCGTTTTCAAAGACAGCCTTTGCCGTAAAGCTTCCCGAGAACGGGGTGAAGCTCACGGAAGACGTGCTGAAAGTCAGGCTGTGCAGCGATGTGTTCACAGGCAGGGCTTTCTCAAAGAAATTGTGCATGGCGTAATTGTCACCTGCCTCAAATGTTGCCCGCATAAAAACGGGATGCTCAGCGGCAGGCTTGCTCAAGGTAGCTGTAAAATCCGTTGTTTTGTAATCTGTTACAATGCCGCTGATCGCTGTTATCGGTTTGAGGAAGTGCCCTTCGGTAACTTCTGTTGAAGTAAAAGGGCGCACCGGAAGATTCAATGTGCGTGTTTCAAGGAGTGTGCCGTTTGAGTCGTAAGCCTTGAAAGTATACGCTGCGTTGTCTGCTATACCTGTGATGTTGTCATCGTCAATGGGATATACGGCTTTATCAAACAGGCGCATTCCGCTTCCGGCAGTTCCGTTGTCCGCTGCCTGAAAGATAAAGTTGTCTCCGCCGTAAGTGCTGCGTATCATTTTTGTTCCGGCGGCTGGGAGTTTCGGACCTGTCACCGTTATGTAGCTGATATTTCCGGTCATGTCATATACATCGGCGTAAATTCCGGAGTATGTTTCCGTATGGTTGTCGGGGTAATATGCCGTGAGGGTTCGGGGGGCTATGTCGAGCTCGTAGAGGAAGCCGTTTCCGGCATATTTCCAGACCCCGTTCTGCTTCACAACACGCAGTGTGTGAAACTCATAGCTGCCGTCCTCATATTTGATTTTTATTTTCAGTATCTTTCCGTATGCCGCAGGCTGAATGTCCGCTATCTCCACATCCTCAAGGGGTGCGGGAATGAATTCACCGTCATCATCTAAGGCGTCCTGAATGAAGGCAGCTCTGTCAAGCCCGTTTTCAATACCGAATGTCGCGTTATCCGCGATGAAAGCTTCAATCTTCTCCGGTGTTCTGTCATTATCGTTTATGAAAAAATCAGCGATTTCATATAATGACGCGCGCAGTGTGGTTTCGTTGTCGAATTTACAGGTGAGGTTTATTTCTGTATCCTGATTTGCTGTGATTGTCGCCGTGTCTGATCCGCTGCACAGCATGAGGTCTCTCACGCCGTAGGCGGAAACCGAGAAAACGTATTCCCTGCCTGCCTCAAGCCCGTCAATGATAACTTCACTGTCGCCGTTTTTTATCCGGTTCAGAATATTGATACGCACATTCGGGTTGTGGTCTCCCTGAGCGTAAACATCCAGAAAGATCCTGCTGATTTTGTATCCTAAACCGATTTCCCCGGTCTCATCTGTAAGCGGGGCTGATATTCCCCTTAGTGATACGCTGACGTCCGTATTACCGTTTCCCGCTGTTCCGTCTGCGCCGCCGCAGGCTGAAACAGTGAGTGATGCCAGCAGAACTGCCGCCAGTGAAAGAAGTTTTCTGAATTTCATTGCTCACTTCCGTTTGTGTAATTAAGTATATTCGGTTTTATTTTAGCAGAGAAACTGATTATTTTAAACGGCTTTCAGCATCGGCACTCCAGTGAAATCCTCCTGCCTTGCTAGGAAATACCTGCTCACATGTGTGCAGAAACTGCACAGATGAGGACGGTTATTGTCAGGATATATATGTTAATTATAAATAACTTATTTCTCAGAACTCCTTATGGCACGGTTTGAGCTATCAGGGTATGACTTTTAACGCTTAGGAGGATAAGAATGAAAAAAGCGGCATTATTAACACTTGCGGTGGTTCTCGCGGCGGGAATGGCGTTCGCCTATGGTCCCGGCGCAAAAGGCGGCAGAGGCGGTTTCGGCGGATGCGGCGGAGCTGGGTATAACACGCCCTGCGGCGGAGGTCCCTGCGGAGCGCCTGTTGCTGATTATCAGCCAGTGACAGAGGACGCAGCCAAGGCGTCTGTTGAAAAATACGTGGCTGAAAATTTCAAAGGCTTCAAAATTGAGAAGTTCGACAAATTTGTCATGCCCAGAGGCGAGTCGTATCAGGCAACTGTTAAGGACGCAAACGGCAATACTTTTTACTTCCATGTCAGGAGAGACGGTTCCGTCTTCGGTCCTATAACCGCAAACTGAATATAAACCTTCTTAAAGATTGACGGGGAGTCCGTAAGGCTCCCCGTTTTTTTTGCCCGTCTTAAATATCTATTAATTATATAGATATTATGTAATTTCTGCTCACCGCTGTGCGGATATTGCACTCCTGTTTTGGGTTCATATTTATTTTATTCTTTTATGACAAATATTTAACCTTTTTGTATATTCAGGCACGCTTCCCGCTTTTAAGTCTGTACGAAAAACATCAGGAGGATGAAATGAAAAAAACAGTATTCCCTGCAATAGCAGTATTTCTCGCGGCAGGTGCCGCTTCAGCCATGGACGGCATGGAAATGGAGAAGCGGATTCACGCTTATGTTGCCTCTCCCGCAGAGATGACAGACGCGGCAGAAAGCTACAACGTGGAGCTCGAACTTCAGCGTTTCACAGGCAGGATTGAAAAAGGAGAGGTGATAAACGCATATGTGGCGCTGCCTGAGGAAATGGTTGATTCTTCCGGCAGTTATAACGTTGAGAACGATCTTAAGCGTTTTCTTGATAAAAGCTCGGAAAAAGGAGAAAGAATAAATGTTTATATTGCTTCTCCCGAGGAAATGGTTGATGCCGCAGGCTCTTACAGCCTTGAGAACGATTTGAAGCGGTTCGGTATCGAATAAAGGTTTGCCGGAACAGGGAAGGAGTCCATGAAGAGGGCTCCTTTTTTAGTTACTTGATCAAAAACGGGAATTTATCCTAAAGAAATATGATCTCCTGCCGATAAATAAAGAATAAGGAGAAAATTATGGATCTCACTTCACTTGCTTCCAGTTTTTCACAGATGAAACAATCCGAATATGCCATGCAGGCTTCCGTTACGGTTGCCAAAAAAGCTCTGGATGTTCAGGAAAGTCAGGGTGCCGCAGCTCTTAAGCTTATTCAGTCTGCGGAACTGCCTAAAAACTCCGGCGGGGAAAAAGGCAACTTTTTTGACGTTATCGCCTGATTACTTTTTCAGCTTGTGCGTGTGGGAGTAGTTAAAGCTGAAATTTCCCATGTCTGAAGTTGCGTATACTTTTCCGTATATCTTCATTTCCGCGTCTTCCGCAAGGTAAGCCTTTATAAATTCCTGTCCGGCGCGTCTCGGGTAAATGGTCATGCTGAATGACAAATTGCCCGTATTTTTCTCTTTTATCATGAAGCTTTCATTATCAGGATTTTTGCCCGACGCTATGATAGCTTTTCCCATAAGCACATTGTACGTGAAGCCGGTAATATACACGGGAAACAGGTTATCGTTTTTAATTGAAAGGTCAATGTTCAGATCGACCTTATCGAAGCTTGCTTTGTTTTTTATGTCTACGCTGTCAATTCTTATGCTCACGTTGGAGGCGTAGTAGTTCACCATTTGGGCACAGGCAGCAGCAAACAGGGCAGCAAGGAGTACGGGCAGCAGTTTTCTAATCATGTCTCACCTTTTACGATGAGAGTATAATATTATTTAAAACACGAAGAGGAAAGGGGAAAATGCCGCTTTTCTATCAGAGCGGCACCGGATGTGAATGTCAGATCTTCCCGCCTGTTTTGTCGGAAATCTTCTGCCACTCTATGTTCAGAAGCGCCTGAAAGTCAGACATTTCGGCAAGATACTGTGTGTCTATGAAGTATGATTTTTCTGAGGAGGAGTTTTCTGATTCGTATTTCTCTTTGACGCCGGAGGTCATGGCAAAGGATGATTTTCCGAATTCAATCGGGTATTCCCTCTCTATTTTATAACTGTCCAGAAGAGTGTCTATCTCAAGCTCTATTCTTACAGTGTTTTTAACTGAATCCACATACTGAACACCTTCCGCCCTGACAATGCTGAGATCACCGGAGTATATGCCCGAAAGCCTGTATGTTCCGTGAAAGCTGTCCGAAACGCTTGCCGAAACAGGTGTTGTTCCCGCTTCGGTGGAGTGAAGGGCGGAGACGTTGTTTCCGCTTCCGCATGATACTGTTAATAAAATAAGAAAAAACACTGACGTTAAATGGGAAGAAACTCTCAGCACCTGACCTTCACCTGTGCGCATAGTATATTGTATGTATCCGTTTAAATTTCGACAGAAAAAGTGAAAACTTCACTTTTTTCTGCAAAGCGCGGATAAATACTTACACTACTTTGAAGCGATTTACAACTCTGTATTGATCTTCGGACTGCCTTTGAAGATCGCTTACCGTGTGGGAGATCTCCGAAAGAGCTATGCTGCTCTGCTCCAAACCGGATGAAATCATCTGAACATTGTCATTAACTGAATTTACCGCATCGCTTTCTTCATTCACTGCGCTGCTGATGGCGCTGTTGTTCAGAGATATATCCTTCACAGAAATCATAATCTGTTCAAATATTTCGCCTGTTTCCGAAATTGCCGTGACGCCCTTGCTTACTGCGCCGACCGCTTTGTTCATGTTCGTCGACGCGTTTTCCGTTTCTTTTCTGAGGGTGGAGATTATGCCTCCGACTTCGCCTGTGGCATTCTGTGTGCGTTCTGCGAGCTTGCGCACCTCATCCGCGACAACAGCGAATCCTCTGCCCGCTTCACCTGCCCTTGCCGCTTCAATTGCGGCGTTGAGCGCAAGGAGGTTGGTCTGATCGGCTATATCATTAATAACGTCGAGTATGGCGCCGATTCTTTCGGATGAATCGGTGAGCTCTTTTATGGTTTTTGCCATATCCTCCACACTGCTTTTAATGTCGGCTATGTCTTTCACTGCGGAGTCAAGTTTCTTTTTACCGTCGTCTGTGAGATGGTTAGCTTCCTGAGATCTCTGAAGAACCTCACCGACATTGACGGCTATTTCTTTCGAGGTTGCTGCCATCTCCTCCACTGACGCGGCTATGCTGGAGATCTGGGATGTCTGCTGGCTCATGGTGTTTGAAAGCTCCTCTGTAGAGGCGGCAAGCTCGCTGGAGCCGGCGGATACGGATTCCGAAGACTGCTGTATGCTGTGAACCGTTTCACGTACTTTTGCTATAAACGTGTTTATGTAGTCCGCCAGAATCTTTGTTTCGTCATAGGCGTCCACTCGGATCTCTTTTGTGAGGTCGCCTTCTCCCTCCGCAAGATCTTTGGCGGTAAATGTTATAGTTTTGACAGACTTGATTATGGAGGTTGAGACGAGAAGGGTAATAATTGTGTTAATTGTTATTATGAAAAGCATTATGAATAAGCTGCTGATTACGGATGCCTTGCTGATTGACGCTGCGGAAGCGGATGTTTTATCAACATCAGCGTTTATTCCGCTGAGTATCTCATTAATCTGATCGTCAATGGCGGAGCTGGTGTCGTCAATTATGTTGTCGAATGCTCCGAAAACAGAGCTGTCAGCCCTGTCCTCCACCGCCGTGATCAGATCGGTGCTCACCAGCGCATAAAGCTTGTCAAACTGCTTGTATATCTCCTCAAATTTTGCCAGAACGGTTTCATCGGTTATCATCTCTTTGATTGCTTTTTTACCGGTCTGATAATCGTTAAGGATGTCTGCCAGCTCCTGCTTTCTTTCTTCGTCCACGAAGCCGTCTATCCTGTCGACTATCATGTCCATTGCGACCAGATTCAGCTTAAGGTTTGCCATTTCCAGATTTCTGACTGCAGTTGATTTATCAAATGAGATACCCTGCTCCGAAGCAAGACCGTTGAGTTTTCTTATGGTAAGATTATTATAAAAACCGAGTACTAAAAAAAGAACGCTGCCGACAATGAGTATTGCCATTATTTTTTTTCTGATGGTAAGGTTTCTCATTTTTTCACCGTTTTTTTTAATTTAATATTTGGTTAATTTCTTTAAACCTCATTTTATTCGATTAATGATACTTAAAAACGTTGATAAATGAAACATAATTATTTTATTGTACTGAAAAAGAGGAAAACTTTTTTGAGAAATACACTTCAGGGTGCAGGACAGTGGCGAAAAACTTATTGAAAATACTGGGTTTTATTTTTGTTAACACGTTCCTTTTCCGATGGTTTTTTGAAAGCCTAGGCGGTTGGCTCTACGAGAGTATAGCCAATAGAAATATATTGCGTATCATAGCCTTTTCATTCGCTGCCGCAGTTGTTATTGTGCTTGTAATCAAGTTCGGTTTTACAGCGGAAAAAAGCGGGTGGTAATGCTTGCTTTTTTCTGAATGATGTATAATATATTCAAAAAAATATATATTAAGGAGGCGGAATGAAGAAGATAATTGTTCCCATTGCTGTTCTGACTGCGGTTGCTGTTATAATGGTTCTTTCGCTTAAAACCGGAAAAGACGGCGGGCTTACCCTTGCCATGCTTCAGGCGGAGGCAGCGGAAAACGGCAGAGCGCTCGTGGTGCAGTTCAGTTCCGACGGCTGTATAACATGCAGGAAAATGAAGCCGGCTCTTGAGAAAATCGAAGCGGAAGGCGGCGAGAGATACTATGTCAAGGTGATTGACGTGGATGTCAATTCCGGCATAGCCATTGAGCTGGGCATAACCGCCGTTCCGGTGCAGCTTTTCATCTCCGATAACGGCGAAATTATGGAAAGACACCTCGGCTATCTTTCCTACAAGGATTTTACCGATATTTTCGCGGAGCACTCCATATAATAAAACACCTGAGCCGCCTTTCGGGGCGGTTTTTTCCTTATGTAAAATTTGTAATTAAGATTCCATTTAATTCCGAAAAAGTTTAGTATATTAAAAAATAAAGCGGTTTTAGCTGCCGTGCTCTTTTTGACTGCGCCTGAGCCGCTCAAAAGCATTTACAAAATTTGTTTTCATTAATATCTTTATAACGATATTGCAAATAAAAGCTGAAGGTTTATTTCAATGGAAAAAGTAATACTTGTCGTTGACGATGACCCTGAAATACTGGAAATAATCAGGCTTCTGCTTTCCCTTGAAAAATATACAGTACTGACAGCCTCCACGGGGATGGAAGGTATAGCGAAGGCAAGGGGAAACAACATTGACCTCATTGTTCTTGATCTGAATCTGCCGGATGTGGACGGTCAGCAGATATGCAGACTGGTCAGAAAGGAGAAAGATGTTCCGATCCTTATTCTCTCCGCCAGAGATAATGTTTCCGACAAGGTTATCTGTCTTGAATACGGCGCGGACGACTACCTGACCAAGCCTTTTGAAAATATCGAACTTACAGCAAGAATCAAGGCAATTCTCCGCAGAACAGAACCCTCCGCCGAAGCATGTCAGGAAGGAGTCATTCAGTTTTTTCATATCTCAATAGATCAATGTGACCGCACAGTGCACATCGGCGGGGAAAAAATCAACATAACTCCCAAGGAGTTTGAGCTTCTTATGTACTTTTATGATAAGAGAGGGCAGGTGCTCTCCAGAGACGAGATAGTTAAGGACATATGGGGGAAAAACACAGTGTACTCATGGTCACGAAGCCTTGATGTGCATGTAAAAAACCTCCGCCAGAAGATAGAGACGAACCCGAAAAATCCGGACATTATTAAAACCGTTTCAGGTGTGGGCTATAAAGTGAAAAAATGAGACTTACTCTCAAGCTGATTACCAATATTGTGATTGTAACAGTAATATTTGTGGTGCTTTCCACAATGTTCCTCTGGCAGCGTCAGAAGGAGCTTATAATCGAACAGGCGCATATTCAGGCAAAAACTCTGTTCGAGATGATAATCATCACCCGTCAGTGGGTGGCGGAGAACAGGAACGATGTGCGCCCCGTGCCTGCCGTTGTGACCAAAGAGCTTTCCAAATACGCGGGTGTTATGTCCCGTTTCAGGTTTCATATAACCAGCACAAGCCTTATCAACCCGGAGAATGCTCCGGATGAGTTTGAAAAACGTGCCCTCACTGCTTTAAGCTCAGGGCAGAAGGAATATGATGAAACCATTGAAGAGGGTAAATCGAAAATATACAGATACATGGCTCCGCTTTACATCAACGAAGCATGTCTTGAGTGCCACATCTATCAAGGCTACACCGTGGGCGATCTGCGCGGCGGCATATCCATTGCCGTTCCTCTGGATGAGATAGAAGCCTCCATAGACCGCAACAACCGTTTTTTTTACATGGCAGGCATAGTGACATTTCTAGGGATAGTTATCACCATAAGTATTCTTGTCCGCAAGCTTGTGCTTAAGAAGCTGGATATACTTGCGGACGCCGCCTCTGCTTTCAAATCCGGCGATTATACAAAAAGCGTTGATATTGACACGGATGACGAAATAGAAGAACTCGCCGAAACCTTCAACCATATGCGGGAAAGCATTCTTCAGAACGAAGACAACCTCAAGCGCAGGCTTAAGGATGTGACGGGCAAGTACGTTATGCTTGTGAACGAGCTTGAGCATAAAAACGAGGAGCTTCGCTCCGTCAACTCTTTCAAAACAGAGATTCTGGATTCCATTTCACACGAGATCAGGACACCTCTCACAAAAATCCTTGCCTATAGCGAGCTTTTGCAGAAGCCTGAGCTTGAGAACGATCCGGAGCTCAGATATAAATCTGCGGAAACCATCAAGAAAAGCTCAAAGGCTCTCAACAGGCTTTTTAACGAGATAATAACCCTCAGCAGGCTTGAGCATAAACAGCATGACTACCATTTTGCTCCGGTGAGGATAGCGTCCATGTTTGAGGAAACGCTTGCCTTCTTTGAGCAGGATATAAAGGAGAAAAAGCTTAAACTCAGTGCGGATATTCAGGAAGACCTTGTGGTGTGTGTGGATGCGGATGTGTTTAAGTATCTGATAGATAACCTTCTCTCAAACGCAATCAAGTTCAACAGACAGGAAGGGGAGCTCAGTGTAAGGGCTTTCAGAAGGGATGAGGCGACATATTTCACTGTGAGAGACACAGGCTGCGGAATTCCTGTTCATGAGATGGAGAATGTGAAAAAACGCTTCTACAGAGCCAGCAACGTCAAAAAGGATTACCCCGGAACAGGGCTGGGGCTTTCAATAGTTAACAGGGTGGTGCATGCCCACAAAGGCAGCATTGAGATCGAATCGGAGCTTGGAGTGTATACCGAGTTCAGGGTGATTCTGCCTGATTCCGCCTCACTCTGTGTGTGACACGGGACAATTTTGTGTTTTTTTGCATGGAATTTGAGAGCCTTCGCCCTTCTGTGAATCTCTTAAATGTTTATATATTTTTTGCTGAGTGTCCGTAGGGTGAGCTTTCGGTGTCCAGCATCATGTTCTCAAGCTCATACTTGGTCATCCAGCCGTTGTCAATATAGCTGGAGGCTGTTTGTGTAATATCGTACAGATATTCCATATAGTGCTCGCTTTCCTGAATCCTGTGACGCTCCACGATAAAAAAAGCATTTCCGCTTAAGGTTTGCGCTTCCCGCACAAAGCTTGCCTTTCCGTTCAGGCAGGCTGCTTCACGTCCGCATACGCAGTTCATGTAGTTTTTGCATTCGGTCTCAAATCCTCTGAAAATGAAGTGGCATTTATGTTTCCCGCAGGAGAATTCGCCGAAAATCCGGTGGGCGGATTCGTTCATGTAGATAAGTGTTCCGTCAGCGTCAAATATTATAACGGGGTAGGTGTGCCTGTTATACGAGCTGTAATCGACTTTCATATCCGCCTCAATACTGTACTTAGTTGAAAATATATCACCATGAAATGAAAAAATCGTGAAAAGAATTGCGGTAATTGACAGACAAGTAATAGATGAATCTAATAATGCTTCATAAGCCTTTGGTAGTGAACTTTAACTACGAATGGTAAAAATATCGGAAATAATCATTTTTATGTTACAGGAAATATGGATATTTGAGAAGAAAGGTGAAAACGGAGTGCTGCGCAGGTTAAACTTATGCTTTAGAGCTAAAGAGTTATACAAAAAGGCGACGCCCGGAATCGAACCGGGGTGCAAGGCTTTGCAGGCCTCTGCCTAACCACTCGGCCACGTCGCCATTTAGATAAAAAAAAGAGCGGGTGACCGGGCTCGAACCGGCGACCTCAACCTTGGCAAGGTTGCGCTCTACCAACTGAGCTACACCCGCAACGGGAAGATATATATACCTTTGTGAGTTTGGTTTGTCAATAAGTAGTTTTCATTTTTTTTTAAATTTTTTTGTAAGTTATATCAGGATCTTCCTGACTTTTGCAGTGTAGTCTTCAAGGCGGCTTATATTGCGCATCACAGAGTTTTTATCCCCCAGTTTCGCACTCTCTTCTATGGCTCTGCCCAGCTCGGTGATGATCTCGAAGCCGTAGCTTGCCCCTGTGCCCTTGATGCTGTGGGCTATGAAGCCTGCTTTCTCGAAATCGTCTCTTTCCGCTGCTTTGCGCATTTCCGCCACTTCCTCAGCCTTACGGCTTATGTAGGCGGGCACAAGGTCAGCAAGATCCGGGTCTATGCTTATCCTGAGATCCTCTTCATCAGCGCTTTTGATAATATCAGGGAAAACGGAGTTAAAGAAGTCCTCCAAATCCTTTTTCTTGAAAGGCTTGCTGAAATGACCGTCATAAAGCCCCTGCGGGAAGCCTGTCTCCCCGGGCAGGTTTGCTGAAAAGCTGAATAACGGTGTCTGCTCTCCGCGTTTTCTTTGGATTCGTCTTATTGCCTCCGCAGACTCGTCTCCGCTCATAACTGGCATGCGTCTGTCCATAAGAACCAGATGGAAACTGCCGTTTTTATATTTATCCAGCGCATCCTGCCCATCCTCGGCAAAGGTGATTTTGACGGGGATATTTTTGGTGTACATTTTTATGAGGTTTTTATTATCTTCCGAATCTTCGGCTATGAGAACCGACGGATTGGCAGTGCGTATTGAGAACTGCTTCTGCTCTGCCGTTTTTTCCTCATCCGCTGCTGCGAATATTACTGAAAAATAGAAGGAGCTGCCCTTGCCCGGTGTGCTGACGGCGTATATTTCTCCTCCCATCATTTTTACCAGCTTTCTGCATATGGCAAGTCCCAGACCGGAGCCGCCGTATTTTCTGGACATGGATTGATCCGCCTGAGTGAATTCATCGAATATTTTTTCAATATTCTCTTTGCTTATACCCATTCCGGTGTCTGTAACCTCGACATTCAGAATCAGGCTGCCGTTTTCTTTCCGTGCGTCCGCCTTTATTGTTATGCTGCCCGTATGAGTGAATTTTATGGCGTTTCCTATGAGATTTGAGAGAATCTGCCGGAGCCTGTGGCGGTCGCCCTTCACGTGCTCCGGTACGCTTTCATCCAGAAACATGTACAGGTTCAGACCCTTTTCCGATGCGGCATATGAGAAAAAATCAGTTGTTACGCCAAACACTTCCCGCAGGCTGAAGTTTTCGCTTTCCAGTTCCATTTTTCCCGTATCAAGCTTGGAGAGATCCAGAAGATCATTCAGTATCCCCATAAGGTTTTCCGCGGCTCCGGCTATGCTTTGCAGCTTGCTCAGCCTTCCTTTGTCCGTTTCATCGGTTTTGAGTATGTCGACCATGCCGATTACAACATTCATCGGCGTGCGTATTTCATGGCTCATCACCGCCATGAAAGCTGTTTTTGCCTTGCTTGCCTCTTCCGCTGCCTGTTTTGCGCTTATGAGCTCAAGCTCGTCCTTCTTTCTCTCGCTTATGTCCCTGATTACTCCGGTGAAGAATACTTCACCGTCTATCATGGAAGCGCTTACCGCCATCTCAATTGGGAAGAGAGTACCGTCGGCGTGCACACCCTCTATGTCTCTTATTATGCCTATGACCGATGACCGTTTGTCGAAATCAAAGGAATCAAGCTTTTGCTGGTGTCCCAGCGCCGCCTGATGAGGCATGAGAATATTGATGCTTTTGCCCAGAAGCTCTTCTTCCGTGTATCCGAACATTTTTTCTGCGGCAGGGTTAAATACGGTAATACTTCCGTCCTGTTTGATAATAACTATCGCATCAACAACGGTTTCCAGAATTCCCCTAATCTTGGCGCTCTCTTCCTCAGCCAGTTTTTTGGCTTTTTCCAGATCATCCAGAAGAACTGTCAGCTCTGTGTGGCTGCTCTGCACCGAGAGCGACATGGCGTTGAATGTTTCGGAAACGGCGGCGAGTTCGTCACTGCCGTCTGCGGTTACGGTGACCCCAAGCTCTCCGGCGGTTATGCGGGCGGATGCTTCGGCTATTCGGTATATCTGTCTGGTGAGGATGTGAGCGAGAATATATGAAAAAATCAGCGTGGTGAAGACCTGTATGGCGGCGAGGATAAACATTTCTTTCAGCGTTTCGGATATGAAGCTGGTGTATGTTCCGGTGGCGATGCCGATTTCAACTCTGCCTATGTAGTATTCTCCGCTGTAGAGATCGGCCGATTTGTCGAAAGAGCCGTCATCAGCGCCGCCGACTTTTGTATCGTCCGTAAAAGGTGCGGAGATGAACTCCTCTTTTCCGTTCTGCGCTATGGTGGAGCCGATTTCATTCTTCACACGGGCGTAAGCTATCTCTTCATGGCTTGAGAGGCTTTTGGTGAGGCTGTCCAGCAGGGCGTAATCATTAACGAGTATAGCCTCCTGTGCTGAGGCGCCCAGAAGGTTTACAGCCGTTTCCGCCCGCAGAAGAATTTCCCTCTCTCCGTAGGCTTTAAGAAACCCGATGCTGACAGAAAGAGCCGCAGCGGTGGTAAGAAGCTGGATAAGGACGGCTCCGAGAGCTATTTTCAGTTTGAAGGACATGTTCAGTCTGCCGAAAATCATTTATCCTCCGGAATTATAAATAACGAGATGCCTAGTTTTTTCATTGCTGCCTTAGTTTCGGAGTGCCTGTGCATATCCGTGAATATTTTTCTGAGATATTCCGCAGTCTCCTCCCCTATGCGTTCGGATACCCCTATTACATAGGATTCGTATTCATCAGTTACGAAAACAGTCTTCAGACTTTCGTCATTCTCGTAAAATCCGCCGAGTACCGAACCCGCCGGATAGAGCTGTTTTTTTGTGCCTATCACCACAGAGGTTACAGAGTTGAGATAAACCGGTTTAAAGCTGATGCCGTGGTCTGAAAGGATTTTCTGCATAACCACTGAGGAAGCGTGCTCGTCCGGCGAGGCGAAGGCTATATGCTTGTTATCTAAGTCTTTCAGCGAATTGATGCCGCTGTTAACGTGTGTTATCACTGCTCCGGACAGGTTTTTTTCAAAAGGAACGGCAATTGCCCTGTAGCGTTTCCTGACTTTTTCATACTGACTGGCTGTCATGAAGGCTATATCGTATTTAGCTGAAAACAGACCGGACTCAAAATCCTGCGTTGAGCGTTCGGTTCTGATAATGATTCCCGTATCGGCATTTTCAGCATAAACGGCGAACGAACCCCATATTTCAAGGGTTTCCGATGCGGAGTAGAGCGGAACTATACCGAAAACAATACTTGTTTTATCGGCAAAGGCTGTGCTACAAATAAAAAGCGAAAGCATAATTATTAAATATTTCATAGACTGCCTGAAAATATATTTTCTGCCGTATTATACATTGTGTAATGATTTATTGTAAACGCGGCACTCAGTTTTTTATCCGCAGGCAATAAAGGAGCTGCTCAGTGGGAATACCGTTACTGTCTGATATTACAATTATATTTCTTTTTGCTGCACTTGCGCTTTTTATTGCCGGAAAGCTGAAAATACCCGAAATTATGGGCTACCTGATTACCGGCGTTCTCGTGGGACCCAACGGCTTTAAGCTTATCCACGGAGTGGAGCAGGTGGATATGATGGCGCAGATAGGCGTTGTTCTCCTTCTGTTTACTATAGGCATAGAATTTTCCCTTGCCACGCTTATCTCTCTGAAGCGTCCTGCCATTTTCGGCGGCGGGCTTCAGGTCACAGGTACAATCATTGTTTTTGCGGTAATAGCCTATCTAGGCGGATACAGCATGAACAGCGCGGTTTTCGTAGGCATGATGGCGGCTGTATCGGGTACTGCTATCATGCTTAAGGTATTTGCCGCAAGGGGTGAGGTGGACTCTCTCTACGGAAGGATAGCCCTTGCCGTCTCAATATTTCAGGACATTGCTGTAATCCCCATGATGTTTATGGTTCCCGTGCTTGCGGGGCAGGGCGGCGGAATCGGAGAAGTTGGGCTTCTGCTCGGCAAGGCTGTTCTTATAGTCGTCTTTGTATTCTTCGGCGCCAGAACAATCGTGCCTAAAATTCTCTACCATGTGGCATCCACCAGAAACAGGGAACTTTTCATGATCACCATAGTTCTCCTCTGCCTCGGTGTTGCGTGGTTCACGTCCATGGCCGGTCTGTCGCTGGCTCTGGGAGCCTTCCTTGCGGGTATAGTGGTCAGCGAATCGGGTTACGGTCAGCAGGCGCTCGGTGATGTTGTTCCGTTTAAGGATGTCTTCACCGGATTTTTCTTTGTTTCCATAGGCATGCTCCTTAACCCCGCCGTTGTTATGGCAAATCCCGTTGCGATAATCGTCAGTCTCCTGCTTCTGGTGCTGTTTAAGTTTGCGGTAACCGGATTCGTGGTTAATATACTTGGCTATCCCATGAGGGTGGCTGTTCTTTCCGGTCTTTCCCTAGCTCAGGTAAGCGAGTTTTCGTTTATCCTAGGTGCTGCGGGTGCTGCTGCGGGGCTTATTGACGCCGACACATACTCGTTTCTCATAGCTGTAACTGTTATATCCATGGCGACCACGCCCTTTCTTATAGTTGCCGCTCCGAAGCTTGCGGACATTCTTTCTGTTCTGCCTCTGCCGACTAAGCTGAGGTTCGGTTATCTCCATGAGAAGAAGGAGGATGACAGCAAAGAGCTTATTGACCACATAATAATAGCGGGGTTCGGTCTCAACGGCAGAAATACAGCAAGAGCCGCCAAGGAGACAGGGATCGATTTTGTAGTTATCGAGATGAATCCTGAAACTGTCAAAAAGGAGAGGGAACTGGGAACGCCGATATTTTACGGTGACGCTTCCCAGTCTGCGGTTCTGGAGCACGGAAGCCTCCGCAGCGCGAGGATAGTTGTTGTCACGCTGCCTGATCCGGTGGCGGTGCGTAAGGTGGTGGAAACCGCCAGACGGGAGAACCCCACGGTTTATATACTCGCCAGAACAAGATACATAACCGAGATAAAGCCGCTGAAGGATCTCGGCGCGGATGAGATTATTGTCGAGGAATATGAAACAGCGATAGAAACCTTTTCCCGTGTGCTGAGAAAGTACCAGATTCCGGCAGAGGAGATAGAGAGAATCGCGTCAAGCATACGCTTTGAGGTTCACGGCGGCTCAAACGGCTCTGAATCCAGAGTGGCTTATAATGAGGGCGTCTGCCTCACCGGAATGAACATTAAGAATGTCACCGTTCCTGTGGGTTCGCCCGTTTCGGGGAAAACTCTCCGTGAGCTTGATCTCAGGTTCCGCTACAATGTCTCCCTCCTTGCGGTGAGAAGAGGGCAGCAGGTAATGGCTAACCCGGGCAGCGGATTTCTTCTGGATGAGAGGGATGAGCTTGTTCTCATGGGGGACGATGACGCTGTGCAGAATTTTATGAAGAGCCTATGATGAATGTTGATAACATACTTATATTTCTCAGCGGATTCATGATAGGCGGTTTTATATGCACCCGTGCGGAGGCGTTTTTGATCGAAAGGCGCTTCCCCGGAGAACGGGAGGCGGAGGATGTTGCTCCGTATATGAAAAGACTCAGCTTCGGCGGAGTGTTCTTCTCCGTTCTGCTGGGTGTTGTGGCGTATAATCTGTTTCCTCATGTTTTCATCTACGGACTTTGCGGAGGGTATGCCCTGTTTGCCGCTAAAATCGGAATGTAGCCCTTTTTATCAAGTTTTCTTATATTTTTATCATGCTATCGGTTTTTAATCTCGGACGATGGTTTTATCTGGTAATATAAATTACGGGTTCAGCCCTTTTCTTTTTCAGCTTTCAGAACAAATTCGGGAGAAAACCATGAAAGGTGTGTTCAGGTTATGTTTCAACATTATTTTTCTGTCCGCGTTTCTTATATTTTCTGCGGTTTCCTGCGGAGACAATGTCTCTGACAGTGAGACAGATAAGGTCAGCGTCCGTCTTAAAATGGACGGACTCTTTGAGGATGCCGGAAGAAGTAAGAGAACCTCTGTCGGCGGGCATACGGTAAGCAGTCTGTATCTTGATGTTTCTGCCTCGGGGTGGTCAGGGCTGAGGCTTAACCTCACTGATATGCTTAACAGAAACGAAAACGAAGTTGATGTGGAGATCACAGCCGGAAAGATATACACCTTTGCGGTGAGCGCATATACTTCCGGCAATGTTCTTCTTTGCAGCGGTTCAGAAAGCGCAATGATCCGCGCTAATTCAGAAGTTAATATCAATCTGGTCTGCGCTCTTCAGATTAGTGTGGATCTTTCATCCGCCAAGGTCGAAGGCGTTATGAACTTCCTTGACTACCAAAGCCTTCCGTCAGTGCAGACTGTTATGCAGAATCTCACGGACGCGATAGATGACGGCGTGAACCTCAGTGAGGTTCAGGATGCAGTGGAGGAAGCGGAGCTTGCGGCGGGAAGTTCTGTCAGAAGTAAAAACTCCCAGAGCTACCGAAATCTGGTTGCAGGTCTCAAGGCGCTTAAACAGAGCTCCGCTGCCGCTTTTAACGCATTTAAAAGCATGGTGAACGCTCTTGACAACACGGCGGAACTTAAGGAAGCCGCATCTATTCTTGAAAGTGTTCTGGAAGAAGGGCTTAAGCCTGAAATATCCGTAAGCCCCCCCTCAGTGAGCTTCGGTGATGTCGCCGTGAACACCTTTTCTCCTGAGGAAACTGTACTGATAACAAACTCCGGCAATTACAGGCTTAATATAAGCAGTGTAATGTCTTCAAATAATTACAGCTTCATGGCTGATATGTCCGGAGGCTCCTCACCCTGCGGCAGTACGCCTTTTACACTTGTTCCGCAGGCAAGCTGCACAGTTACTGTGAAGGCTCACCCCGTGACAGCGGGGATCTTAAACGGCACGCTGAGTATAATCTCATCGGACGCATCGGTTGACTCTGCTTCTGCGGCTCTCACCGTGAACGGAACGGTAACGGCAGCTCCCGTCATTACTGCGGATACCTCAAAGCTCGACTTCGGCGCGGTTGCAACGGGGCACTTCCTCACAAAAAACGTTACACTCACTAACGGCGGTACGACACCTGCCACGGGCATAACGGCATCCTTCACAGGCGGGAACGGCTACACAGAAACAACCGGCTGCACCAGCCTTTCGGCAGGGCAGAGCTGTACCATTACTGTGAGATTTGAGCCCGCTTCCCCCGCCGGATTAAGAGATTCCGTGATGACAATAAGCTCTAACGCCGCGGATGTTTCGGTTGAGCTGAGAGGTTATGCCGTGGTTGACGGCACTATGGCGTCGGAAGTGCTGTTTGAAGACACAGGATTTAACTCCATTACCGAAAAAAGCATAGCAGTATGCGGGGGAGGCAAGGCGCATGCGGTATTTTCCTCCAACGGCAAACTCACTTACGGCTTTTATGACGGTTCTGCGTGGATGTTAAGCAATATGGGAGCCGAACCGGACGAATGGGACAAAGCTGTGATCACAGCGGATTCGGACTGCATGCCGCATGTCGCTTATACAAAGGATCAGACTCTTCATTACGCCCAGAGCAGAACATCCGGCTTCTGGCAGCATTATGAAGTTGATCCTTCCATGACACTGAGAATGGACGGCGCGTTATCCATAGCCGCGGACGGAACGGATATTTATATATCAAGCATAGCTGAAGGCACAGACTCTGTAGTTGTTGATAAAACAGCCGACTTCGGGGCGACCTTCACCAGAAGAACCGTTGAGAGCGGGCTGGCAGGACCTGAAAGCACAATGCTCAAAATAGATTCCGCAGGCGTAATACACATTGTCTATAAAGACAGCGACGGCATTCACTATGCCGACAGCACATCGGATCCGTGGGCGGTGGATGAGGAAATAGCCGACGGCTACAACCCCTCAATCGCTTTTTCCGGCTCGGAGGTTCATGTTATTTATCACAACGGCGGTCTTTACGAGGTTGTCAAAAGCGATATTGCCGGATGGACTTCGGTACCGATTGAAATAGACAACACGCCAATGAACGGCTTAGCAGCTCTCTCCATTCCGGGCGGAATTGAGGTTTATTATAAATATACCGATACTCACAAAATTATGAAAAGCACATACGACGGCACATGGTCGGCTCCTGCCGAATTATATGACAACGTCATACCGTTTTTTACAGGAAGCGCCATGATAGCCGCTTCAGCCGCATCAAACGGCGACAGGATCGTCGTTTATGACGAAAAAGCAGTCCTCTCCTCCAAAAGCTGTACAGGCGGAACTTGGGGCAATTCGGTACCAGTCCAGATGCTGCTGGGCATAAATTCAGCCCTGTCGTTTGATGTGGAGTTTGTTCCGGAAGGAGCAGATTTCTCAGGTGTTCTCGGAGATTTTCTCTACGACACAAGCGGCGGACTATACATATTCCGAATGGAAAGCGGGGGTGTTTCGGCTGAGGTTCTTGATACTCCGGAAAAGTACATTGTTAAGGGTGTGGATTTTCTGAATACCGGCTCCGGCGAATCCGTGTGCTATGTTTATGAAACAGGGGTATCCCGCAAGCTCGGTTATTTTGACGGAGATACATATGCCTCACATGCGGCAATGGATGACTCTACCTCAAAAACATGCGCTCTGGAGAAAGATGATACAGGCGGCATATACATAGCCTACGGCGACAGCGCTTCAAAACCTGCACTCCGCAAAATCGGAACAGGAGTTTCCGGCGGGCTTAACGCAGACGTCAGTGAAACAGGGATGAGCATGAGGTTTCTTCCGTCCGAAAACAAGCTTTATTTCGTTTACTATGATGTTTCAAACGATTACTATGGTTTTAACTATTTCAGCAACACCAACGGCTTGACAGTTGAGAGCGTGTCACATGAAAGTGCTTATGCGGATCTCGCCGTGTCGTCGTCCGGTTCACTTGTTTACCTCTTCGGGGGTTCTGATGCAGCCGGCAATTCAACGGTTATGCTCGCCGAGTGCGAAGCGGATCTTTCTTCCTGCGATACGGAGGAGATTTACTCTCCGGCGGCAGGAAACTACGTGGACGGTGTATCGCTTGCTGTGGACAGTTCGGATCATATTTACGCAGGTATAATTGAGAGCGGAGAAAAGGTTGTTCTGGTTGAAGGTGTGCTGGGTGATACCTACACAGTGCATACTCTCGAAAGCTCCGATAATGTGAGTTCAGGCTCGTATGACGGCATAAAAGTTCTCACAGATCCGGTTACAGGACTTGTATCTGTATTTTATCGCAGCGGCAGCAAGCTTCTGCATGAAACAGAAAGTCTTATACCTGTCCTGAGTCTTTCCCATGTTTATAAAAACTTCGGCAGGATCACAATGGGGACAAATTCGGCGGAGCTTGCGATAACTCTTGCCAACAGCGGCACACAGATGATGAGCGTGGAAGATATAAGCCTAGAACACGGAGACAGCTTTATTCTGGAAACAGAATACGGAGCAGGTTCCTGCCCGCAGGATCAGTTCTCGCTTTATCCGGGTGAATCATGCTCCGTGAAGGTTAAATTCCGCCCGCTCGCGTCAGGCGCTTTTGGCGACAGGCTGGTTGTGGAAACTGACAGAAGCACGGAAATGACGAGCCTGTTCGGGGTGGGGCAGTAGATTGAAATGAGAGGCTTCCCGTTGTTAGGGAAGCCGTTTCTGTATTATATGGCGATGCTTTTATAAAGCTCTATAACTTCGCTGTTGTTCAGGCAGCGTTTCTTTCTGCCGCTGATATTTTTGGCGGCTTCAAGGAGCGCCTTCACTGTTTCGGAAGTGTATTCCAGCCCGTGAGACTTAAGAATGTATTCCAGTATTCCTCTGCCCGAGTGCTTGCCCACTACAAGCCTTCTCTCCATCCCCAGTTCCGCCGGATCAAAGGCTTCGTAGTTGTTGGGATTTTTCAGTATTCCGTCTGTGTGTATGCCGGACTCATGGGTAAACATCAGCTCGCCGATCACCGGTCTGTAAGGCTCAATTGCCCTGCCGGAAGCCTTTGATACATATTCACTGAGGCTTTTTATACACGAGTGATCAAATCCGTCCTCAATACCGTAAACATGGCGGGATGCCATGACTATCTCTTCCAGAGGGGCGTTGCCCGCTCTCTCCCCGAGACCTATGACTGTTGTGTTGACGTGTGTGGCGCCCGCTCTGATTGCAGCCAGCGAGTTTGCCGTAGCCAGCCCGAAATCGTTGTGAGCGTGGATCTCAACATCTATCTGAGCTTCCTCTATAATGCGTTTAACCGTCTCATAGGTCGAAAAAGGATCGAGTATCCCGACTGTGTCGCAGTAGCGGAAGCGTGCCCCGCCGTGCTCCTTTACCAGCTTCGCGTATTCTGTCACAAAATCAATGTCCGCTCTTGAGGCATCTTCGCCGCCGACGGACACATAAAGATTTTTCGATACGCAGAAGTCTATGACACGCCTTATCTGATTCTTGATCCATTCACGATCCTTGTTCAGCTTGGTTTTTATCTGTATGTCCGACAGGGGGAGGGAGATTTCCACCGAATCGGCTCCTGCGTTGATTGATGCCTGAACATCGCTTATGAGCGCCCTGTTCCATGCGATTATGCGGGCGTTTAAGCCGAGATCCACTATGCGTGAGAAGACTCTGCTCTCCTCTTCGCCCATTACGGGGATTCCCGCCTCAATCTCCTGAACGCCTATTTTATCAAGTCCTTTGACTATCTCCAGTTTTTCAGGGAGGGTGAAGCTGACCCCGGGGGTCTGCTCTCCGTCACGGAGGGTTGTGTCGTCTATCACAAAGCTTTTCATATATGCCTCCTTACAACGGGCGTCCTTTGTTTATTACACCTGCAAAACCCGTGCCATAGGTGTTTTCTTGTACGAATTGATATTTATCAGATATTTAGAGAGTTGCGGCACATTGTCGCAACAATGACAAAGTTACAAACATTGTAAGGTTTCGGACAAAGTGACAATTTTATAAGTTATTGATAGTTAATGAAGTGATGTTTGGCAGGCTTTTTGCATAGAGTCTGGCATAAGGAGAGTGCGTTATGGACAGAGAAACAATCAAACAAAAGGTAGAGAAACACCCCTGTTACTGTGCCGGTGCGCACATGAAATATTCACGCATACATCTCCCCGTTGCTCCCGCATGCAACATACAGTGCAACTACTGCAACCGCAAGTTTGATTGCAGCAACGAGTCTCGCCCGGGTGTGACAAGCGATATTCTCACTCCCGAGCAGGCGCTTGAGAAAACAATCTCCGCTTATCACGCAGTTGAGAACCTCAGCGTGGCTGGCATAGCGGGTCCCGGTGACGCGCTTGCGAACCCTGAGGAAACCTTCGGCACATTCAGGCTGATAAAGGAGTTCAACCCCGAAATCAAGCTCTGTCTCAGCACAAACGGTCTTGCTCTTCCCAAATATATTGATCAGATAGTGGAACTGGGCATAGAGCATGTAACGGTCACAATGAACGCCGTTGACCCTGAAATCGCTGTTAAGATATATGACAACGTAGGCGGAGAAAAGGGTATCGAAGCCGTCAAAAAGCTTATCGGCAACCAGATCTTGGGTATACGCATGCTTGTGGCTGAGAATGTTATAGTTAAAATAAATTCGGTACTCATTCCCGGAGTAAATGACGAACACATAGCCGAAGTGGCTAAAACCATAAAGGAGCTGGGCGCTTACATCCATAATGTAATACCCCTGATGTCAAAAAAGGAATACGGAACTAAGTTTGCAGAAATGGAGGTTCCCGAACCCGACTGCGCTATGCTTGCCAAGGTCAGAAACGACTGTGAGGATGCCATGGGCAGCTCAGAGAACATCATGAGCCACTGCCGCCAGTGCAGGGCGGACGCGGTGGGCAAGCTGGGGAGCGTATCCAAAATAGGCGACCTCTCTCTTGATGAGCATTCCAGAACACACAGTGACGCCGTTTTCGGCAAGCTGAACGAACTCGCCAAGGCGGATGTCAGCGTCGGTGTGGCGGAGCTTAAGGATTTCCTCGCAGACCGCACAGTAAGAATCGCCGTTGCTTCCTCAAACGGACGCTATCTTGATTCCAATTTCGGAAAAGCGGGAAGATTTGAAATATACGCTTTCACAGAGAGCGGTTACGCACATGAAAAAACATTCGATCTCGCCGCGGAGATAGCCGGCTCCCCCGAAAACAGACTGGATGCCAGAACATCGGCTATAATATCCGGTCTTGGTATCTGCAACGCCGTTGTCTTCCGTAAAATAGGCAACAGCGCAGCAGAAGAGATGAAAAACTTAGGCATAGCCCCCGTGGTGGGAACGGCTTATAACGTGTGCCTGAAAGAGGCATGGAAAGCGGCTGAAAAAATCATAGCTCCTGAAAAGGCGGAGGTGAAAAAATGATAACAGCACCGGGACTTTCATCCAGAGACTTTAACGGACAGCTTATTAAGGGCACTGTTATAGAGGTGGATTCGGGACTTATAAACGCTTCCGTCCTGATTCAGTCCGGCAAGCGCACCATAAGCATTATGATGTCCGCGGCAGAACTTGTAAAAGCCGGAATCACAGTAAACAGCACGGTTTTCTGTCTGATGAGCGGAAAGGACATAACAATAATAACGGATATAAAGGAATATATGACCAAGCTTCAGAAGAAGAATCCTAATCTGGAGACTTATCTTGTAAAATAAATCTGAGATTTCCTGACGGTATGCTCGGCACACTGTCAGGATTAGAAAGCTAACACCTTTCGACCCTCCTTATGAAAGACCGGAGTTCGCCGCTCCGGTCTTTCCATTTATCGCCGCCTGCCGTGCCGTCCGTGGGAAAGTTTTGCTTCACTGCGAACGAAGTGAAGCCGTCTCACATTCGAGGGGACGGGTGGATTTTCATCACCGCACAACATAGGTTGCCCCGAACTCCGGCACAATAAACTCACTCTCCGCAAGCCCTGCCGCCTCACGTGCTTTTACAAGGTCTGCGGCGGGTTCGTCTATTCCTTCATCGGTAAGCTGGACTGTGCCGAAGTGACCGCCTATGCTGAATTTAGAATTAATCTCCTGATGTATCTGCACGGATTCCTCCGGATTGACGTGGGAATACTTCATGAACCATCTTGGCTCATACGCCCCTATGGGAATAAGCGCCAGCTCAAAACTGCCGAATTTGTCCGCTATCATTTTATCATGGCTGCCCTTTGCCGTATCACCGGCAAAGTATATGTTGCCTGAACTCCCGGTGAGCACAAAGCCACCCCACAGAGTCATATTTCTGTCCCACAGTGTGCGGGCGGAAAAATGCCTTGCCGGAACAAACGTGATTTTCAGCCCCTTGAACTCAGTCTCTTCCCACCAGTCCATCTCCGTAACGTTTTTGAACCCTGTTTCCCGTATGTCCGGCACATTGCCCAGTCCGGTATATACGGCGGCATCGGGGAACAATCCGTGCAGCTTTTCAAGAGCGGGTTTGTCCATATGCTCATAGTGGTTATGGCTGATGAGGATTACATCCACAGGCGGCAGATCCTCCATCCTCACACCGGCATCCCTGACACGTTTCGGTCCTGCCCATGTGAAAGGGCTTGCTCTGTATGAGAAAAAAGGGTCGGTTAGTATGTTGAGCCCGTCAGTCTGTATAAGGAATGTGCTGTGATTTATGAAGGTCACCGAGAGCCCGTCCACTCTCCCGTTCGGGATTTTCTGCGGTGTGCTGTCCACCCACTCCGGCCATTCTGCTTTATTTGAACTGAAACGCCATTTCCAGACATCCCACCTTGAGCGTTCCGGACGGGGATCATAATTATAGAATCTTTCGCCGTCAAAAGGCGCGTTTACTTGTGCTCTCTCAACTTTTGCCGATGCCGAGCAGCCCGCCATAAACAAGGCGAGAAGAATAATTCTCAAATCCATTAAATCCCCCTGAACCGGATTAATAATATATTAAACCTGACTATTTCCGGCATAAAAAGTTTGCTCATTATGCAGATTTCATTTAATAAAAATACTGGACAATAGCCTGTATTAGTTGCTATTGTTGCTTTTGTTCTGGTAATACCTCTTTCCCATATACAATAGTTCTACTGGGGGTTGAACTGTGTTTTATGATGTTTACAAATGGCTTGAACGTTCTTTTTTTAATTCTCTCTCAAAAAAGATAGCGGGTAACCTTATCTTTTTAACAGGCGTTTCTTTTGCGGCGCTGATTTATCTTCTTTCCGAAACGGAAAATGACGGTTTTGTTTATTTCGTTCTCTGTCTTCTGCTTTTTTCTTCTGTTTTTACATTCTTTTTTCTGAGGAGCCTGATTGTGCGTCCGATCAGTGATGTTATTCAGACTCTTGAGGAAATGAATACAGGCTCAAAGGATCTCTCAAGACAGATTAAGTGCGGCTCCATAGACGAAATAGCTGATATGGTCGACAAATTTAACCTGTATCAGAGGAACATAGCCTCAACTGTGGATGATATACGCCGTCTGGGACTCAAAATTGCCGAGGAAACTGCCAAAACAACTAAGAATATCAATGATTCCGCTGATGATGCCCAAAATCAGGGCGAGCTGGCGGGCATAATATTCAACGCAAGCAGCGAGGCGACATCCGCCCTCACAGATATTTCCGTAAGCACCTCCGAAATAACCAGTTCCACCTCTGAGAATCTGGAATCCGTCCGCAGGAGCTATTCAGACATGGTGGGCATTACAGAGGGGATCAACATCATCAAATCAGAGATAGACTCATTTCAGCGCACAGTATCTGATTTGAGCAAAAATTCAGAGAATATCAGGCAGATAGTCTCGCTCATCAGTGATATATCAGACCAAACAAATCTTCTGGCGCTCAACGCCGCAATTGAAGCCGCCAGAGCCGGCGAGGCGGGCAGAGGTTTTGCCGTTGTCGCAGACGAAGTCCGCAAGCTTGCCGAACGGACTCAGAGCGCCACAAACGACATCGGCAGCAACATCAGCGGCATGACGGGACTTGTGAAAAGCACGGACAGCGGAGCTAAGCAGATAGAATCCTACGCCGCTGACATTCAGAATGTGGTCACAGGGGCTACGGCGCAGTTCCAGACTATGATGGACGACCTTGAGAAAAATAACTCAAATCTTCTCCGAATCGCCTCCGCAATTGAAGAACTCTCCGTCACCAACAGCCAGATACACGAAAACGTTGACTCAATAAACACTCTCAGTGTGAATGTTGCCGGGCATATGAAGCTTTCGGAAGAGGCGTCACACAATCTCGGCGGATTTACCGAGGAACTTCTGGATAACGTCGCCTCATTTAAAACGGGCAGCTCGGCAATTGAAAAGCTCATCCGCAGGGCAGGGGAGATGCGGGATATGTTCCAGAAGGAGCTTGAGGCTCTTTCCGCTAAATGCGATGTTTTTGACCGTAACTACAAGCCTGTGAAAAACACAGATCCGCAGAAGTACGAAAACTCCTATAACAAGCAGTTTGAAGCTGCCATGCAGAAAATGTTCGATAAATTCCGCGAGGAACTGGGCTCGATCTACACTCTCGGTGTTGATGCTGGCGGGTATCTGCCCACACACCACAGCCAGTTTTCCCGCCCCATGACGGGCAACGCTCAGGAAGACCTTGTGAACAGCCGCCACATGAGGATATACAACGCCAATCAGGTTGAGAAGAGAAGGGCTAAGAACACCAAGCCTTTCCTCCTGCAAACCTACGCCCGTGACACAGGGGAGCTGCTGAACGATCTCTCCCTGCCGGTATATGTTAAGGGCAAGCATTGGGGCGGTCTTATTATTGGTCTGAAACCGGAGAAAGTGCAGGGCTGAAATATTATTTCCTCCACTGCCGCTTGATTTGCGCAGGTTAGCGGTATACAATTCGTCATAGGTGTTATTGCGAGGCGTATATGGTTGAAATGTTTAAGGAACTCAGTCCGGTTTATCAGGCGCTTCTGGCGACTCTGTTCACATGGGGGATGACTGCTCTCGGCGGTTCTCTTGTATTCTTTTTTGTAAAAATCAACCGCAAGCTTATGGATGGCATGCTCGGCTTCGCAGCCGGAGTAATGATCGCCGCCAGCTACTGGTCTCTCCTTGCCCCTGCAATCGAAATGGCTGAAAACAACGGCGACACACCCGCATGGATACCCGCTGTCGTGGGGTTTCTGGCGGGCGGCGTTTTCCTTTGGGGTATTGACAAGGTCTTGCCTCACCTGCACCTCGGTTTTCCCAAATCCGAAGCAGAAGGCATTAAAACAAGCTGGCAGAGGAGTATTCTTCTGGTGCTTGCGATAACTCTTCACAATATCCCCGAGGGGCTGGCAGTGGGCGTTGCTTTCGGCGCTGTGGCATATGGTCTGCCTTCGGCTGATCTGGCGGGAGCAGTCGCTCTCGCCATAGGTATAGGCATACAGAACTTTCCCGAGGGTACAGCGGTTTCAGTTCCCCTGCGCAGAGAGGGCTTAAGCAAGTTCAAATGCTTCTGGTACGGGCAGCTTTCCGGAATAGTCGAGCCTATCGCAGCCATAATTGGCGTTCTTGCTGTTCTCGCCATGCGTCCGCTGCTGCCGTATGCCCTTGCTTTTGCCGCCGGCGCTATGATTTATGTCGTGGTGGAGGAGCTGATTCCGGAGTCTCAGCTTGAGAAAAACACAGATATAGCCACAATCGGGACCATGCTCGGCTTTGCCGTGATGATGGCACTTGATGTGGCATTGGGATAAAGGAGAAATTTTAATCTAAGTTTATTTATTAACTGAATGTCACTTTTTGTCTTGCAAAAAAGCGTATGTGTAATATTTTGTGACAATATATACAAGAGCAAAACAAAATATATACAAACAGGTGACTTTAATGATTGGAATCGGGTTCGACAAGCTTGACGAACTTACTGATGGTGTATTCTACGTGGACAACAAGCGACGCATCCTCTTCTGGAACAGGGGCGCAGAGGAGATCACTGGCTATCTCAAATCCGAATGTGTGGGGAAAATGTGCTTCGATGATCTTCTGCGCCACGCAGACCATTGCGGGAAGGAGCTTTGCAGGACGGACTGCCCTATGCAGAAAACCCTTAAGGACGGCAAACCAAGAGAGCTTGATGCTTTTCTTCTGAATAAAAGAGGTGAAAGACTTCCCTGCACTGTGAGCATTAAGCCTCTTTATGATTCAACAGGCGCCATAAGAGGAGCCACGGAAAACTTCAGCCTCAGATAACATACAGAGACATTTCCTGTCTGCCAAGCAGTTATAATCCTCCGAAACTTGCGGAGGATTGACTATGCTTGAAACAGTTGCTGTGATTCTGGGGATAGTTCATACAATTACTATGCTTATTTTTGTTCCGGTCTGGAACGTTCTCTCTAAACTCAACAGGAGCATAGGCGGGGTTAAGGACGCTTTGCAGGATCTTAAGCTTCATATATCCGAGAAGTATTCGACCAAGGATGATTTTTACCGTCTGGAACGTCAGTGCGAGGAGGCTGTTCAGCGCGTCCATGAGCGTATAGACGCGCTTACCGACAAACGCTGATTTAGCTGTCGCCGTTGTAGAATCTCCACTTTTTCTCCAGAATAAGCCTTGAGCCCCTGCGGAATGTGAGGTATGACCATGCCCACTGAGCGACGACAAGGAAGCGGTTCTTGAATCCCGCCAGATAGTAGATGTGAACCAGAAGCCACGCCACCCATGCGGTGAATCCGGTAAGGCGCATTATACCGAACTCGGTTATGGCTTTGCTGCGCCCTATAGTTGCCATCTGACCTTTGTCTTTGTATTTGAAGGGTTTTCTGGGCTTGCCTCTCAGCTCCGCGGATATGAGATCCGCAAGGTAATTCCCCTGCTGCATAGCCACAGGAGCTATACCGGGGAGCGGCTTGCCTTCATCGTCCGGAAAGCAGGCGCAGTCTCCCGCCGCAAATATATCCGGATGACCGATAAGACTCAGATCGCTTGTAACCGCTATGCGGTTCATTCTGTCCTTTTCTATTGTGAAGTCGGCGTCGATGGAGTTTGCCTTCACTCCGGCAGCCCAGAGGACTGCTGTGGTCTCGATCCTTTCATTTCCCACATTCAGTCCGTTTTCGTCTATATTCGTGACAATACTGTTTGTCCATACCTGAACACCGAGCTGCTCTAATGATCTGGTTGCCCATGCGGAGAGCTTTTTGCTGAATGACGGGAGTATGCGGCTTCCGCCTTCGATGAGTATTACTCTGGTGAGCTTGGCATCTATGTTTTTGAAGTCCTTGGCGAGTGTATATCTGCTCATTTCTCCGATCGCTCCTGCCAGTTCAACCCCTGTGGGACCGCCGCCAACAACGGCGAAGGTGAGGAATTTTTTCTGAAGGCTGCGGTCTGATGTTTTTTCGGCGTTTTCAAAGGCGGAGAGAACCCTTCTCCGTATTTCCGTTGCCTGCTCCAGAGTTTTCAGCCCGGGAGCGTGCTGCTCCCACTGCTCATTGCCGAAATATGTATGCTTCGCCCCGCATGCTATTATCAGGTAATCGTAGGAGAGCTCACCGAAGTCGGTGACAACTTTTTTATCATCTGAGTTTATGGAGAGCACATTCCCCAGAACAACCTTGATATTGTCATGTTTGGCGAGAAGGCTGCGCACCGGGACGGCTATATCCGCAGGGTTCAGCCCTGCCATAGCCACCTGATAAAGAAGAGGCTGGAAAAGATGATGGTTTGTCTTATCTATCAGAATCACTTCTGCGTCTTTATTTCCGCCGAGCCCCTTGGCTGTGTTTAATCCGGCGAACCCGCCGCCGATAATAATGATTTTTTTCATGCCATCCTCCGGATGCAAAAGGGACAATGCCTGTGTATGCCGCTGATAATTGGTTATTTATTTATGCAGGTCAAGCATTTATTTTGGTTTTTTTTAATCGCTTTATCTTGATATAATATCACAGTGTTATACACATTATGAGGGGTTTTAATGTTGATTTATGAACAAATACTGAAAAGAGTGACGGACAAGCTGAGTAAGGCAAGAACAGACGCCTGTCTCGGAAAGGCTGCCGAACAGGCGGCTGAGGCTGCTGATATGCTCATCGGCAGGGAGAGGGATAAGACTTCGTTTGAATTTATCGCATGCAGGGTCGGGTGCGCACATTGCTGCGTGGTTTATATTACGGTGCTTCTGCCCGAGGCGGTGAATATCGCCCGCTATCTCAGGGAGCAGGGGGAAGCCGAAAGGCTTATTCCGCTTCTTGTGGAACGGGTGCGGGAGACCATGTGGACGGAGGAGCAGGACTGGAGCCTTCTCGGGAAAAAGTGTATTTTTCTCGACAAAAGCGGGGGATGCTCTGTTTATCCGGTGCGTCCTCTGCTTTGCAGGGCGGTAACCTCCGTTTCCGCGGAGGATTGTCATGAAGCTCTGACGGCTAGGATAATGGGGGAGGAAAAGCCGATCCTGATGAATCTTGCGGTGAAAAAAAACTATGAGCAGGCTTTCAGGGCAATGGCGGGTGCCATGGAAAAATGCGGTATGGACAGCGCCGGACTTGAGCTGACACGGGCGGTGCTGTGCGCTCTCAGGCATGACGACATAGCGGAAAGGCTCGGAAAAGGGGAGAAGATACGCCCCTGTTAGGCGGCTATGTACAGGGCAACACCGCCCGCGGCGAGTGCCGCCGCAAACACCGTCATAACCCTGATGCCCACCTGCCTGTTTGATATGAAAAGCACAAGCAGACCCTTGAGCAGGGTGTTTGTCGCCGCCGCCGTCATTATCGCCGTGGCTGCGGTGGTGTGGCTGAGCTCGCCGTGCGCCAGTCTCGCCATTGAGATGGTTATGGCGTCCACATCTGTTAAGCCTGAGAAGAAAGCCAGTACTATAATTCCCGCATCGCCGAAGGATTCCTTGATAAACTGCGAGATTAACAGAATGAGCGAAATAAGCGCCGCAAACTTCAATGCAGGCTTTATCTGAAACGGGTTGCTGAGAGGCGGGACATCCGCTTTCACCTCTTTGTCCTTCGCGCGGGTGAACCAGAAAAAAGCCATGCCCAGATAAACTGCGATGCCGCTGACTAAGAGCGGAGCGGCAACCAGCCTCAGAAGCTCTTTGTTAACAACGGAAACCTCAATGAGCATTCGGGGGAACATCGTTCCGCAGGCGATGAGTATTCCGGCGGAGAAGACTCTTTTAAGCTGTGAATGCTTGCCCAGTCGTGAAAATGAGAGGGTGAGCGCTGTGGAGGACACCAGACCGCCGAGTATGCCCGTTATCATTATGCCTTTGCCCGCACCGGCTATTCGTATGGCGAAATATCCCGCGAACGACATTCCTGTTATAAGCACCACAAACCACCATACTTCATAGGGATTCAGTGCTGCATAAGGACCGTATCCCTGATCGGGAAGCACAGGGAGCAGAACGACAGATATGAGCAGAAGCTTCAGCGTGGCGTGTATCTCCTTTGCTTCAAGCTTTTTTACCCATTGATAAACAACGGGCTTCATGCTGAGTATCACCGCTGTTACAACCGCTATGGAGGATGCTATTGTCATAAAGCCGAGTGATGAGAGCAGCCCGAGGCAGAAGGTAATGTCTGCTGCGATGACTGTTGTTATTCCCACTCCGTGCGGGCGTCCGCAGTCGCTCACATGAACGGCGGTGAGAAGAACAGTGACAGCGGCAAATGCAATGCCTGCTATGAAAAGATTATTGTAAGTGCTGCTGAGAAAACCGATTATTCCGCCGAGAAGACCTATGAGCCCGAAGGTGCGGAGACCGAAAAAAGGTGAGGACTCACCGTCTATAACTTCACGCCAGCCTCTTTCAAGCCCGATGAGAAGCCCCAGCGCAAGGGACAGAAACAAAGGAATAAACTCGTTCATCAGACACCTTCATTAATATAGCCGATAATAGTTTAGCCTATTTCGGGCAGGATAACAAACCAAGAAATTTTAAGGCGTAAGCCGGCGCTCAGCCCATTGTTCTCAGGCTGATACGGTTTCTGCCGGCGTCTTTTGACTTGTAAAGTTCTTCGTCTGCCGCTTTGTACAGTGAATCCATATCAATTTTTGGATATTTTGCCAGATTAACGCATATCCCGCCGAAGGACGAGGTCACGAATTTGGAGGCGGGGTTGCCTGTGTGCTCTATCATAAGATTTTCAAGCGCGCCGCGGATTTTTTCAAGAAACTCAGCGCTCTTTTCTTCGTCCAGACCGCTGAACAGGAGACCGAACTCTTCGCCGCCCAGACGGAAACTGTAGTCCGAGCTCCTCAGCATGAAGCCTTTCAGGCAGTGGGCAACGCTTTTAAGCACCATGTCACCCTGAGTGTGTCCGTAGGTATCGTTGTATTCCTTGAATTTATCTACATCCAGCAGGACAAAGGTGAGGAATTTGCTGTCCCGTCTCACTCTTTTCAGCTCGGCACTGAGAACGGAGTTGAAGAAGCGCCGGTTGTGCAGTCCGGTGAGCTCATCAGTGAGAGAAAGCTCCTCAACTTTTTTTCTGTCGGTTATATCCTGCCTGACAGAGAGCATGCCAATCACTGTGCCGTCAGGGTTGAATTTAGGCGAAACGGTAGCCTTCACCCAATAAAGTTCTCCGTTTTTGCGCCTGTTTCTCACCTCTCCCGTCCATTTTTCTCCGGAGAGTACCATAAAGCGTATGTCGTCCGCCGTGGGCGGGTCGTTTCTGTCATACTTGAAGTCGTTATGCTTCTTGCCTATCAGCTCTTCCCTGCTGAATCCGGAGACAAGGCAGAAGGCTTTGCTGACTGAGGTTATTAACCCTTTTTTGTCAGTTTCGGAGACGATCACGTTTTCATCTATTATTTCCACGTATTCGTTGAGCTTGAAGTAAGCGTTTTTGAGCTCATGCTGAGCCTTGCGCATTGCGGTAATATCCTGCACAGTCCCTGTTATCACCTTTTCCCCGTTTTTCAGAACGGATGTGACGGCTTTGGCGTGCACCCACTTATCCTGACCGCTCTGGTCGCTTACTTTGTATTCGGTTTCAAATGGAATATTTTTTCTTGCCAGATCCTGAAGGTGCTTTTTCAGCCTGTTGCGGTCATGCTCATGAACTTTCTCCAGAAAGCTTTCCAGTACCACTTCCTGTCCTTCCCTGATCCCGTGGATGGTGTAAAACATTCTGGAAAGCCACAGTCTGCCGCTGCGCAGGTTCCATTCCCAATTGCCTATGTTGGATATGGTCTGGGCGTTTTCAAGACTTGCTCTGGTTTTTTCCAGTTCGTCATGAAGTTCTTTTCTGGTGCTGATGTCGCTGAAGGTGGCCGCTGTTTTGTCTACCCTGTCGGCGTTGCTTGTGAACAGAGGCATGACGTTTACTATAAACCAGCTTGTGTTTCCGTCAGGCTTTTTCAGCCCGATTATGCTGTCCACAGACGGCTTGCCGTTAGTTCTGCATGCTGCTATGGGCGGGCAGAAGCTTCCGGTTACATTATCGGTTTCATCGGTGAATTTGAGCCCGACTGATTCAAGGGTTCTCCCTATTATGCCTGTGTCGCCTATGCCGAACATTTCCCGCAGGCTGGCGTTGATGCTGATTATCCGCCCCTGTCCGTCCTGAATAAGCACTCCTTCGCGCATCACGGCAATTACAGTCTTGAAGCGCTTCTCGGTTTCCTGCTTCTCTTCCGTTTCTTTCAGCAGAGCGAGATGTTTTTCTTCCAAGCGGTTCTCAAACCCGATCCTTTCATCAATCATCCTGTTGGCGTATTCCGCAAGGATTCTGAATTCCGTGAAAAACAGCTCGTCGGGAGCTATTCTCGCATTTTCATCCCTTCCTCTTTCAAAGAAGAGCATGAATGAGCCGAAGCTTCTCTTTATACGCTCTGATATTCTGCGGGCAATAAGTGAAATAACTATGAGAGTTACGAGCAGCACAGCGACTGTCTGTATTATGCTTTTTTTTGTCCTTGCCGCCATGACGGTCTTTTCCGCTTCGTATTCCGCTTCTATATCATCGATGTACAGTCCTGTTCCGTAAATTGCGTTCAGTTCCCTGTCTGCGGCGAAGTATGATATTTTGTTGAGGGGCTTGCCGCCTTTGCGTCGTGGATAGAGATAAGAGTAGAATGTACCGTCCTCTTTTTCCAAAAACTCTTTTATTTCGAGATAAGGGTACTTGCCTGTAGAATCCTGAAACTTTTCAAAGTAGAGGGGAGGGTCGTAGAAACTTCCGAAGTTTGCGTGGAGATAGCCGTCAAAGTCTGCGACGATGAAATATCCGTCCTGCCCGAGGGACATATGAGCAAGAGACCTGAATATCTTCTCTCTCATTCTGCCGAGAAAAAGCTCTCTGTTTATCTGAACGCCTATTATGAGCCCGGATCTTTTTTCCAGAGCGGCGGACGCGCTGATGTCTAAAGGACTTCTCTCTTCCTTCGGAGCGCTTCTGAAGCGTGTATTTGCCTTAAAGCCTGTGAGTGCGTTTTTGAAGAGAGTTTCGTAAGGGCTTAATTCATCAGCGTCTTTGTATGTGAATACATGGCTGCCTATAAGCTCGGGCATGGAGGAATGAGCGAGGAACATGCCTTCCTTATCCAGAATGAAAATATCTGTCTGGAGATTCAGCGCAAGAGATATTAGTGAGCTTAAAAGCTCGTTATGTTTTTCGTATTTCGCTATTTGTCCGGCTGAGGCAAGAATATTTTCCAGACCGGCGGAGATGAATCTGCCTATCTCATCTTCTGTCCGCCCCTTTTCAAAGTCTATGAAAGCCTTTACCTCATCCACCTGAGTGCGGATAAGCTCTTTTCTGCTGTTAATCTGAGCGGTTTTCAGGGTCGCCGCTTCTTCATCGAAGCGTGTGTTGATCTCCTTTACCCACAAAAAACCCACCGTAACGACGGTAACTACCGCCGCAGTGAACGCTGACAAAAAAATCTGTTCCGATAGGTTTTTGAATTTAAGCATCAGCCTGCCTTACTATTCCGGCTTCACCCGTAGCTTTTAAGTGCAGACTCAGTATCTTTATATACTTTAAGCACTTTGTGCAGACTGGTGATCCTGAGTATATCCGTAATTCCCGGGCTTACCGCAGCCAGCCTGAGATCTCCGCCTGAGTGTCTCAAATCCGCGGCGGCTTTAACAAGCGTGCCCAAGCCGCTGGAATCAATGTAAATGGTTCTGTTCATGTTTATGACCGCTTTGACGCATCCTGATTCGGCAAGCTCTCTGACAAGCTTTCTGAAATCTTCAAGGGTGTCGTAGTTGATCGATTTCGGCGGCGTTATAACAGTCGTGATTCCGCCCTCATTTTTATATTCCCACATAAGCTACCGTTTTATTATGAATTATATGTTCCCGCACTGCTTTTGTAAACTCAATGTCGGGCTCCATTTTAAGACGCAAAGTACACATACGCCATATAGATCACATAAAGTGCGGCTATAGCCCATGATACAAGTGATATACGCCTGTGCTTTTTTGCTGTTTTATCAAGCTCTATTCCCAGAAGCACAAGAGCGACAACAATTGAGGTGAGCAGCACCGCCAATGTGTTAACCCTGCTCACTGTGGAATATACGTCACCCTTGAGGTAAAACAGGTCACAGAGCCCGACTATCGTTATATTGAATATGTTGGAGCCGATGAGGTTGCCCACAGCCATATTCACCGAGCCCAGCTTAACAGCGGCTATGCAGACTGCAAGCTCCGGCAGGGACGTCACGAACGCCAGAAGAAAGTTGCCCACGAACGAGCCCCCCAGTCCTGTATCAGTGGCTATGAAATCCGCTGACTTGCTGAGCGCAAGCCCCGCCGCCACTATGATTGCCGCTGAAACGGCGAATGATATGAAGGCGGATGAAAGCGTTGTTCCGTTTACGTCAGTCTCCTCCAGCTCTGCTTCAAGCTCGTCTTTGTGGATGAACGCTGTGTACATGGAGATAAAATAAACGGCGAATATGGCTATGCTTGTAACATTCAGCCAGCCTATGGAGGGCATAGGCGCTAAAAGTCCCACACCGCTTATCATCGTGAGGATGATAACGTAGAGTCCGGTTGTCACGTTGGACTTGCTGGCGTGTGCCAGTATGCTCCCCTTGCGGTACATGGCGTCCATTATGAAGATTACCAGCATGTTGAACATGTTTGAGCCGTAAACATTACCGAAGGCGAGATCAGGGTTGTCGACGATCGTTACTGCGCCTATGGAGGAAATTACCTCCGGAAGACTGGTGGAGGCGGCAATGAGCGTAAGCCCTATGAAGCTGTGCCCGAGTCCGGTTTTTTCGGCTATGACATCGCCGCTGACGGACATTTTTTTACCGGCGAAGATTACCGCCGCAGCGGACGCAAGGAAAAGAAGATAATACATTTTAAATACACCCTGAATTTCAGATTATTTTTGAGGCACGCAAGCTATCCGTCAAGCTCTTTGAGAAAAGTTATTTTTCTGCCTTCATAGGCTATAACTTCCTCTTCCGCAAGCTTTTTCAGAAGCCTTGAAAAGGTTTCCGGAGTTGTCCCCAGCAAAAGAGCCAGCTCCCCCTTCGGAACCGGCAGTGTGACTGTGTTTTTACCCTTGTGCTGCAAGGTTTCCAGATAATGCAGGAATCTTCCCCGCACATCCTTAAGGGTGAGGTTTTCGATCATGTTGACGAAATATTTTATCCGTCTGGCGAGCAGACCTATTATCGCCATTGCAACCTTCGGAGTTTTTTCTATCTGCCTGAAAAGCTCCGCGGCGTCCATCTCAAGGAGGACGCAGTTTTCCATTGCTTCTGATGTGACAGGATAGCAGCACTCAAGCTGAAGAATGATTTCAGCGAACATTTCATTCTGCGCAACGAAGTGAACTATGGCTTCCTTGCCTTCGTTATTCGTTTTGTAGAGCTTGATCTTCCCTTCCAGCAGAAAATAGATGTATCTGCCCGTCTGCCCCTCCATGAAGAGTATGCCCCCTTTGTCGAGGGTTTTTACTCTGGAGATCCTGTCAATGACGTCATGCACGCTGTCATCGCCGAAAAATGCCGTTAAAAATTTCTTTACTGCGTTTTTTTTATCCATTCTTGATCCATATCAAATCATTTACTTGTTATTCTTATATCATAACTCCATCAGAAAAAAAAAGACAGGAGGACAAATTAATGGGAATGTTTTGTATGCAGTGTCAGGAAACGGCAAAAAACACCGGCTGCACGGTAAAGGGTGTTTGCGGCAAACAGGCGGATACCGCACAGCTTCAGGATCTTCTTCTTTTCACCCTCAAGGGCATAGCTTTTGCGGGCGAACACGCTCCCGCCGGAGTTTATGAGAAAGAGGCAGGTTTCTTCACAATCAAGGCGCTTTTCGCCACAATCACCAACGCTAACTTTGACAATGTTAAGCTGACATCTCTTGTGAAAGAGGCTTTGAATATAAGGGAATCCGTTAAGGCTAAAGCGGCTCTGCCTGCGCAGACCCCGGACTGTGTTACGTGGACGCCCGCAAGTGACGCTGAACTTGATGCGAAAGCGGCTTCAGTGGGCATTCTGCTTGAAACAAACGAAGACCTCCGCTCTCTGAAAGAGCTGATCACCTATGGTCTTAAGGGAATAGCAGCCTATGCTGAGCATGCGGCGGTTCTCGGTTATGAGGATGACGCCATCTACTCCTTCGCTAAGGAAGCTCTCGCTGCCACAGTTAAGGATCTCGGCATGGAGCAGCTTATAGCGCTTGTTATGAAAACAGGCGAAATCGCTGTAACAACTATGGCACTGCTTGATAAGGCTAACACCACATCCTACGGCAGCCCTGAACCCACTGAGGTTAACATCGGCGTGCGTAAAAACCCCGGGATACTTATCTCCGGTCACGACCTGAAAGACCTTCAGGAGCTCCTTGAGCAGACGGAAGGAACAGGTGTTGACGTTTACACCCACAGTGAAATGCTTCCCGGTCACTACTATCCGGCATTTAAAAAGTACAGCCAGTTTGCAGGAAACTACGGCGGCTCATGGTGGCATCAGGATAAGGAGTTTGAAACATTCAACGGACCTATCCTTATGACTACAAACTGCATCGTGCCCGTTAAGGATTCTTACAAAGAAAGAATCTTCACAACAGGCATGGCGGGCTATCCGGGCGTTAAACACATCGCCGACAGAGCAAAAGGCGGCAAAAAGGATTTCTCCGAAATTATCGCCCTCGCTAAAAAATGTGCGGCTCCCGTTGAGCTTGAAACAGGCAAAATCATCGGCGGTTTCGCTCACGGAACGGTTCTTTCCATAGCTGATAAGGTCATAGAAGCTGTTAAATCCGGCGCTGTGAAGGGCTTTATCGTTATGGCAGGCTGCGACGGCAGACACAAAACCCGCTCACACTACACGGAAGTTGCGGAAAAACTGCCCGAAGGATACATCATCCTCACAGCCGGCTGCGCGAAATACCGCTATAACAAGCTGAATCTCGGTACAATCGGCGGAATCCCCAGAGTGCTTGACGCCGGTCAGTGCAACGATTCATACTCCCTTGCCGTTATAGCGCTCAAACTGAAAGAGGCTTTCGGTCTGGATGATGTGAACAAGCTCCCCATCTACTATGATGTGGCATGGTATGAGCAGAAAGCGGTTACCGTTCTTCTCGCACTTCTTTACCTCGGCGTGAAAAACATCCACCTCGGACCCACGCTGCCCGCGTTTCTTTCTCCGGCAGTGGCAAACTTCATAGTCGAGCAGTTCAAGCTCAGCCCTGTTAAAGAGGCGGATGAGTTTGTAGGAATGCTTGCTTAACTGAAAAAAATTAACGTACCGGAAGGGTGCAGACCCTTCCGGTTTTTTTATCTCTTGACTATAAGTCTCTCAGGCAATATCCTCTAGAAAACACTACATTATTGATAGTAATTTTCATGGGGTGAGGCGTGTCTTCATTGGATTTAAGCAAGCTCAGGGTACTTTGCGTTGAGGATGACGAAATAGCCAGACTCTCCATCGTGAATATCATCCGCAGAAGGGCGGCTGAGGTTTACATGGCTTCCAACGGTCAGGAAGGACTGGATGTCTTTATTGAAAAACGTCCCGATCTCGTGGTGGCAGATCTCGCAATGCCCGTTATGGACGGCGCTGAGATGATAGCCTCCATCAGAGAGCATGATAAGCATGTACCCATCGTAATCGTAACCGCTTTTCCCGATCAGGGAAAAAATCTCGACGGCGCTGACTATATAATGGTCAAGCCCGTTCATAAGGATCTTCTTCTGGAACTTCTCCATGCCTGTGTGAGAAAAATAAACGAAAAAGGGAAAGCCTGAACCCGCCGATCATTAAAATCTTTGTTACTTTCGTTCGTCAGTTAAAAAAATCCATACCTTGTTTTTTGAATTTCAAGTGAACAATCGCTAAGATTTATTCTTAAAAATGTCAGAAAAGTCATAGTTTTGTATTGTTGTTCCGTGGTAAATTTGATATTCTTGGAAATGTAGGGGTATATCTGCACGCTGTTAAATTCTTCAAATAAAGACCATGGAGCAGGATTATGAGCTTCGGAAGTACTGTATATCGTTATGGGCTTTATATTACTTGGGGCGTTGTGTTCATTATGGCTTATATCTACTGTGTCAAAACCTACGGCTTTGCCCTCGGCGGCGGCGTGGGCTGGCTGCCTTCCGCCATTGCCGCTTACGTGGCAGGGCTTGTGTGGCCTGCGGTGGTTCCTCTTCTTGCGTTTATGCTTCTCAGCGGCAGGTTCGTGGTTTGACTTTATGATGAAAAATTTTCTATTCATGGGAAGGTTTGAGTCATTGCGAACTCCGCAGGAGTGAAGCAATCTCTCTGTATACTCAGAGACTGCTTCGTCGCTTCGACTCCTCGCAGTGACATAGTAATGCGTCATTCTGAACCTTGTAATGGCAAAGCAGCTGTTTACTTCTTCTTTCCGAAGTCGTGTCTTATTATTTTGCCTTCCTGATGAGTGTTGTTTTCCTCTTTGGGCTGTTCGGTTTTTTTCTCGGGAACGCGGAAATTTACGATGAACTCAGGAGAGACAGGGTCGTTGAATACTGCCGCTACGGCTTCGTACGGGATGAAAACCTCCTCCCATCTGCCGGAGAATTTCATTGTGACGGATATGAAGCTGTCCTCCATTCTGAAATCACGGTATGACTGCGGACCGAAAACAAGAACAATACCTCTTGTTTTTTCCTCATCCACCAGACCGCGCCTGCCTATAACCACGCCCGGATGCGGCGATATGTGCATGAAGAACTTGAGATAGTTCGCCGTAACGCTTCCGATAAGCTCTTTTTTGAAGGGTATAATTGAATCCATACTGATTTTATAGCAGGAAAATGAGTTTTTACAAACCGGATTTTCTGCTTATGTCAGCAGGCTTTTCTGACAGTCCACAAGCTCGCGGATTGTGTTGTAGTGTTCGTTTGCCTGAAAGATCATCTTAGTGAAAACTTCCGCAGTGGCAAGAGCGTCCCCGAGGGCGGTGTGTCTTCCGTTACACTTGACATTGTACACGTCAAAAAGGTGATCCAGCGTGAGATGATCCTCCTTCTTGATGATAGCACGGGAGTAGATAAGCATTGTATCCAGCCACTGGTTGTGAAGCTGGCAGCCGAAGCAGCTGTTAAGTTCTTTGTTGATCATCTTTATGTCAAAGTTGATGTGGTGACCTACAATTACCGATGAGCCGACAAACTTCATGAAATCAGGCAGAATCTCCTCCACCTTCGGCTTGTCCCGCACCATTTCATCGGTGATGTTGTGCCATTTCACTGATTCCGGCGGTATGACCATTTCAGGGTTGATAAACGTGTTGTAAAAGTCGATTATTTTAAAGTTCTGCACCTTAACGGCGGCTATATTGATCACCCTTGCCTTGGTGAGGTCAAGACCTGTGGTTTCCGTATCGACCACAGAGAAAACGGCTTCCTCTATCTTTTCGCCCATAACGGAATGATTCTTTGCCGCTTCACACATTTTATTAACATAAATAGCAATGGGGTCTTTCGGTTTATTTTCAACGTTCTTCCTGCCGAACAGCTTAGTTATCATTTTTCACCGGAGGCGTTTTTCTGGTTTATGAACATTTGTAATTTATAACACAATTTCATTTCGATGTTATTCTAAATATATTTTTTCCCTTTTTCAAGCTTCTGTTTTTGGTTTATACTGTTTTTTACAATTGTTTACAGAAAAAAAGGTGCTTTTTGTCGGATTCTTCTTTCAGTAAAAGGATATGGACGGTTCTTAAAATATCCTTTCCTGCCGCTATGTATAATCTTCTCGGTATGGTTCAGTCCCTTGTGGATATGCTTTTCGTGGGGCGTATTTCGTCCCTGAGCGTTGCCGCTGTCGGTGTGAGCATGCAGTACGTGGGCATGCTGTACGCTTTTATGTCGCTCTTTTATGTGGGTACGAATGCCCTTGTCTCCCGTTTTTTCGGTGCGAAGGAGCCGGAGAAGGCAGGGCTTGTCAGTTATAACATGTTTGTGCTGGCGCTCGGTTTTTCCGTGCCGCTGTTTATTATGGGCTATTTCAAATCCCATGTATTGTTTCATATTCTCGGTATGAGCGCTGAGATAGAGGCTATAGGTTCGGTTTATATGAAAATATACTCCTTCTCTATCCCTATTCTGTTTGCCCAAGGGGTGCTCTACAGCAGCCTGAACGCATACGGTAAAACAAAAATACCTTTTTATATAGGTATTTTCGGCAATATAGTCAATTTTCTGCTGGACTATGCCCTTATCTTCGGCGCATGGGGTTTTCCTGCTCTCGGTGTGGCGGGCGTTGCCTATGCCACTGTAATCGCAAGGATTCTGGAATTTTTTATCTACGCTTATCTGTGCTTCATCAGAAAGGAGATCGATTTCGTAATGCGTTTTTCCGGCGATCTGCTCCGCAGGGCGCTCAAAGTGGGCTTTCCCACTTGGATGGAGAGGATGATGACCTTTCCTACATATATCGTGCTCTCCGCTCTGGTGGCGAGATACGGAACAGAGGCACTCGCCGGTTATCAGATTGGTCTGCGGATAGAGGGCATTGCCTTTATGCCCGGTGTCGGCTTCATAGTGGCTACAATGGCGCTCACCGGCAGGCATCTTGGGGCAGGTGAACCGGAAGAGGCTGAGAAGGATGCCATGGCTGCGACAGTTGCCGCCTGTGCGTTTATGGGCGCTGTGGGGCTTATGATGTTCCTGTTCCCTGTACCCTTGGCACGGATGTTTACCACGGACGCGCCCACTGTGGAATCCGCGGCGGAATACCTGCGGATAATGGGCTTAAGCCAGATTCCGCTGGGAATCTTTTTCGTGATGAGCGGCGCGCTGAGAGGGGCGGGAGACACAAGAACGACATTCATTGTGAACACCGCCTGCATATGGCTTCTGCGTGTTCTGCCCGCAGCCGTGATGGTGTGGATGGGCATTGCGCTTTTCTGGGTTTATCTGGTCGCTGCGCTGGAAAGCGCTGTGAGAGCCGGGCTATTGGTCAGGGTCTTCCTGCGGGGCAAGTGGAAAAGCATTGCGGTTTAGAGCGGGTTATGGCAGGCGAAGGGGCGGTTTTCCGTCAGCTTTGGCTTTTCAGTGAGGCATTTATCAATCCTGTTGAAACAGCGTTTATGAAAAACGCATGAGTTGTCATACTCTTCCGTGTTTTTATCAATCACGCCCGGAATGGAGTAGAGCTGTTCATTCTTCTCCTCCAGAGTGGGCAGGCATTTTTTCAGGCTGAAGGTGTACGGATGGCGGATTCTGTTTTCTCTCAGGTTTTCCGAGTCTGTTTTTTCCATTATTTCGCCTGCGTAAAGGATTACGCATCTGTGAGAGATTGCCTGCATCAGCGAGAGATCGTGAGTTATGAATATGATGGACAGGTGCTTCTCTTTGTTGAGCTTGAGGAGAAGATCTATAATCTGCTTCTGTATGGTGACATCAAGCGCTGTTGTGGGCTCGTCGGCAATTAGCAGCTCGGGGTTGCTGGCAAGGGCGATGGCTATCATCGCTCTCTGGTTCATCCCGCCGGAAAGCTGGTGCGGATAACTTTCAAGCCTTTCCGAGGGATAATCTATCTCAACCTCTCTGAGAAGCTGTTCGGCTTTTCTGCGTGCTTCCGCCTTGCCGATGCTTTTGTCCGCAGCACGGATCGCCTCTGTTATCTGTGTGCCGATCTTCATGACGGGGTTGAGGGAGGCGGTGGGGTTCTGGAAAATCATTGAGACATTTTTGCCCCGCACTGAGCGGAAGTCTTTCTCGGTTTCGAGAGGCTTTCCCTCAAAAATGATTTCGCCGGAAAGCTTCCGTACCGGACGGCTGAGAAGCCCCAGAACAGTTTTGGCGAGAATCGTTTTGCCGGAGCCTGATTCGCCGCCGATTCCGAGGATTTCTCCTTTCTGAACACTGAGGGAAACATCACGCAAAATATGTATGGTTTTTCCGGAATTTTTTATTCCGATATTGAGACCGTTTATAAAAAGCATGTTAAAATATATTTGAAATAGGATCCTTTGTCTATATTATATAAAGTATGAAGATATTCATTCATCTGCCGATAATTACTTCTTCCTGCTTTCCCAGATTCGTTTGAGATGATAAAGGTTCATGTTCATGTCGTATTTGTTCGGCATCGGCAGTATCCGACAGGATGTGCGGATTTAAGTTATTAACATTCCCAAGGACGGGAATGCGCCGTGCGAAGCGAAGCCGAACTTGTTTCGGCGCGAGCGTGTACTTAAATCCGACAGGATGTGCGGATTTAAGTTATTAACATTCCCAAGGACGGGAATGCGCCGTGCGAAGCGAAGCCGAACTTGTTTCGGCGCGAGCGTGTACTTAAATCCGACAGGATGTGCGGATTTAAGTTATTAACATTCCCAAGGACGGGAATGCGCCGTGCGAAGCGAAGCCGAACTTGTTTCGGCGCGAGCGTGTACTTAAATCCGACAGGATGTGCGGATTTAAGTTATTAAATTAAGAGGTATATTCTATATATGAAAATTCCCGATACGGTTGTCGAAGAGGTTCTGAGTTCAGCGGACATTGTCGACATTGTCGGAGAGGCTGTTCAGCTTAAAAAAACCGGAAACAGCTATAAAGGTCTCTGCCCGTTCCACGGGGAGAAGACTCCGTCGTTCAACGTTAATCCGGAGAAAAACCTGTTTTACTGCTTCGGCTGCGGGGCAGGGGGGAACGCCATAACATTTGTTTCCCGTTTTCATAACCTGAGCTTCACGGATGCGGTTATGTTCCTTGCAGAGCGCTATGGTATAAGTGTGGCTACAGGCAAAGACGATTCCAAGCGCAGCGGCATAATCGGTCTGCATGAGGATATTCTGCTGGAAACAAAGCGCAGGCTGCTCTCCGCCGAAGGAAAAGAGGCGAGGGAATACATCACCTCCCGCAAATTTCCCGATGCAATAGTGGAGGAGTTCGGTCTGGGCTACTTTCCGCTCCGTCTGGACACTGAACCTTACCTCAAGAGGTACGGCAAGGATGTTCTCTTGGCGTCGGGTCTTTTTGTTGAGGGGCAGTACGGCGTGCGGATGCGTTTTTTCAACAGATTATCCTTCCCTATAAGGAGTATAACAGGAAAGGTCGTGGGCTTCTCCGGGCGTTCCATGGACGGCTCCATGCCGAAATATATGAACTCTCCTGAGACTGAGGCGTTCAGAAAGAGAGAAATTCTCTACAACTTTGACAAGGCGAAGGACAAGATAAAAAAAACCGAAACCTGCATAATCACAGAAGGCTACTTTGATGTGATGCGAATGGTGGAAAAGGGCTACGGAAACTCAGTGGCGACTATGGGAACTGCGCTCACCAAGGAGCATGTGGATCAGCTTAAACGCTATGCTCAGGAGATTGTGCTCCTGTTTGACGGTGATGAGGCAGGCTTCAAGGCGGCTCTTAAAACGCTGGACATTTTTCTTGAGTCCAATTTTTTCCCCTACGCCGTCTTTCTCCCCAAGGGGGAAGACCCCGACACGTTTCTTTTGCAGAAGGGCGCGAAGGAATTTGAAAAGCTTCTGGACGCAAAGAAGGATCTGTTTTTGTACACCGTGGATCTGCTTAGAGCGAAGTCCAGCGACTTTAACAGAAAGCTCATACATTTAGGCAGAATTAAAGAGAAACTGATGCGGATAAAGGATCCGTACCGGAAATCACATTACCTTGAAGCTGTCGCGAAGCGCTTTGAAGTTGACCCTGACATTATGAAAAAAGATGTTGATCTTTCTCTTGCCAAAACTAACTTAAAGAAGACCAATTCAGCAGGACTGAATTATATATGCGAGAGGCATTACCTCTCAAGCCTGTTCCAGCTTCCCGAAGACTTGGGGCAGAGACTTGCCGAAGGTGTCGCCGAGTCCTATTTTCACGATCCGGTGGCGCGAAAAATTTTTAAGAAACTAGTTGAAGTTTTTAATGAAGGTGGTAGTATCGAGATTCTTGTCAATGATCCCGAAGTGGGTGAGGATATTGCTGAAATGCGTATCCAGCAAGAGTCTCAGGAAGATTATTACCGTTCCGCAATGGAAAACAGGGGTAAGATCATCAGCAACGCAATGCCTGCTTTCAAAAAAAACATGACTAAAAAAATATCCGAAGCGACCTCGTTTGAAGAGAAGATGGAACTGCTCCGTCTTCAGAACAGTGTCGTTCGGAACGAAGTTATTGATAAGAAATCGGAGGTTTAGGGTAGATGTCGAAAAAGATTAAGACCCCGGAAGTTAAACAGATTATCGCACTGGGGAAAGAGAAGGGATTTCTCACTTTTGACGAGATAAACGACATCCTTCCGGAAGAGATGAGTTCGGCAGAGTTCATTGACGAAATACTCATGCTTCTGGCTCAGCTTAAGATCGATGTTATAGATTCCAAATCCAAGAACAGCAGCCTTCTTTCCGCAGATGATGAAGATGATGAAGCCGATGAGGATGATGAGGTTCTGTCTGCGCTGAAATCCGGCGTTGAGGACACTATGAGCACGGATGATCCCGTGCGCCTTTACCTTAAGGAGATGGGCAACATTCCGCTTCTTAACAGGGAAGAGGAGATTCAGGTCGCAAGGGAAATAGAAGACGGACAAAGCAAGGTAATCAGAAGCGTTCTGCTTTTCCCCACCACCGCCAAGAAGATCATGGAGATAGCCGAGGCGATAAATGACGGCTCCATGAGGCTGAAAGACATAGTGGATGTGGACGACGAACTTGACTTTGAATCCGGTGAAATAGACTTTGATGATGCCGAGCACGAAGCTGAAGCAGAGCACGAAGAGGCTGAGGAAGACAGCTTCAGTGACGCTGAAGAGGGCGCCGAGGAAAAAACCGAGGAAGCCGCCCCCCAGAAGACTGTTGCCGAAGCCGTTGAAGAGATAGAGAGAGCCAAAAGCGCGGCAGCGGAAGCTGCCGAAGACAGGGAAGCGCAGATGCGCGCTCAGTTTGTCTGCATTTTTGAGGATATAACCCAGAAGCTCAAAGAGAACATTGACCTTGCCGCCAGAATCAAGGACGGTTCGATCAATGTGGAAGACATGATCGATGTCAACAGACACAGGCAGTCTACCGTGGATGAAATCACGGAAAAGCTCCTTGAGATCAAGGTCAACTACTCCAAAATATGCCAGATTGCAAACGATATAAGAGAGATGTACTCCAGAGTCATCGACTCTCAGAGCGATATACGCAAGCTGCTCAAGCTTATGAAGATCACCGCCTCCAAGGACCCTCTTGAGATTACCGATGAGGAGATCACAAAAGCATGTGAGGAAACCGGCAAATCCGCCGGAGAGAAAGAGCTTGTCGTCAAAAAATTCTCCAAGGCGCGTGACACTCTTCTTAAGGAATACAAGAAACTCGGCTGCGACAAACAGGAGCTTGAACTCATATACGAAGGGCTTCTTCTCGGCGAGAGAGAGACAGAGAACGCGAAAAGCAAGCTTATAGAGGCTAACCTGCGTCTTGTTGTTTCTATCGCCAAAAAATACACAAACAGAGGCTTGCAGTTCCTTGACCTTATTCAGGAAGGGAACATAGGGCTTATGAAGGCTGTTGAGAAGTTCGAGTATAAACGAGGCTACAAGTTCTCCACATACGCCACGTGGTGGATTCGTCAGGCTATCACAAGGGCAATAGCGGATCAGGCGCGCACCATCCGTATCCCCGTGCATATGATAGAGACCATAAACAAGATGATGAAGATCACCCGCCAGCTCCAGCAGGATTACGGCAGGGAGCCCACCCCCGAGGAAATATCCAAGAAGATGGATATACCCGTGGAAAAGATCAAAAAGGTTATGAAGATAGCCAAGGAACCCGTCTCTCTGGAAACGCCCATAGGCGAGGATGAGGACAGCAGCCTTGGTGACTTTATCGAAGACAAGAGCGCCACAAACCCCGCAGACGAGGTCATGTACCTGAAGCTGCGTGAACATACCAAGCAGATACTCAATACACTGTCACAGCGCGAGGCAAACGTTCTCAAGCTGCGTTTCGGCATCGACTGCGAGTCCGACCACACCCTTGAGGAAGTGGGCAAGCAGTTCAGTGTAACCCGTGAGCGTATCAGGCAGATTGAGGCTAAAGCTTTAAGAAAACTGCGTCATCCTACCAGAAGCAGAATTCTTAAAACTTTTGTAGAATAGCTCTTGACAAAGCTTTAATATTTAAGTAAAACAACCTTCTCGTTTTTAACGGGATAAAGGGCCAATAGCTCAGTTGGCTAGAGCCTCCGGCTCATAACCGGGAGGTCCTAGGTTCGATTCCTAGTTGGCCCATTTTTTTCTAAATAAAATTATGAGCAGCAGCATAAAAAACGTAATCGCTTTTCTTGAAAAAAATGCAGTGTGTCAGTCCAGACAGTATTCTTGGGATAATTCCGGACTGCAAATCTGCCTCAGTCCGGAGACGGAGACCCGAAGGGCAGCTCTGGCGCTGGATCCCAGCGAAGGGGCGATAAACAAAGCAATTGATGCGGGGTGTGAGTTACTTATTACTCATCACCCCCTTTTTTTTGACAAACTTAAAAGCATAAATTCCTCAAACGCACTGGGGCGCAAAATCATAAAAGCGGTTCAGGCAAACCTCAGCATCATTTCATACCACACTTCCGCAGACCTTGCGGACTTCAGTTTAAATGACTATCTGGCAGAAAAACTCGGCGCGTCAGTAAGAGGCGGTCTCGTGAAGGAAGGGAAGGAAAACTGGTATAAGTTCGCGGTTTTTGTTCCCAAAGGGCATGAGGAAGCGGTGCGTGACGCCATAGACAGAGCCGGAGCCGGAATCATCGGCAATTACTCAAAGGTGACATTCAATATTGAAGGTACGGGAACCTTCCTCCCTATGGAGGGCGCAAACCCGTTCATAGGTAAAAAGGACGAGCTGGAAAGGGTTGAGGAGTTCCGCATCGAAACTGTGGTTACGGCTCCTAATCTCAGCAGGCTCATAGAGGAAGTCAAAAAGGTTCATCCTTATGAAGAGGTCGCCTACGATGTTTATAAAATGGAAATAGGCACGGAATTTTCTCTCGGCAGGAGCTGCTCCTTCGGGCATGAATTTACTCTGGGCGAATTTCTGGAAATTGTCAGAACCAAGCTCGGCTGTGAATCGGTTCGCTATAACGGCTTCCCCCTTGACACGAAATTTACCGGTTTCGGCATAATAACAGGCAGCGGCGCCTCCATGTGGAAGCAGAGCGGCGTTAAGCTTCTCCTCACGGGGGATATGAAGCACCACGAAGCGCTGGACGCATACGAAGCAGGTGTGTGCCTTGTGGACGCGGGTCACTTTGAGACAGAGAGATGCTACATGGAGCATCTGGCGGAAAGGATAAACAAAGAATTAGGCATAGAAACAGTAATTATTGAAGAGAGTTCTCCAATAAAATATATGAGGTGATCAATGCTCCAAGAAGTGGAACAGCTTATTGAACTGCAAAAGCTGGACAACAGAATTGCCGAACTGGAAACGAAGGTTTCTCAGGTTCCGGGCTTTCTTAAAGATGTGAGGAACGAATTTGAAAGTGTCAGTACCGAGTGCGAAACGGTAAAAACCAAGCATCTGGCGGACACGGAGGTTCTCAGGAAACTCACAAAAGAATGCGCAGAGAACAAGGCGCTGCTGGACAAGGCGCAGTCAAAACTTCCTAATGTTAAAAACAACAAGGAATATGAAGCCGTTCTTAAAGAGCTTGATATACTGAAAAAGAACGTCAACGAGGGTGAATACAGGATTCTGGAGCTTCAGGATACGGTGAATGCCTCACAGAAAAAGGTTGAGGAGCTTGAGACCAAAGAGATCGAGCTCAAGGCAAGCCTTGAGGAAAAAGAAACACAGAAAAGCGAAGAAGACTCCGAAGCAAACACCGAACTCACCGAGCTCAAAACCAAAAGGGAAGAAGCTCAGACGGTGGTTAAAAAATCAATTATATCCAAATACGAAAGAGTAAGACACGCCAGAAACAACCTCGCCATAGTCAGAGTAACCGATGAAATCTGCACAGGATGTTATATCAAAGTTCCCCCCCAGCTTTATGTTGAAGTGAAAAAAGGCAAGGCTCTTCACCAGTGTCCCAACTGCCAGCGTTTTCTTTATGCGCTTAATGATGATTAGTCAATGATGCTTAAGGTTTTTTCCGACGGAGCCTCAAGGGGAAACCCCGGCGAGGCAGGCTGCGGATTTGTTATTCTGAACGGAGAAGGCGCAGTTCTTGAAGAGGGCTGCCTCTACATAGGTCATGCCACAAACAATGTCGCTGAGTACAAAGCTGTGCTGGAAGCCGCCCGCAGAGCCAAGTTGATGAATCCCTCCGAGATAAATTTTTATCTGGATTCCGAGCTGATTGTCAAGCAGATGAAAGGCGAATACAAGGTGAAGAACGAAACTCTGGGTCTGATACGCCTTGAGCTGATTAAAACCATTCAGGGAACAAAATTTTCTTTTAACCATGTACCGAGAGAGCAGAACAAACTGGCGGACAGACTTGCGAACAAAGCCATAGATGATAAGGTTATGGCGTAATTTTATCCGTAATATCAGAATGTTTAATATTTATTGATTTTTTTTATAATGAGCATATATTAGTTATATGCCGCTGATTGTTCAAACCGGCGGCGGTTTAAAAGGCAGAAGTGACGCTTGCTTCTGCCTTTTTGTTTTTATGACCGGAAGCCGTTGATAAAAGTTCCTAGAAATTGTTTTGTTCTTTCTTCGTCGGGTTCCGCAAATATCTTTTCCGGCTTTCCCTGTTCGACTATTTTCCCTTCCGCTATGAACACCACTCTGTCCGCAACACGTCTGGCGAAGTCCATTTCATGGGTGACTACTATCATGGTCATGCCTTCTTTTGCCAAGTCCTCCATGGTCTTGAGAACTTCGCCGACAAGCTCCGGATCAAGGGCTGAGGTTGCTTCGTCAAAAAGCATTATATCAGGCTCCATGGCAAGGGCACGGGCTATTGCCACCCTCTGCTTCTGCCCGCCGGAGAGTGTTTTCGGATATGCGTCCCGTTTTTCCAGCATGCCGACCTTTTCCAGAATCTCTTCCGCTGCTTTTTCAGCCTGTTTTCTGGGCTTTTTCAGCACATGCACCGGAGCCTCAATCACGTTTTCAAGCACTGTCATATGCGGAAAAAGGTTGAACTGCTGAAAAACCATGCCCACCTTTGTGCGGATGCGGTTTAAATGCCTTTGAAATTCCTTGCGCCGCATTCCTTTGACATTAAGGAGATTCCCCTCAATAAAAATCTCTCCTTCTGTGGGTTCTTCCAGATAATTTACGCATCTCAGCAGGGTGCTTTTGCCGGAGCCGCTGGGACCTATTACCGCCACAACCTCACTTTTTGCCACACTTATGTCTATGCCTTGCAGCACTTCATTCTCACCGAAGTATTTATGCAGATTTTGCATCTGCACCATTATCTGTTCCGTCATCCGTGCCCTCCTTTTCAGTAAGCCATTCTTTTTTCCACACGCCCAAGCACGAGGCTTGTCGCCGTGGTGAGCACCGCATACAGGAACGCCGCCATAAGATACATCTCAAACGGCTTGTAGGTTGAGCCTATGAGCCGCTGGGCGGTGAGTGTGAGCTCAACGAGAGTGATGGTGGACACCAGTGAGGTGTCCTTGATGAGAATAATAAAATTATTCCCCAGCGAAGGCAGAGCGATACGCATAGCCTGCGGGAGTATTATCCTGCGCATGGCGAGTCTGGATGACATGCCGAGGCTTCGGGAGGCCTCCATCTGTCCTGATGGAACAGATATTATGCCGCCCCTTATCGCCTCAGCGTTGTAAGCGCCTATGTTAAGCGCAAGCCCCAGAACCCCTGAGAAAAAAGAGCCCAGATCGATGCCGAGCTGCGGCAGACCGAAATAAATGAGGAAAAGCTGAACAAGGAGCGGAGTCGAGCGGATGATCCAGATGTAAAAACCCGCCGCGCTTCTCAGAAGAGGATTTTTGGAAAGTTTGAGAAGCGCGGCTGATATTCCGAAAATGAACCCCAGAATCAGGGCGAATACTGATATTTTCAGTGTCAGAACCGCTCCCTGAAGCAGAAAGGGAAAGTAATGCACCATTATTCCCCAGTCAAGCATAAGAGGCTCCCTCAGGTTTCAGGTGTTTATTATCTGGCATCGATGCCCAGCCATTTCATGCTTATTTTTTCGTACGTGCCGTCGTTCTTCATGTCTGCCAGTGCTTTGTTTACGGCATTTTTCAGTTTCGGGTTGCCCTTGAGCATGGCTATTCCCATTCTTTCCTCATAAAGCAGCCCGCCTACAAGCTTAAGGGGCGCATTTTTATCTCTTATCGCCATAGCGCCGACTATTTTATCCGTCACAAAAGCATCTATCCTGCCTGTGGCGGTTTCGAGGATCATATCCGGCACGCCTTTATAAGTTTTTATTTCAGCACCCTTTATGTTTTCCCGCACCCACTGCTCATATGTTGTGCCAAGGGTTACGCCGATTTTTTTACCGTCCAGATCGGCAGAGGAACCTATGTCAGAGCTGTTTCCGGCGAATATCTGCGCCCCGCTTCTGTAATACGGGTCTGAGAAGTCGATTGACTTAAGTCTTTGTTCTGTTATTGCCATGCTTCCGCAGATCAGATCATATTTGGAGGCGATGAGCCCTGCTATTATTCCGTCCCACGCGGTGGTTACAGGTTTGCCTGTAACGCCGATCCGCTCAGCTACCGCCTTGCCTATTTCCACGTCAAAGCCTGTTACTGTGTTTTTGTCGTCAACAAAATTGAAAGGAGGGTACTGACCGGTGAGAGAGAAGGTCAGCTCGCCCTTCTTTTTCACATCATCAAGCCCTTCGGCAAACGACGCAGCGGCGGTGAGGAGCAGCAGCCCCGTAACGATAAATGCGGTAAGTTTCTTCATTGCTTTCTCCTGATATTTGAATTTGCTTCTGAATCAATTGATGTCTCTATGATTTATATATGAAATATATATACTTAAAGATAACACGCATATGGAGCGTCTTCAATATTAATGTTGCGCAAATTTTAAAAGTGAAGCAGGTTATGAAAAATCTGATTTAATAAAAAAGAATTAATATTTAAAAAAAACGGACGATTTCAATGACAGCGCCATAAGTGTGTTTATGGGCAAGTATGATTACAGGAAATGAATATAAGTGCAGCCAGAGCAGTGCTGAAGCTTTACAGTCCGTACCTTGCGGGATTTTTTCTTTTCCTTGTTCTTGCAGTGATTTCCTGCTCCGAAGAGGAGCGGATAAAGCTGATTGAAGACAACTTCACCGACAGTCAGCCAATCTCCGGCGTCGCCGTGGCAGAGCAGGATCAGGGTATAGAGGAAGGGAACAATCTCTTTTTGCAGGGGAACTTTGAACAGGCCATAGCCAAATATGAGGAAGGTCTGAAAATCAACCGTTCCGTTGCGTTCTATAATATGGGTGTGAGCTATTATCTGCTTGGTGATATTGATAAAAGTGAAGAATATTTCAGAAAGTCCATTGAAGAAGACCCCAAATTTACCGAAGGGTATATAAACCTTGCCGTCGTTCTTCTTCAAACCGGCAAGCTGGACGAGGCGGAACTCTACATGGCAGAGCTCCTCAAGGACAGGGCATCGGGCAAGCTTCTTGTGAATATGGCTAATATTTACCTTAGAAAAGGCGAGACCGCACGCGCCACGGTTCTGTATGAGGAAGCTCTCAAAAAGGACGGAAAATCAAGGTTTGTCATGTCAAACTACGCCTACTTTCTTCTCAGCATAGGCGAGTTTGAAAGCGGCATTAAAATAATAGAGGGTCTGGAATATAAAAATTATACGGACTATTTCAACCTTGGCACCGCTTATTTCAGAACGGACGATTACCGAACTTCCGTTGCCAATCTGCATCTGGCAGAAAAATTTAACCCGACCGAAGAGGTTTATGAGCTCCTTGCCAGAAACTTTTACATGCTTAAAAGCTACGCAGAGGAAGCCGCTGCCCTGAAAAAACTCACCGACATGAATAAGGACAGGGATTACAGGCACAGGTACGCCACAGCGCTTTTCAAAAGCGGGTCACTGAACACCGCCCACGAGGTAATGACCGGACTTCTCGCGGAATACCCGCAGGAGACCGCATACTATATAACCGACTACAACATACTTCTTGCCTTGGGCGAGTACAGACAGGCGGGAGAGCTTATTCTCGCCGGTTTCAGGGCAATTAATGATGACGCTCTGATGTATATGTACGCCAAGCACTCGCTGGTTTATGAAAACAAGGGAGAAGAGGTGCGCAGGCTTGTGTTTTCCCGCGCCCCGTCACCTTACGTGAGTCTGGCGAGTGCCATGTACCACATATACTCCGGAAGCATGCTTCCCGCGCAGAAGCTTCTGGATCAGGTTCCGCCCGAAACAGACAACGATTACTACGTCTACCGTGCCTATATAATGATGAAATACCGAAACTATAACGATGCCATTCGTGTCGGCGACCTCATAGACGATTTCAAGCCTGAGTATTTCTGGTATAAAACGGTGAACCTCTGGAACACGAAGAAGCTTACCGAGCTTAAGGTGCACTTAAACGATGCTCTCACCCGGGATCTGCGTATAAGCAGGCATCCGCAGATAGCGCTGCATCTTGATCCGGTGCTTGACGACATGAATTTTTCATACAGATTCAACGGGGACTTTGAGGACATTCTCTCCACCGTGCTTTACCCGCTGCTCATAGAGCCGGACGAGATGCTGAGTTTCGTTGCTCTCGGCTACAAGCTGCTTCAGCAGGATGATAAGCTTCTCGCCCTTGAGGAGCTGCAAAAATCTGTTCGGTTCTCAGAGGGCATAGCTCAAAACAACAAAGGGGTTACCCTGTTCCTTGCGTATGCCTATCAGGATGCCCTGCGTGAATTCACTCAGGCAAACACCCTTCTCGGCAACAATCCGTACACCCTTTACAATATAGGGCTGGTGAACCTCGCCATGGGCAGACCGGAGCAGGCGGAGAAGTTTTTCGACAATTCCATCCTCCAGAACCGCTACAATTTTCCCGCTTATCTAGCCAAGGCAGTCTGCATGAAGATGAGGGGGGACGCTAACGGAGCCTATCAGGAATACAACCTTGTGCGTGACCGCGCGGAGGATGTCAGGGACGACAGGGAGAAGGTTCCCAATATTATCTACTACACCAAATATCTTGCGGATATGGGTGTCGGTGACTACAGAAGAGTGATAGAGGATATAGGCAAACGCAAGCCGGAAGACGGCTTCCTCAGGGCTCTGCTCACTCTTTCCGAATATCTCAGCGGGCAGGGAGCGGACAGGCTGGAAGATCTCAGGAGCGACAGGATTTTCCGCGGAACAAGCCTGCGGGATTTGCTGGCTCTTCTGGAGAACAAAGAGCCTGTGCAGAATCCGGATACGATCACAGACAGATTTTACAAGTTTATGCGTGCCTATCTTCAGGTTAAAAAGTCTAAACAGCTCACAGGCATCGATGATGACGACTATATTAATGATAATGTCATACTCAAGGAGCTTTTCTACTATCAGGTATACATGGGCGACAGCAGAAGGGCGCTTTATTACCTGCAAAGGCTCAACAATGTGGATTTCAGGTATCCGGAGCTCTACAAGGCTTCGCTTTACTATTTTATATGGCTTGAGGACTTCGTGAACGCCGAGGCGTCTTTCTCCGCCCTTGAGAATCTGGGTTATCAGGACAGGTATTTCGACTACTATAAAATGCTGTACTTTCTGCTGAACTACCATGACCAGAGGCTGATGAACCATATTAACAACTATATGACGAAATACCCCGATGATTTCAGAGGTGCCGCTATAAGGTTGATGGTTGCGCTGAAAAGTGATAATATCCGCATGGTCTACAACGAAATGGGAGAGCTGGAAGCCAAGAGCGGGAACTTCCTGCTGAAACTCCCGCTGGAGCTCGAAATTGACGGTTTATAGAGTCGGAACCTCTGCTGTTGTGCTTTCTTTTCTTCTGATAGTGTCGTCTGTTATTTTTTCTGTTTCACATGTTTTCAGCGGAATGAACGGGGCAAAATGGGTCATTGCCGCTATTGTGGTCGGTTTTACACTGTTCAACTTTATATCGCTGTATTTCAGGCGGCTTGAGGTTGAGGATGATGAGGTGCGCCTCTTCACCGTATACGGCAGAAAATCCATAAAGCTCAGCGCCCTTGAGGAGATAGGCGTAATACTGCTGAAAATGCGGGCTATCCTTATCCTTTCGGATGCAGAAAAGTTTGTTTTCGTATCATCATATTTCAGAAATTTTGCTGAATTTACCGAACTGGTTAAATCGAATGTGAATGCGGAGCTTCAGGGAAATATTGCGAAGCTTGATAATAAGCTCATCAGAAAAAAACAGATAACCTTCATGGCTCTGCTTGCCGTGCTGAATATATTTCTTGTGGGTTCAGCGGTTTATAATTTCGTTAATGGCTGAGTAGGCTGCGTTTCTTTTAACACCCAAGGCTTTCAGAACAGTCAGGCAGTCCTTGGCGGACAGCCCCTCCTTTATCAGGGTTTCCGCCAGTTCCCTGAAATCCTCTTTCTCTTCCTTTTCTTCCTCTCTGCGGTTGTTTACCACCAGAACAAACTCACCCTTCAGCATGAGGGCGTTTATATCCTCTTCGGTGCTTATCAGGAGGGTTTCCTCGTGGAGTTTGCTTATCTCCCTGCTGAGTGAGACAGGGACGGGGAAATTATCAATGAGGAGCTTAAGAGTTTCAGCAACCCTGTGAGGGGATTCATAGAAGACAATGAGGCTGTTTATCGTTTTGAGTTTTTCAATTTCACCCTTCTTTTCAGACAGCTTATGGGGCAAAAAACCGTGAAAGTAGAAATCAGAGGTGTCAAATCCGGAGAGAGTGAGCGCAGGAACAAACGCAGTCGCCCCGGGCAGAGCCTCAAACTGTATATTCGCTTCACGCAGGGCGGCGCTGAGGTACATTCCCGGGTCTGATATACAGGGGGAGCCCGCTTCGCTGATAACGGCGATTTTTTTACCCTCGCCGAGCAGTTCCATAACACGGTGAATGGTTTTTTTCTCGTTATCCTTGTGGAATGATTCGATTTTAACCTTGATTTCAAGGTGGCTGAGAAGTTTAAGAGCTGTTCTGGTGTCTTCGGCGAAGACAATATCCGCCGCGCGCAGGGCGGCAACAGCCCGTATTGTTATATCGCCCAGATTACCCACGGGTGTGGGGACAAAGCTGAGAAGAGGGTTACTGCTCATTAACCTTAAAGTCTACAGAGTCTATAAGCTGACCGCTCTGGGCGTATATCTCCACTTTCCACTCCCCTGTTTTATCGGGGCTGATGGTTTTGGAGCTGTATGTTCTCCATTTCGGGGAGCCAATGAAGAGCTTGACTTCCGCCTCAATGTTTTTTTCATGTATCCAGATGTGGGTTATTTCGGTGGGGTACTCATCCGTCTGGATTTCGGTAAAGCAGTAGATGTCCTGCATGCCGCCGCCGACGGTGCTCACATTGTCCGCAGGCTCTTTGTTTTCTATGCCTGTGGTCACAACTATTCTGCTGACTTTTGTCTGCGCATGAGCCAGATTCGTCATAAGTAAAACCGCAAGGAAAACAAGAAACGCCTTTTTCATATGTCAACTCCGTATATTATTGTTCAAATACTTCGCCGATGTATTTTCCGGCTGCCTTGGCGGCTACCGAGCCGTCAGCCACTGCCGTTGTGATCTGCCTTAGGGGTTTCCAGCGCACATCGCCTGCGGCAAAAATGCCCGGAACGCTGGTTTCGGTGGTTTCATCCGCCACTATAAAGCCGCTTTCGTCAAGCTTGATAAGATCTTTGACAAGTTCTGTATCCGCCGTCTGACCTATGAAAACGAAGATGCCCGCTACCTCAAGCTCTGATTCTTCGCCTGTTTTCAGGTTTTTCAGAGATACTGAGCTCACTTTCTGGTCGCCGTTCACCGCTGTTACCACAGTATCCCATATGAAGCTCATTTTTTCATGTTTGAGTGCTCTGTCCTGATATATTTTTGCCGCGCGCAGCTTGTCCCTGCGATGGATTATGGTTACTTTGCTGGCGAATTTCGTAAGGTACAGACCTTCCTCAACGGCAGAATCGCCGCCGCCGATTACGGCAATTTCCTTGTCTTTGTAGAAGGAGCCGTCACAGGTGGCGCAGAAAGACACACCGCGCCCAAAAAATCTGTTTTCACCTGTTACATCAAGCCTTTTCCAGTGTGCGCCGAGACAGAGAATAAGAGCTTTAGCCTTTATCTGAAAGGAGAGGTTTTTTATTGTAAGGTATTTATAGTCACCCTTAACTTCTATGTTCTGACATTCCGCAGCGCGGATCACAACGCCGAATTTTTCCGCATGGGCGTACATTTTCTCGCTTAAATCAGCTCCCATGAGCCCTTCAGGAAACCCCGGATAGTTTTCCACAAATTCGGTGGTTGCGACCTGACCGCCGGGGAACTGCTTTTCGAGCAAAAGGGTACTGAGATTGTCTCTGGCTGCGTACATCGCAGCGGTAAGACCCGCAGGACCCGCGCCGAGAATCACTACGTCATATTCTTCCTTAATATCCTGAAAGTTGAAAAAGTCCTGCATTTATACTCCTTTAAGTATGCGAATAATCTTATCCACGGAGGGAACTTTATCTTGGTAAAGTATTGTGTTGTTCCTGTCCATCAGAAAAAAATGAGGCCAGCTCCGAACACCGAAGTAGCCTGACAATAGTTCAGTATTACTCAAATAGATGCTATTTTCAAGGATTTTATACTTATTCCGTCCGAGTAGTTTTTTGACCGATTCGGGCGTCTGCTCAACATCCGTGACCACAATCAGCTTCATGTAGCCTGCCTGCTCAATCAGTTTCAGTTCAGGAACCGCCTTCATTATCAGGTTAGGATATATATTGCTGGTGAAGAAGGTTTTTGTGTTGAGGAACACAAGCATGACCGGTATTCCTATTTCATCTGTAGTGAAAGTTTGCCCTTCAAGGGTCCGAAACTCCAGCTTTTCCGCCTTATAACCTTCCGGCAGAGCTTCATTAAACCTGCTCTGCCAGAGTGTATAGAAGGCAAGGGCGATTATGCCGAAAACCAGAATACTTTTACCGTCGAAGAAGCGAGCCTTTTTCAAATCTAACCCCGCATTTTAAGGCTTATGTCGACTCCTGTCGCCTGATGGGTGAGGGCGCCTATGGAAACATAGTCCACATCCACGTCTCTGAGCTGTTTCAGAAACTCAAGGGTTACGCCGCCCGATACCTCAATTTTTGCTCTTTTATCAATGACTCTGACAGCTTCCTGAATTGCCGGAATGTCAAAGTTATCAAGCATTATTATGTCCGCTCCGGCTTCCACTGCCTCTTCAACCTCCTTGAGGTTACGGGTTTCCACCTCCACCTTTACGGTGGTGGGAATGAACCGGCGAACGTTTTTAACGGCTCCCGTGATGCTGCCCGCAGCGTCCACATGGTTGTCCTTAAGCATTACGCCGTCGAAGAGACCGAGCCTGTGGTTCCAGCCGCCGCCTGTCTTGACGGCGTATTTCTCTATCCTGCGCCAGCCCGGAGTTGTTTTGCGGGTGTCGAGTATTTTAATTTTGGAATCTCCCAGAGCTTCAACGTATTTTGCCGTGTTGGTGGCAACCCCTGAAAGCCTCTGGAGGAAGTTAAGCGAAGTTCTTTCACCCGTGAGAATCGAGCTTGCCGGTCCGGTGACCTGACCGATTATACGGCGTTCCGTAATGCGGTCGCCGTCTTTTACGGAGAACTCCACCTTCACTTCGTGATCAAGCATGAAATAAACCTCCTGCGCAACCTTGGTTCCGCAGATGATGCAGTTTTCCTTGGCTATGAAGTTAAAAGTCGCCTGAGATTTGAAGGACTCAAACGCTCCCGCCGTGAGGTCGCCTGTTCCTATGTCCTCATCGAGGGCAAGCTGTATGAGCCTTCTGGTGTATCCGTTTATCAGCATTGGCTTTTCAGTCTCCTGAGGTTTTCTTCTATCTTAGCGGCAAGGGTTGAGACCTCTTCAAATTTCTTTTTGTCTTTTTCAATGATCTCAGGTGCAGCATTGGCGAGATACTTCTCGTTTTTCAGCTTGCCGCCGTACACATTGAGATCTTTTTCCACCGCTTTCTGCTCTTTCTCAAGTTTTTTGATCTCTGCCTCCACATCTATAAGACCCTGAAGGGGAACATAGACAGTGAAACTGCCGGCAATGTTCGCTACGGAGTCGGCGGGTTCCGCATCGGTGAAGTCCATGCTCTCAAGCCTTGCGAGGTTTATTACCCTGTCTTTGGCGTGGGTGAAGAGCTCTTTTGTCTTGGCGCTGTCTGTTTTTACCCATGCCTTAAGCTGCTTGGACATGGAAACATTATATTCGCCCCGCACGTTTCGGATAAGGCTCACAAGCTCAATAACTGCGTCCGTCTCCTCCATTTCCGTCTGCCATGTGAAGTCCGGCTCGGGATAGGTTTCAGCCATTACTGACTGTCTGCCTGTGAGCATTTTATAGATATACTCCGTCACAAAGGGCATGAACGGATGAAGGATAATCAGAGATTTTTCAAGAACGTAAGCCGCCACTGCCATTGCGTCCGCTTTGGTCTCCTCATTGTAGATTCTGGGCTTGATGAACTCTATGTACCAGTCGCAGAACTTATGCCAGAAGAAGCTGTATATGCTCAGCGCTCCTTCGTTGAAGTCGTATTTCTTGATGGCTTCGGCTGTCTGCTCCGCTGTTTTGCGGAGGTTCATGAGAATCCATTTATCTTCAATTTTCAGCCTGTCCGCAGGGGGCAGGGGAGCGCCATCCTCAAAATTCATCATGATGAACCTTGAGGCGTTCCATATCTTGTTCACAAAGTTTCTGTAACCGTCTATGCGCTCTTCGGACATTTTTATATCACGCCCCTGAGCGGCAAACGCGGCGAGAGTGAAGCGGAAGGAATCCGCTCCGAATTTATCTATCATCACCAAGGGATCTATTACGTTCCCCTTTGATTTGCTCATTTTCTGCCCGTGCTGATCACGCACGAGGGCATGGAGATAAACCTCTTTAAAAGGCTTTTCATCCATGAACTTATACCCGTCCATTATCATCCTTGCCACCCAGAAGAACAGGATGTCGAACCCTGTAACAAGGCAGGAGGTAGGGTAGAATTTTTCCAGTGTTTTGGTTTTTTCCGGCCAGCCCATGGTTGAAAAAGGCCAGAGGGCGGAGGAGAACCATGTATCCAGAACGTCAGGATCCTGAGTGAGGCTGGCGCTGCCGCATTTCGGGCATGTGTCGGGGTCTTCCGTCTCTACTATAATCTCTCCGCATCCTGCGCAGTACCACGCGGGAATTCTGTGCCCCCACCATATCTGGCGGCTGATGCACCAGTCACGGATGTTGTACATCCATTCGTAGTATGTGTTTTTCCATGATTCGGGGTAGATTTTAATGTCGCCCGTTTCCACGCCCTCAATGGCTTTTTCCGCCAGAGGCTTTATCTTCACGAACCACTGTTTGGAGATTGTGGGTTCAACAATTGTAGTGCATCTCTGGCAGTGACCGACGCTGTGCATGTGAGCATCTTTTTTTACGAAGAGACCGAGCCTGTCCAGCTCATCAATGACCTGCTTTCTGGCGACGAACCTGTCCAGCCCTGCGAACTGCCCGCCGTTGGCGTTTATTTTGCCGCTTTCGTCCATTACCTTGACAGCAGGAAGGTCATGCCTTCTGCCTATTTCAAAGTCGTTGGGATCGTGAGCGGGGGTAACTTTCAGGCAGCCTGTTCCCATTTCCATATCAACGTATTCATCGCCGATTACGGGTATCTCACGGTTCATCAGGGGCAGGATAACGGTTTTGCCTATGAGGTGTCTGTATCTTTCATCTTCCGGATGAACGGCAACTGCTGTATCACCCAGCATTGTTTCAGGTCTGGTTGTGGCTACTGTGAGTTTTATATCGCTGTCTTTGACAGGGTAAAGGATCTGATAGAAGGCGCCTTCGGTGTCTTCGTGCTCAACCTCAAGGTCGCTGAGGGCGGTATGGCATCTGGGGCACCAGTTTACAATATAGTCCGAGCGGTAGATCAGCCCTTCCTTATACAGAGTCACAAATACCTTGCGGACTGCGGCGCTGAGCCCTTCGTCCATTGTGAAGCGCTCACGCTCCCAGTCGCAGGAACAGCCGAGGCGTTTAAGCTGGTTTATGATTGTTCCGCCTGATTCCGTACGCCATTTCCATACTCTTTCTATGAAAGCGTCACGCCCGAGGGCGTGCCTGTCTGTTCCTTCGGCAGCGAGCTGTTTTTCCACCACATTCTGTGTGGCGATCCCTGCGTGATCCGTTCCGGGCATCCATAGGGCTTCAAAACCCGCAAGACGGTGATAGCGGATGAGAATATCCTGCAAAGTATTGTTCAGCGCATGCCCCATGTGAAGCGAGCCTGTGACGTTTGGCGGAGGTATTACTATGGAATAGGCGGGTTTTCCGGAATTTTCATTCGCATGAAACCTGTTATCCTTTATCCATTCCGCGTAAATGTCTGCTTCAAATTCCTTCGGGTCGATTCGCGTGGGTATTTCTTTCGGCATTATTCTCAGCTCCGTATATTATGAAAATTTTGATTTATCAATTTCTCTGTCTATAGCTGTGTTGACCTTGGCGTTTATGTCCGCCATGAGCTTTTCCAGCGCTTTCAGTCTTCTTTTGTTCAATGCTTTTTCATCGTCTGATAATGCCTCATCGTCGAGTATCCGGTAAGTGTGCTCAATCTCCTGAATAATCAGGTTCAGATCCTCCAGACCGTTTTTAACGATGAGTATTTTGTTTACATCCTCTTCAGAGAGGTTTCCGGATCTGTTAATGCGGGTACCCTTTGGGTTTGTCATCGTCATCTATCAGCGCGTCAAGATCATCAGGGGTTATGCTGTCCCACTCAAGCTCGCCTTCCGGAATTATGCGGTCGAAAAGCTCGCCGCAGAACTGGCATTCGTAATGATATATAGTCCATATCATGTTGTCTATGGCGACTTCTGTCGGCTCAAGCTCTTCAAGTTTCTGGTCCCCGCAGTAGGGGCAGTATTTGGGTATCATATCTATTCCTTTATTAGCAGCTCTCTCTTATCGCCGCCGAGATTTTTTATATCAATTATTACAAAACTTTCAAGCTCATCTTCCAGCTTGAACTTTTCCGCCCACTCAATAAACTTGGTCGCCTTTTCATCCATGGTTTCAAAAAAGCCGATTGTTTCCAGTTCCTCAAAGTGGTTGAGCCTGTAAAGGTCAAAGTGAAGAATATCCGTTTCGCCTCTGTATCTCTGCATCAGGGTAAAAGTGGGGCTTGAGCCCTCCTCTCTGCAACCGGAGGCTTGTGCGAACGCTTTTACGAAGGTTGTTTTGCCCGCCCCCAGATTTCCGTTGAGGAGAACAGTCTTTCCTGTGAGCTCGTTTATAAGGCTTTTTGCCGTTTCTGCGGTTTCTTCGGGGGATGATGTGCTAATCTTCAAGTTCACCTATCACCGCTCCGATTTCGTTTATCACATCCGTGGTCATAACGCTTCTTTCGCTACTGCCTTCGGATGCTCTGCGGGCAGCGGCGCCGAGGATGTAGCAGCCTAGAACAGCCGCCTCCGCCGGTTCGTATCCTTGGGAAATGAAGCCTGTTATCAGCCCAGTCAGGCAGTCTCCGCTGCCGCCTTTGGCGAGTGCGGGGGAGCCGCTTATATTTATGAAGGTCATTCTTTCGGGAGTCGCTATTATCGTATCTGCGCTTTTCAGCACAAGCACAATACCGTACTGAGCGGCGAATGTGCGGGCGAGGTTCAGCCTGTCTGCCTGAACTTCCTCAACGGAAAGCCCTGTCATGCGGGCAAATTCTCCTATGTGCGGTGTCAGCACCGCATGTCCTTTGAGTGTCTGGAGCGTTTCCTTGTCAAGGTGATACAGCCCGTCCGCATCGATCACGGCAGGAAGTGTGCTTTTGGACAGTATCTCACGGACGAATGCGCCCGTGCCGTCCTTTCTTCCTATTCCGGGTCCGATGGCGAGAGCGCTTTTTCCTTCGAGGAAATCTGCCGCTTCCTCCGCTCCTTCGGCTTTGAAGTGGTCTTCTATCCCCACGGGGAAGCTCATTATCTCAAGGGCTCCGACCTCCGCTGTGTAGTTCAGTCCTGCCGGTATCATGCAGGTTACAAGCCCTGCGCCCGCCGCGGAGCAGGAGATTGACGCCATAACGGCGGCGCCTGTTTTTCCTGCGGAACCTCCGGCGATCACCGCGTGTCCGTAGGTTCCCTTGTGGGAGTCGGTTTCACGTTTGCTCAGACGGGGAAGGAGAGCTTCGGTAACAAGATAAAGCCTGTCTGCCACGGCTTCCACATTGAAATCAGGTATGGATATGTCTGTCACAGCCACTTCGCCGCAGAATTTTTTGGCGGGGTACATACAGTGGGGTATTTTCGGGCGGCAGAATGTCACTGTGGCGTCAGCGTCAACGCATATGCCGTTTACATTATGGGAACTGCCGGAAAGCCCGCTTGGTATATCTATTGAAAGCACGAAGTTTGATGTTTCGTTGATTGATTCGATAAGTTCGGCGTAAAAGCCTGTGACTTCGCCTTTGAATCCTGTGCCGAAGATGGCGTCAACTGTTATGTCGTATGAATCGAAAAGGGGAGCCTCATCCTCAAGCTCTATAACGCTTACGGGGAATTTCAGCAGAATATCGTAGTTCAGCTTTGCGTCGCCTTTGAGTTTTTCAGGCTGACAGACAAATACATCTACAATGCAGCCAGCATTCGCCAGACGTCGGGCGAGGGCGAAGCCGTCTCCGCCGTTGTTGCCGGAGCCCGCGGCTATGGCTATCCTGTCCTTGGGGATCTCAAGGGAGCTGATGTAGTCAAAAACGGCAGCAGCGGCATTTTCCATCAATACGGCAGAGGGAATCCCCGTTTCCTGAATGGTGAGTCTGTCCGCCTCAGACATGGAGGCGGAATTAAGAATTTCCATGATTAATACTCTTCCGTGTTTTCAACCTGCTTGGCTTCGTCAATAAGCATAACGGGAATGTCGTCCTTTATCTCGTAAACGAGCCTGCATGCGTCACAGACTATCGCTTTGCCGTTTTTGGATACTCTCACGCCTGTTTTGCATTTGGGGCATGCCAGCACTTCTATAAGTTCGGGTTTTAAAGCCATTTTTGCGCTCCGGATACAGTTTGAGTTAATGTAAGATATTATAGCAACAAATACAAGAAGGGAAATTGATTGAAGATGATACAGTTAAATACTAATAAATACTAAATTAGTAGATGTTTATTGTTAGTCATTTATGTGGTTATTTGTTTTACTGTAGTTTTTAAATACTAATAGCTTCTCAGCTTTTCGACTAAATTATCCTGCGGGATAAAAACATATATTTTCCCAATTTTGAGTTTATTTGTAAATTATAAATCTTTTCAAAGTAAAAGATTGGTATATAGTCAAATATTGTATTGTATAATTATTATGGGGAATTAGTATTTGGGGAAAATGATGACAGATAATCTGTACCTCGATCTGAATACCTATCTCCGCCGCCGTTTCGGACGGAAGGTGTGGAAAGTTCCCGTGGATGCGGGCTTCACATGCCCCAACAGGGACGGAACCAAGGGGCATTCAGGGTGCATTTACTGCAACAATGAATCCTTCTCCGGCGCATCGGCGGGCGGGATTACGGAGCAGGTGAAGAAGCGCATTGAGGCGCTTAAACGCAGGAACATCAACGCTTATATTATATATTTTCAATCATACTCAAATACTTACGGCACTATTGATGAGATAAGGACAAAAATTGAAAGTGCCCTCATTGAAGACGGCATAGTGTCTGTTCATATAGGAACCCGCCCCGACACCGTGGACGATGAAAAGCTGGATTATCTGGCGGAATTAAACAAAAAATACGAAGTGGTTGTTGAGTATGGTCTGCAATCCTCAAACCCTGAGACACTGCGCATAATAAACCGCGGACACACGGCGGAGGATTTCGCCGATGCGGTGCGGAAGACCGCTGCAAGGGGAATAAAGTCCTGCGCTCACATCATCCTTGGTCTGCCTAACGATACAAAAGCAGACATGCTGGAAACAGTGCGTTTTGCCGCAGCCTGCGGGGTGCATTCCGTAAAGTTCCACCATCTTCACATAGTGAAGGATACGGAGCTTGAAAATATTTATAATCAGGGTAAAATCAAGGTTATGGACGTGCGTGAATATGCGGATGTTCTGGCGGAGTGCATTGCTCTTCTGCCGGAGGAGACTGTCATCGCGCGTCTCATGGGGGATGCCGCAGGGGATACGCTGATTGCGCCTAAGTGGGAAATCTCCAAGAATGAGTTTATTAATCTTCTCAAAAGCGTAATGCGTGAAAAGGGACTGCGTCAGGGAGATTCATTCGGGAAATGACCGCATATTTTGATTTATTTTTTCAGCATCTGGGGGAAGTTATTTCGCTTATACTTGTCCTTGTGATTCTCTCCGGCAGGAGGGAGGCGAGGGCAAACTTCTCATGGCTTATGGTGGTGGTGCTGTTTCCGTTCATAGGCGCCGTGATGTACATCCTTCTCGGTAACCCGAGGCTGAAAAGGATGCTGGAGAAGAAGTTTAAATCATACCGTTCCATAGACCTTAAAAAATACGTTAAGCATGATGAAGAGTTTGACAAAAGCGGGCTTGGCGCTCTTGTGGAAAAAATAACCGGCGTTGTGCCCCACATGTGCAGCAATCTGAAGCTTATCATAGGCGGCGGTGAGAAATACTCCCTTCTCGGCGAGGATATAGGCTCGGCAGAAAAGTATGTTCTCATGGAATATTACGTTTTCAGAAACGATTTTGCGGGGAAGTTTTTTGCGGATCTTCTCATGGAAACCGCTGAGAGAGGCGTGAAGGTTTACCTGCTTGTGGACGGCTTCGGCTCCTTCGGCTTCACTCTGAGCGGGACATACAGAAGGCTTAAGAAGAGCAAAGTGAATATCGCCGTGTTCCATCCCCCTTTCGGGTTTAAGACAGTTTCGAGGATGAATTTCCGCAACCACCGCAAGATAGCTATAATCGACGGCAGAGTATGCTACACAGGCGGAATGAACATTGGCAAAGAGTATATGGGCGGGTTTTTCGGCAACAGAAAATGGTTCGACGCTCATCTCTCCTTCGGAGGCGATGCGGTTTACCCTGTGGAAGAGGTTTTCGCTGAGGACTGGCTTTTCGCCACCGGAGAAAGCATAGAGGAACTCATAAAAAGCGCTCAGGTGGAGCGTGGAGGGGATACCACGGTTCAGGTTGTGCCGTCCGGTCCGCATATGCCCCGTCCGCTGATATACAGCACGCTTTTCAGCACGCTGAACAGGGCGAGGAAATCGGTTGTGATCGTTACTCCTTACCTTGTGCCGGATCAGCCCGTAATCGAAACACTGAAAAATATCAGCCGTCAGGGGATAGATGTCACGGTAATTCTCCCCGGCAAAAACAATCAGCCCCTTGCCGCTGCCGCCGGGCGTTCTTATTATGAAGAGCTTATAGAAAACGGCGTGAGGATACACGAGACAAAAGGCATAATGCTTCATGCCAAGATTGTTGTTATAGATGATTATTTTGTGATCACAGGCTCATCCAACATGGACGGCAGGAGCTTCAAGATAAACTTCGAGCTTAATATAGTGGCTTATTCCGGCGCGTTTGCCGAGGATGTGGAGAAGCTTGTCCGTTATTACCTCAATCATTCGGAGGAGGTTGAACTTAAGGCAGTGAAAGCCCGTCCCTTCGCAGTGAGGGTGTTTGAGGGTGTGTGCCGCACTCTGGGACCTGTTCTTTAGACCTGAATATCCAGCTTCTGCTCTATGAAGTCTATGCAGACGATGTAGTTTTTCGCTCCTGCGTTTGTGCGAAAGGACGCGGTGCGGCAGAGCTGACCGGAGGCGAGGGATATATACGGATTGGTGTAGAACCTCTCAAGCCCTAGGTGGCTTATGTAGTAATAGTAATCTTTGAGGGAATGATCATCCAGCTCCTCAGCCGGTCTGAAAAAATGGTTCTGTTTCAGTGATTTCTTGCCGCAGCCGCAGATTGTGGGTCCGATCTGTGTTCCGCTTGAGTCAAGGAGGTAGATGCACTGCACGGAATCGTTACCGTTTGCGGTTTCCTGAAACTCCTGAAAAAAGTCTTTTATTGTCAGTTTGTTGAGCCTGCGCTCAACCTCTTCGATTATCTTCTGGTTTTCCTTATGCTTCTCTTTATTTTCATTTATGGATGTTTCGATATTTTTTTTGATTTTATCTGCGCAGGTAAGCACCCTGTTGATGCAGCCTTCCACAGCGATTTCGTCAAATTCGCCGGGTCTTGCGAAGTAAAAGCCCTGATAAAGGTCTATGCCCATTTCATAGCAGGTGAAGATGTCCTCTTCCTCCTCAAGTCCTTCTGCGAGGGTAAGTGAGCCGATTGTCTTTGCGAGCTCTATGATCGATTTTATTATGGAGCGCTGGTAGTAGCTCTTGCTGACATTATTTACGAGGCAGCGGTCAATTTTGATTATGTCCGGCTTGGTGATCACAAGTCTGTTGAGGTTTGAGTGCAGCGCTCCGAAGTCATCCAGAGCGACAAAGAAGCCCAGCTCACGGTATTTTTCGATAACTTCAATTAGCTTGGCGTTGTTTTCCACTGCGGATTCAACAATCTCCATCGCGATGTTGCCGTAATTTATGCCTTCGGTATCGGCGTATATTTTGGTGCGCATCTGGAGTTCGCAGTCCTGATTGAGAACGGAGGTGTTCAGATTCAGAAACAGCACTATATCTCTATGGTTTTTAATTTTTCTGTAGTTTTTTATGGCTGTTCTGCGGCAGAGCCTGTCCAGCTCTATTGTAACTCCGGCTTCATCTGCGGCTTCAAAAAGGAGATTAGGGGGAATCATGCTGTCATTTGCGGGATCGCAGCCTCTGGTGAGTGCTTCCAGACCGACTATCCTTTTTCGTTTGAGGCTGATTATGGGCTGAAAGGCTGTTATTACGGACTCTTTTGCCAGTATTTCTTTTATATCAAAGTTCAAATGACTCACCATGCTCACAGCGAACTGCTTTTATTAAAGTTCATGTTTGCGGCTATCTCCACAAAGTCTATGCAGACAACCTCCTCTTTTCCGCCGCGCAGGTATCTGGAGGACATTGTTCTGCACAGCCTGCCGGACAGTATAGACATGAACGGGTCAGTATAAAACTTTTTTATATCAAGACGCATCAGAAAATAATAATAATCTTTCAGTGAATGATCCATATTTTCCGTGTCGGGCCAGTAAAGTCTGTGGAATCCGTTTTTGGAAACACAGTTTACGCTCACTGCCTGAGCAGTCTGCATGCCTTCACTGTCCAGAATACATATTTTTTCTATTTCCTGATGTTTGTCTACAACTTCCTGCAAAAAATCTACTCCCGCGGATGAACCGGACGCGCGTATTTCATCCACAAGCCTGTCCAAAATTGCTTCAAAATGCTTATGCTGCTGCTGTTTTCTGGTTATGATGCCGTTGAGGTGAAGCTTGATGCTTTTTGAGATTTTCTCAATCTCCTCATTGCAGCTTTCCTTTATTCTGCTGAGATTTGACATGGGCTCGCTGAAATAAAAGCCCTGAAAGAGGTCTACCCCGAGTTCATAGCATTTGATGATGTCTTCTTCGGTTTCAAGTCCTTCTGCGAGGGTGAGTGAGCCTATCTTGCGGGAGAGCTCAATTATGGAGCGGACTATTGACTGCTGGTAGTAATCGTTGTTCATGTTCGCTATCAGCGAGCGGTCTATCTTTATGATGTTCGGTTTAGATTTTACTATCCGGTCAAGGTTGGAGTGATAGGCTCCGAAGTCGTCCAGAGTGACAAAGAAACCGTAATCCTTGTGTTTGTTTACAAAATGGACGAGGTTTTCGTTCTTCTCGACCCGGGATTCGACTATCTCTATAGCGATCATGCTGCAATCTATCCCCGCCTCATCCGCGAAGGATTTCGTCCACGACTTTCCGTTTATCTCGATCATGTCCAGTATGGAGGCATCAAGATTTATGAAGAGGATAAGCTCTTCGCTCTCGGCAAATTCCCGGAAATTCTGGAGTGCTTTCTTTCGGCAGAGTCTGTCCAGCTCCACCAGACAGTTGTTTTCCTTGGCGGATTCAAACATGGCTGAAGGGGGTATAATAGTCCCGCAGACAGGCGTGACGCCTCTGCTGAGCGCTTCTATACCCACAACCCGTTTTTCCTTAAGGCTGATAATTGGCTGAAAGTGCGTTATGACGCTCTCTTTCTCTATAATTTCCCGAATATTGAAACTGTTCACCGAGCACCGTAAAAGACTACATATAAATTAGTAGACAGAATATTGTATTTGTAACTCATTTTGCAAGAAGTAATTTTTCGTTAGCCTGCGTATAAGGCACTGCCTTCTCAAAGGAAGATGAAGAAAGCCACCTGAATCAGACCGAACAGGAACCCGAGCACGAAGCCGAGCCTGTTTATCCATTTGAACTGATCCTTCATAAAGTCAAATAGAATGTCCTCAACTTCATACAGGTTCAGTGTATTTATCTTTTTCTCCACTATTCCCGGAAGATCCACAGCGCGCACAAGTCCGGGAACATTTTTCTCCAGAAGAATATTTATCTCCTCCAGAAGCTTATTTTTTACAGCGAGAAAAGATTTCTTCGGCATGCCGTCATAGAGGTTTGCCGCGCGTATTCCCTTGAGGATTTTGTATATGGCATGCGGCAGTGTGCTTTTCAGCACGCCGGAACCGGCGAGTCTTGTTATGAGTGCCGATGCTGTTTCCCCGTTTTTGAGGTCTATGCCTATCATCTTCGCTGCGGAGCCTATTGTTGCCCCGCGTTCCGTGAGCATGCCGCAGGCTGCCTTGGATATGCTTTCTGCGAATCCGTCGGAGGAAAGATATTTCTGAATGCGGGTGATATAGTCGCCTCTTACCTCGTATATGGTTTCAAAGCCTATCCTGCCTGCATGTGCGTAAAGGGGTTTATGGAGAAAGTCGTCTATTTTGCCTTTTATTCCGTTTGATATGCGGCGCTTCATGACGGGGTCGCCTTTTATCCCGCTTATCAGCTTGGGCAGGTGCTCCTGCACAAGGTCGTTTATGGTGTCCTCGTTCAGAAACATATTGAGAAAGCCGAGCTTAATCTGATCCAGCCCGCCGCCGCTGAACATTCCGTCCTTGAGGCTTGTGAGTCTTTCCGCAACTTTTTTTCGGGATTCATCGTCCTCGAACAGCCTGTCCAGAATATCCAGAGCTCTGTCAGTGAGAAAATCGGATATTTTGCCTGTGGATTCATTGAGCTTGTCCGGCAGGAGATCCGAGAAGGATTTTCCTGAGAGAACAAGGTTGTTCAGCCTGTTTGAGAGCTCATTTATAACAGCGGGCTGCCATTTTCCTTCGGTGAAAACTTTTTTGAGGACAGGCTCAAGCCCTCCGTCAGGCAGAAGAGTGCTGATTTCAGTGTCCGCCAGACGCTCAAGCATGGGTGCCGATATGGACGCCAGAGCCTCGCTGAGGCTGTTCAGGGTTGCTTCATCCGCCAGAAGGTCGGTGAGCTTCTTTATAACCGTCTCCTCATGGAGACCGATTTTTTCCAATATATCGCTTATGCTTCCGTGGTCTGTTCTGAGGAATTTCTCAAGCTCTTTTTCGATTGTGGCGGATATGGCGTTCTGGACATTTTCGGATTTGACCGCCTTTGCGATCTCCTCCTCTCCGATGAGCTTTTCGCCCACCATTATGCCTATTTTGGAAGCGAGCTTGGATCGGTTGCGGGGAATTACGCCTATCCAGCCGAAGGAGTACCATCTCCGTCTGTGGGGGCGGAAGAGCATTTTGATGGCAAGCCAGTTAGTAACATAACCCACTAAGCCTGTTATAAACGGAGTGGCTATGAGGTTAATTGTTTGCGGCTGCAACAGCGAGACCCTCCCTTAAACCGAAGTCTGAAACAGTGAGTGTTTCCATTCCCGTCATGCACATAAGCTCCAGCGTGATAAGGGTTCCGGGTATCAGGAGATCCTCCCGCCCTTTCTCCATGCCGGGAAGAAGAAGCCTCTCCTCCGCCGTGAGTGAACATAACTCAATGAATATTTGTTCTATCCTCGATTTTTTCAAGGGGTAACCGTTTATTTTTTTCCAGTCATATTCTTTCATTTTGAGATCAATGGCGGCTAGGGTCGTGGGTGTGCCCGCACTGCCGATCAAAAGCTCGGGCTGAAAGTCCATTTCTCTTTTTACATCGTTGAGGATCGTAAAAAGCGGTATGCGTATTCTGTCCATGTGCTCTTCTATGCAGGGTTCACGGAAATTGTAGGAGTCCGCCATTTTTACCACACCGAGAGGGATGCTCATAACTTTTACCGGCACATTCGGCTCAGTGTATATGAATTCGGTGGAGCCTCCGCCTATGTCGAAGATAAGGGTTCTGCGTCCGCCAGTTTCAATTCCGGACTGAACCCCGGCAAGCTCCAGCGCCGCTTCGGTTTCGCCGTCAATCACATTTACGGATATGCCTATCTCCTTTGCGGGAATGAGCAGATCCTCCCTGTTGGAGCACTCTCGCACTGCGCTGGTGGCAACGGCTGTGAGCTTCGCCGCCTTATGCTCTTCCGCTGCTTTTGCGAATTTCTGTAAGGCTATAAGTGTTTTCAGGACAGATTCCTCAGAGATCCTTCCTGTATTCTTAATCCCGTTACCGAGCCTCGTTATTATTCTGTCGGAATGGATTACCTCAGTAAGCACTCCGTGTTGAATCTCTGCTATAATAAGCCTTACGGCGTTTGAGCCTATGTCTATGGCGGCTACTCTCATTTCTGCTCCCGTCTTATCTGATGCAGATAAACCTGCCTGCGGTGTTCATCGTATGTTTTTGTGAAAACGTGGGTTCCGTCCTGCTTTGCCACAAAGAAAAGATAATCCGTGACAGCGGGGTAAGCCGCCGCTTCCAGTGACTGTCTGTCGGGGTTTGAGATGGGGGTGGGGGGAAGTCCTCTTATCATATACGTGTTGTATGGGTTTTCACCGTCTCTTATGTCTTCCTTGCGTATGTTTCCGTCAAACTCGGCGTATTTTCCGTAAATTATCGTCGGGTCTGCCTGAAGACGCATTCGCTTTTTCAGCCTGTTGTAGAAGACTGATGCCACGGTTTGCGCTTCTTCGTCTATGTAGGTTTCCTTCTGAACTATGGAGGCGAGTGTCAGAGCCTGATAAAAGCTTAAGCCCTTTTCCTCAGCTCTTTCGGTGAAGTCCTCCGGCAGATTGTTCAGGAAGTTGGCGTACATGGTGCGTATAATGTAGTCTGCCTTGGTGTAGGGCGGAAAAAAGTATGTATCGGGGTAGAGAAACCCCTCTATAGTGGGGGCAGAGATTCCTGTGAGCCTGAATATGAACTCGTCATCCAGAGCGGTTTTCAGAAAATCGTCAATACCGATTATGTTGCTCTTTTCAAGTACCGAGGCTATGTCATGTATGTTGTAGCCTTCAGGGATGGTTATCTTAAGGGTGGACTGTGTTCCTTTGAAAATATTCTCCAGATAATCGCTGAGAAGCATGTTTTCGGCACGGTAGTAGCCGTATTTAATCCGCCTGTCCGCCTTTTTTACATGAATGAGGTATCCCCTGAAATAGGGCGGGGTGTTCAGATGGGTGAACACCCTGTCGTAAAACTGATTGAAGGTTCCGTTCTTCGGCAGGTCAAGCTCAAGGGTTACTTCCGTTGTTTCCAGAAATTTTTCGGATTTTACAATCCATACACCCAAAACCGCGGTGACCGCAAAGGCTATAACGGCTGTAATTACAACGGCGGCGATGATTTTTTTTACCATCGCCTTACGCCTTGCTCTCCTCTATCATATCCGTGAACCTTTTGAAAAGGTATGTAGCGTCGTGCGGTCCGGGACCGTTTTCCGGATGGTACTGAACGGCGAATATCGGATATTTTTTATGTTTCAGACCTTCAACGGTTTTATCGTTTAGGTTCATGTGCGTTACTTCAACCTGATCTCCGAGGCTGTCTATATCAACGGCGAAGCAGTGGTTCTGGGCGGTTATTTCCACCCTGCCTGTCTCGCTGTCCATAACAGGCTGGTTGCCGCCGTGGTGACCGAATTTCAGCTTGTATGTCTTTCCGCCGAGGGCAAGTCCGAGGATCTGGTTGCCGAGGCATATGCCGAACATAGGGTATTTGCCTATGAGCTGTCTTGTAAGCTCTATGCCGTACGTAACCGCTTCGGGGTCGCCGGGACCGTTGGAAAGGAAGACTCCGTCAGGCTTGAGGGCGTCTATCTCTTCAATTTTAGCAGTGGCGGGAACAACCGTAACCTTGCAGCCGAGATCAGCCATGTTGCGGAGAATGTTTCTTTTTATGCCGAAGTCAATGGCAGCAATGTGGTATTTGGGATTTTCAAGCGTGCCGTAGCCGGTGCCCAGCTGCCAGCCTGTCTGTGTCCATTCATAGGGGACTTTACAGGTTACTTCCTTCACAAGGTCTTTGCCGACGATGGTCTGGATAGCCGCCGCCTGTTTTCTGAGCGCCTCAGTGTCCTCCGTCTGAGTGGATATGACGGCGTTCATGGAGCCTCTCTCCCTTATGTGGCGGACAAGCTTTCTCGTATCTATGTCTTCAATGCCGATTACGCCGTGTTTTTTGAGGAAATCACCCAGACTGCCGTTTGATCTGTAGTTGGAGTGCACTCTGCTGTGCTCTTTTACTATAAACGCAGAGAGGTAAGGGCGGTATGCCTCGAAGTCTTCTTCATTAACGCCGTAGTTGCCTATCAGCGGGTAAGTCATAGCCACCATCTGCCCGTAGTAGGAGGGATCTGTGAGTATTTCCTGATAACCTGTTATAGAGGTGTTGAAAACCACTTCACCTTCAGACGTTCCGTCCGCTCCGAAACTTTTTCCTTCAAACACAGTGCCGTCTTCCAGCACAAGAAAAGCCTTGTTCATTAATACCTCTTATATATAACAAAAATCCGTACATCCTGTCGTATATGATATATTGTTTTTACTGTCTTTATTCAAATCTTTGCTGCTGCTTTCAGGCACATGGATGTGCCGCCCGCCGTGCGCAGCGAAGCCTTGCCTAGCAAGGCGCGAGCGTGTATGCAAAAAACACAGGATGTAGTTTTTTGCATTGTAAGATCAAGGGTTCAGCTTGATCTGCAAGAGTCTGCCGTCCCTGTACACCGTGAGGATGAACGGCTTATCCTGATTATCCTCAATCAGCCGACTGAGCTGTTCTAGGTTGTCAAGCTCCGTTCCGTTAAGGGCAACAACTATGTCGCCGACGGTGATATACTTGGTACCCTCACTTTTTGCCACGGTAAGATAACCATCTTTCTCGCTCACTGCAATACCGTATTTAGTATCCAGATGTATTAATCCGAAATCTGAGGGTCTCTCAGTGAGGACAAGCCTCCCTTTAAAGGTTCCGTCAGCCCTTTTTATGCCTATTTCAACGGATGAATCGGGGGGATAGCTGCGGAGGATGTGGTACATTACCTCTTCACTGTTTATGGGCACGCCCCCGACCTCAACGACTTCATCTCCGGCTTTAAGACCTATCTCTTCGGCATTGGAGCCTTTTTCAACGGATTCTATGACGGGCATCATGTCCTCACCTTTGGCGGTGTCCTTAACGGTGAAGCCTACATGTCCGCGGCGGAGCTTTCCGCTTTTCATTATCTCCGGCAGAACTCTCTTTATTGTGTCCATAGGAATCGAAAAGCCTATCCCCTGCGCCTGACGGTGTATGGCGGTGTTTATGCCTATCACCTCGCCGTTTATATTAATCAGCGGACCGCCTGAGTTGCCGGGGTTTATGAGTGCGTCAGTCTGTATGAATACGCTGTAGTTATTTCCGATATTCATCATCCTTGCCGTGGCGCTGATTACTCCGGTGGTGACTGAGCTGCTGAGTCCGTATGGATTGCCTATGGCAATTATCGGTTCACCCAACATAATATCTGAGCTTGTGCCGAGCGCCGCCGCCGGAAATTTCTTTGTTTGATCTTTAATTTTCAGTATCGCAAGGTCTATGGATTCGTCGCCGCCCACAAACTCCGCTTCGTAATTGGCGTTGTCGCGGGTGATAACAAAAATAGTTGTGGCGTCTTTTACCACATGGAAGTTGGTAACCACCGTTCCGTCCTCACGGATCATAACGCCCGAGCCAAGACTCTGGGTTTTGTAGCTGCGTTTGCGCAGTCCGAAGAAATCGTCAAAAAACGGGTCGTTGAAGAACGGGCTGACATTTGTTTCCACGGTTTTTTCCGTGCGGATGTTCACCACGCTGTCTTCAATTTTGCGTATTGCAAGAACAGTAGGCGTGACCCTGCTGGATTCAGAGGCGTCCGGCTGATGCTCGGGATGCAC